>CBINOT010000255.1:0-7518 GCA_966252355.1 uncultured Opitutus sp. | reverse complement strand
GGCCGGCGGCGCGGAAAGCGGCGAGGTAGCAGGAGCCGGCGCGGGCGCTGGAGTCGCCGGAGCGGCGATCGTCGGGAGGGCGCTGCCGGCCGTGTTGCGGGCGTGGGTGCGCTCGTAAATGCGGCCGAGATACAGCACGAACGCGAGAACGAAGAACAGAACCGCCGAATAGATCGTGGACTTGCTGAGCACGTTGTTCGTCTCCGCGCCAAAGGCAGCTTCCGCCGCGCCGCCGCCCAAAGCGGCTCCCATGCCGCCGTCTTTCGACTTCTGGGCGAGCACGACCAGGATCAAAAACAGCGAAACGAGGATGAGGATGAAGGTGAGGACTCCGAGTGCGATGCCCATAGAAAGGGTCTAGGAGAGCAGGTGTGTTTGACGCTTGTCAATGGCGCTCTAGGCGCAGCGGGACGGACAGCCACGGGGCGCCTCTGCCCGGTTGTAGCTGGGGTCCTCGACCCCGGCCTTGAATCGTTCGGAAGCGGCGCGATCAGAGAGATCGCAGAGGCCGGGCTCAGGGAGCTCAGCTACAACCGAAACGAAGCAACGTCGGACGTTACGCCTCGACGCCGAGCTTTTCCAGCAAGCGTTGCAGGTCTTCGTTGCCGCGGTATTCGATGACGATCTTGCCCTTCTTCGGCGTATGCAGGACCGCAACGCGGGCACCGAGATGCGACGTAAGCTTCTTCTCGATCCCAGATACGGTCGCCGCGTCCTTAGGCGACACCGCCGAGGGTCGGGCCGTGCGCGCGGCGCCGGTGCCGCCGGCCGCTTTCGCCGTCACGGCCAGTTTCTCCGTCACGCGAACGCTCAGGCCCTCTTCAATGACGCGACGGGCGAGCACCATGCGTTGCGCGGGATCTTCGATGCCAAGCAGGACTTTTGCGTGACCGACACTGATGAGGCCCTTCGCGACGTAGCCTTGGATCTCGGCATCGAGGCCCAGCAGCCGTAACGCGTTCGCGACGCTGGCGCGGCCCTTGCCGACACGCTCGGCGGCGGTTTCCTGCGTCAGGTCGAAATCGCGAATGAGGCTGGCGTAGCCATGCGCCTCTTCGATCGGGTTCAGCCCCTCGCGCTGCAAATTTTCGATCAAGCCCAGCGCAGCGGACGAGGAGTTGCTGGCCTCCACGATCCGCGCCGGGATCGCCTTGATTTTCAGGAGCTGAAATGCGCGCCAACGACGCTCGCCGGCGATGAGTTGAAACTTGTCGCCCGCCTTGCGAACGACGATCGGCTGCAGCAGCCCTTCGGAACGAATGCTTTCGGCGAGCTCGTGGAGTTGCTCCGGCGTGATGTCGCGGCGCGCTTGGTACGGGCTCGGTTCGACGTGACTGACGGGGATCTCGAGATAGCCGGGCGCACCCGTGGGCGTCGGCACAGCGGAAGCAGCGCTCGCGGGCGCGGCGGGGGTTGTTGCCGGCGTCGGTGTGGGAGCGGGAGCGGCGCTGGCGGCCGGTTTGGCAGCCGCGATGAGGCCGCCGAGTCCGCGACCGAGACGAGATTTGGAGGGTGCTGCCGACATGACTATTTCGCTGAGCTGTTAGGCGGGTTAGGGATGAAAAGCGTCTGGCCGGCGACGATCTTCGACGGATCGCCGATCTTGTTCGCGTTGACGATATCCTGCACGCGCGCACCGGTTTTTTTCGCGATCAGCGCGAGCGTATCGCCCTTGTGCACGGTGTAGCTCACGCCCTCCTTCGCATAATCGTCGGCGAAGGCCGATTGGACGGCGGGCCGGGTCGCTTGCGCTTTAGCCACCGAATCGAGGGCGGCATTCGTCTGCTTCGCGAGCTTCTCGATCTGGGCGGCGACGTGCTGCAACGTATCGGTCTTGGCGGCTGCAACCTCCGAGCGCACCGAACGGTTGAGGTCGTCGATCGCCTGGTTGAGCTGGGAAAGCGTGGCGTAGTTTTGCGACGCGGTCGACGAGCGCTGGCGCAGGTCGTTGTTTTCGCGTTCGAGCTGCTCGACGCGCAACGACAGCTCGCTCACGCGCTGCGTCAGTCCGCGCACGTCTTCGCGTAAATTCGCAAAGTCGATTTGCGAAGGACCGGTTTGGCCCAGCGCCGTGCTCACTCCCGCGCAAGCGATCAGCAAAAATTTCCGCATGTTCGCGGAGATTGCGGAAACCGGTGGCGAAAACAAGCGGGTTGTCACTCGCACACGCCGTCCGTCCAGAATCGCATCCTTTCACCGGCCCCACCGTGCGTAACGATTTCGTACCTATTGAACCTCGTGGGATACCGTAACGAAAATTCTCCGTGGTAGGGCGAACCGTCCTCGGTGAGCCGCGGCCCCTGCACCGGCTCGAGTCCGCCCTGGTCCAAACGGCTCGGCGAGACGCCTCGCCCTACCGTCAGGCTTATTTGGCGAGACTCAATCGACGCGCAGCCCTCAGCGCTTCTCGACCAGCGCGCGCATCGTCCGCGAAGGAATCCTCGATCCGGCCGCCACGGCAAAGCCGCGCAAAAACTCTCCCGCCGGCAACATCTTGCCGCCCGGTCGTTGCAGTCGGCGCAGCCGCACGACTCCATCGCCGGCCCGGACCAGCAGTCCGTCCGCATCCGCACCCAACACCGGCCCCGGCTCAGAGGTAATGTCACCTAATGGGTTACTTCGAGATTCCCTCGGCAATACATCGGCCAAGCCCAGCTTCACGGGCTGGGCGTTGAGCTCGATCGTGCAGCTGGGCCAAGGGAAGAGACCGTTGATGCGGGCGGCGATGGCGGCGGCCAGCGCGGCGAAATCCACGGCGCCATCCTCCTTCTCCAACTTTCGGCAATACGTTGCCGCAGCGTCGTCTTGTTCGATGAACGGCAGCGTGCCGTCGGTGAGACGCGGCAACGCGCGCGCGAGCAAGGGCACGCAGGCGGTCGCCAGTTTTGCCTCGATGTCCAGCGCCGTATCGAGCGGCCCGATGCTTACGCGCTCGACGTCGGCGATCGGGCCAGCGTCGAGCTTCCGCACAATGCGCATGAGCGTGACGCCTGTCTCTCGATCGCCGTTCGCGATCGCCGTTTGGATCGGCGACGCGCCCCGGTAGCGCGGCAACAACGACGTGTGGAGATTCAGGGTGCCGAGGCGCGGCGTCGCGATGAAGTCATCCCGCAAGATGTGGCCATACGCCATCACGAGCGCTACATCCGCGCGAAACCCGGCCATTTGCAGGCGAACGTCGGGGGTGAGCTTTTCGGGCTGAAGGACCGGCAAACTGCACGCCGACGCCCACTCCTTGATCGCATTCGGCTGCACCTTCTGTCCTCGGCCCGTAGCGCGATCGGGTTGCGTGAACACCCCCACGACATTCGCAATGGCACTGCCTTCGCCCGCCAACCAATTCAAAAGCGGCAACGCGATCGGATCGGAACCGAGAAAGATCAGGCGCAGCGCTGGCATTCGGGACATGCTAGGCGCCGCGCGTCTAGTCTTCCAGCGTCTCGCGCCCTTCGGCCTTCTTCCACTTCGGCGTCGGACGCGCGCGGGTCTCGCCGCCGCCCATTTCGCCGGAGCGGTCTTCGCGTTTCTTGCCCTCGAGTTCGAACAACACGGGGCAACCTTGCAGCTCGAATTCCTTCACGACGCCGGCCTCGAGATAACGGCGATAACTTTCGGTCAACTTCTCCTCGCGATTGCAGAAGAGCCGCATCCGGAACGGGCGATTGCCGGTTTGCGTCGCGTAGTAGATTCGGAAGCGGCGTCCGCCGACGGCGGGTGGCGGGGTGCGCTCCGTCAGAAAGCCGAGCAACTGATTGAGCTTCGCCGTCGGGAGTTTCTTATCGAGCGTGCGGTTGAGCTTCACCGCCGCGTTCAGCATCCGATCGACCTCATAACCGGTCATGGCGGAAACGAAAATCACCGGGGAACCGGGCGTGAAGAACAGCTGGGTGAACAGCGCGTGTTCGTATTTTTCGCGATAATCGCGTTCGCTCTTGTACGGCTCGAAGCCACCGCGCTGCTTGAACGCTTTTTGCACGAGGTCCCACTTGTTGACGACGATGACGATCGGCTTGCCCTCTTTGATGGCCTCGCCCGCGATCGCCTTGTCCTGCTGCGTGACGCCTTCGAGGGCATCGAGCACGAGAAACACGACGTCCGTCTTCTTGATCGCATCGAGCGAGCGCAGCCGGGAAAAATACTCCACCGGCGATGCGAGCTTGGTAGCGGCTTTGATGCCCGCGGTGTCGATCAGGCGAAACGGATAGCGTTTGCCATCGCGTCCCTCGAACTCGAACGGCAGCTCGATCGCATCGCGAGTCGTGCCCGGAACATCGCTGACGATCAGCCGATCGCTTTTGAGCAGCCGATTGCTGAGCGAGGATTTACCGACGTTGGGGCGGCCGATGAAACAAATGCAGAGCGGGTCCTTGGCGGTCTTCGTCCCCTCGCCTTCCACGATTGCCGGCTCGGGCCCGAGCGCCTCGATGATGGCTTCGCGCAGGTCGGCTTCGCCACGGCCGTGTTCGGCGGAAA
Source organism: uncultured Opitutus sp. (assembly GCA_966252355.1). Classification (GTDB taxonomy): domain Bacteria; phylum Verrucomicrobiota; class Verrucomicrobiia; order Opitutales; family Opitutaceae; genus ER46. The sequence goes on along the minus strand of CBINOT010000255.1, from coordinate 3,045 downwards.
CGCGGAGCGGTTCGCCGAGACCGAGCCGATACGCCTCGTCCAACGCGATCTTGTCGTCGTCGAAGTCGGCCTTGTTCACAACGAGGCGGACCTTCTTTTTGCTCTTACGCAGCATCTGCGCGATCTTCTCGTCGAGCGAAGAAAGGCCGCTGAGGCCATCGACCACGAAGAGAATCAACGACGCGGTCGCGATCGCAAAATCGACTTGCTGCTCCGACGCTTTGGTCAGTGCGGCCGGCGTGTCCACGCCCTTATAGCCGATGCCGCCCGTATCGAGCAGGGTGTATTGGCCGTCCTCGACGTCGGTCGAGATAACGTCCCGCGTCACGCCTGGCTGATCGTGCACGATCGAGATGCGCCGCCGCGCGAGCCGATTGAATAAGCGGCTCTTGCCGACGTTGGGTCGGCCGACGATGGCGACGATGCGATTCATGGTATGGAAGTAGCGAGGAGTGAGTAGCGGGTAGCGAGTAGGAAAACCGAGTGGCGAGCGGGAGCAACCTGCTCGCTACTCGCTACTCGATGCTCGCTACTTCGATTTTCTCGCCCCGGCAACGAACCGCTCGACGCGGTCGCAGGCCTCGATGATTTGATCGTAGGCCGTGGCGAAGCAGGCGCGGACATGGCCGCGGCCGTTGTCGCCGAAAGCAGTGCCAGGGACGACGGCGACCTTTTCTTGTTGGAGCAGGCCGACGGCGAACTCCTTCTCGCTCAGGCCGGACGGCGTGACGTCGGGGAAGGCGTAGAACGAGCCGCGCGGCAAATGGCATTTGAGCCCGACTTCGTTGAAGCGGCGGACGATCAAATCGCGGCGGCGATGATATTGCTCGCGCATCTTCACCACGTTTTCCCAGCCGTGCTTCAGCGCCTCGAGCGCGCCTTCTTGCGCGATGATCGAAGCGCACATCATGGCGTATTGGTGCACCTTCATCATCGCGTCGATCAACGTCGCCGGGCCGCAGGCGTAACCGATGCGCCAGCCGGTCATCGCGAACGCCTTCGAAAAACCGTGGAGGAAGATCGTGCGCTCGGCCATGCCTGGCAGCGATGCGATGCTCGTGTGCGTGCCTTCGAAGGTGAGCTCGGAGTAGATTTCGTCGCTGAGCACGAGCAGGTCTTTCTCGCGGCAGAACTCCGCGATTTTTTCGATCTGCTCGCGGCTGCACGTGCCGCCCGTCGGATTGCACGGCAAGTTCAGCATCAGGATCTTCGCACCCGGCTGCCACGCGGCGCGCAGCGCCTCGGCGGTCAGCGCGAAATTGTCTTTCGCGAACGTGGGCACGGCGATGCCGACGCCGTGAACCAGCGTGATGCTCGGATGATAGCTGACGTAACACGGCTGGTGAAACATCACCTTGTCGCCCGGATTGCAGAACGCGCGGAATGCCAGATCGAGCGCTTCGCTGACGCCGACCGTGACGATGATCTGATCGTCCGGCCGATAGCTAATGCCGAAGTGCTCCTCGACGTAGCGGGAGATTTCCTTGCGGAGCTCGGGCATGCCGAGGTTGGACGTGTAGTACGTCTTGCCCTTTTCGAGGGCGTAGATCGCGGCCTCGCGCACATGCCAGGGCGTGACGAAGTCGGGTTCGCCGACGCCCAGCGAAATCACATCCTGGCCTTTCATTTTCGCGACGAGCTCGAAAAAGTCGCGAATGCCGCTCTTCGGCAGCGTGGACACATGTCCCGCCACCCATCGTTTCGGATCGGTGCTCATGGTGAACAGGGCTGAGCGTTAAGGCGCGACCGCTTGGCGGTTCGGCTGGCTTTCGCCGTTTTCGAGCAGGAAGCCCTGCTCCTTGTAGCACCGCAGAATGAAATGCGTCGAGGTGGAGAGCACGCCCTCGATCGTCGAGAGCTTCTCGGAGACGAATGCCGCGACTTTTTGCAGCGACGCTCCCCGCACGAACACGAGCAAATCGTAACCGCCGGACATGAGGTAGCAGGATTCGACCTCGTCGAACCGGCTGATGCGGTCCGCGTGACGATTGAATCCACCGCCCCGCTCCGGGGTGATCCGAACCTCGATGACAGCCCGAACTGCGGCACCGGCGGCGGCTTCACGAGAAAGATCGAGCACCGGACGCCAGCCGAGGAAGATTTTGTCCTTCTTCAACTGTTCCAGGTGCTGATTAACCTCGGTTTCGGTCAGACCCGCGACCTTCGCCATTTGGCTGGTCGTGAGGCTGCCGCCGTCGATCAATAGCTGCAGAACAGGGTTCATAGAGGCGACGGTTATCCGGAAATCGGACAGTTTTGACGAGGACGAAATTAGTCCGAGGCAGGGCAGCGGCGCGGCGAGCGGGCCGAAACACTTTTTCGGGAAAAATCTCAAGAAGCCCGCAAGCCGGTCGATTGGGGAAACCAACCCTAAGCACGCTCATGCGCATCCTCGTTGTCGACGATGATGATTGTTGCCGTTTCCTCCTCCGCGACGCGCTTTCAACCATCGTTCCCCGTGAACAAATCTCTTTCGCCAGCGATGGCGATGAGGCCTGGTGGGTATTGACGGACCCCGACCGCAGCTTCGACCTGCTGATCCTCGACCTTGCCATGCCCCGCGTGAACGGCCTCGCGCTGCTCGCGCGCGTCCGGCAGCACCAGAAACTCGTTGGCCTGCCGATCATTCTTTGCACCGGCACCAGCACGCGGCAAACCGTGACCGAAGCGGTGCGGCACAACGTGACTTCGTACGTGGTGAAGCCTTTTTCCCCGGCAGCGATCGTGCAGAAAGTCGAAGAGGTCATTCTGCACATCAAGGGTGCCCGCGCGATCGCCTAAGAGAACGACCCCGGCCCTTCGCGCCATCTCTCTAGCCCGCAAATTCACGCTCCAACGATCACAAACGTTGGGTCATAGAGACTAATCCACGAGCGCTGATTTTGCCCAAACGATCCCTTCGCATCATAAATCCCGACACAGATTGAAGCCTCCTGCTGCCTCTGTGCCGGAGCTCTGAGACCTCTGTGGCGATGGCTTGATTCGTTTTGCTGTGAAATATCCGGGCTAGAGGAGGCTAGAGGGGAGCCAAGGGACGGCGGGGTT
>CBINOT010000254.1:0-7644 GCA_966252355.1 uncultured Opitutus sp. | reverse complement strand
GGTCCGCACTCTGCGGACCGGCCCTCCCGTCCGCGCCCTCACACCATGGGAATACGCGAAAGCGAAAAACCGAAAGCGAGTCCCGCTGACGCGCACGAGGCCGATCGAGGCCGCCATGCCGAGAAACCGCAGGAGGTGCCGCCGAAGGGCTGGCTCGATATTCTCTCGCGGACCGGCAAACGGATTTCGACCGACAATATCACGATCGTTGCCGCCGGCGTCGCTTTCTATGCGTTCGTTGCCGTCGTGCCCGCGCTCGCGGCCACGATCGGCATCTACGGCTTGATCTCGGATCCCGCGCAAGTCGGCGGCCAAGTCACCGCGTTCGCCCGCATTCTACCCGGCGAAGTCCTGCCCTTGATCGAGCAACAGCTGAAACGCATCACGTCGAATACGAATACGGCGAGCATCAGCACGATCGTTGGCTTGCTGATCGCCCTGTACAGCAGCGCCGGCGCCACGAAGGCCCTGATCCAGGGGTTGAACATTTCATACGGCGAGCGCGAGAAGCGGAGCTTCATCAAGCTGAACCTGATCGCGCTCGTGCTCACGTTTGGCGCCATCATCGGCGCCTTGATCGCGATCGCACTCGTCGCGGTGCTGCCGGCGATGTTGGAACACCTGAGCTTCGGCACAAAAATCGACGCCGTGCTGAATTGGGTCCGATGGCCGATTCTCGTCGCCGGCTTCGTCGGCGGCCTGTCGGTCGTGTATCGCTACGGCCCGAGTCGAGAAGACGCGAAATGGTCCTGGGTCAGCTGGGGTGCCAGCGCCGCGGCGCTCCTTTGGCTCGCCGCTTCGGGCCTGTTCTCGTTGTACGTCGCGAAATTCGCGAGCTACGACAAGACCTACGGCTCGTTGGGCGCCGTCGTCGTCTTCTTGATGTGGCTCTGGTTGTCCGCGCTATCCGTGCTGATCGGTGCCGAGCTCAACTCGGAAATGGAGCGACAAACAGTCAAAGATACAACCGAGGGACAACCTGCCCCGCTCGGCGAACGCGGAGCAGTATCGGCCGATACCGTCGGCCCGACCCGCGGCGAAAATAAAGACAAAGCGCGCCCGCCCTCGAAACAGCGACGCGGGCCGTAGCAGGAAGCGAAAAGTTTAAATCCTCAAACGCTGAAAAGCTGAAAGAGGTGCCTGTATCGGGCACCGAATTCAGCTTTCAGTTTTTTCAAAGTTCGACGCCGCTCGTTCGTACTGATTACTTACGGCCGACGCGGTGCGAGAGTTGAGATGGCGGGCTCGGAGACCCCGCGCGTCATTCAATCTCTTTTTCCGAGATATTCGCCGAGCCACTCGAAGATCGTCTGGTGCCAGAGTTCGCTGTTCTGCGGCTTCAACACCCAGTGTCCTTCGTCGGGAAACATCAGCAGCTTCGACCGGATGCCTTTGCGCTGAAGCACCGTGAACGCCTGTAGTCCTTCCGAGACCGGCACCCGGAAATCGAGATCGTTATGGATGATGAGCATCGGCGTCGCGAACGCGGCCGCCGCGCGATGCGGGGAGAATTTCTCGAACTCGGGGTTTTCCCACGGCTGTCCATGCTCGTACTCGTCGAACCACAATTCCTCGGTCGTGCCGTACATCGAGTGAAAGTTGAACACGCCATCGTGGTTCACCAAGCAGCGGAAGTCCTGCACGTGCCCCTCGAACCAGTTCATCATGTACCCGCCATAGCTCGCGCCTGCCGCGGCCATTCGACCGGTGTCGATGTACGGTTGCTGCTTCATGAACGCGAGCGCTGCCATGAGATCGCCAAACACGCGCCCGCCCCAATCGCGCGTAATTTCGTTGGTGAACTGCTGGCCAAATCCGGTGCTGCCGCGCGGATTCGGCAGCGCGAGCACATAGCCCTGCGCGGCCCAGATCTGCGCGTTCCAACGGGTGGACCAAGCGTCGAGCCAGGCGCTTTGCGGACCGCCGTGCACCCAAAACACGAGCGGATATTTTTTCGTCGGATCGAAAAACGGCGGCCGCACGATCCATAGCTGCACCGGCGTGCCGCCGGCGCCGGGGATCGTCACGGATTCCGGCCGCGTGAACGCAAGCGGGGCGAGCAGCGATGCATTGGTGGCCGTGATTTGCCGCGCCGGAGGATGACCCAAATCGAAACGCGCGATCTCCGCGGGCTGCGTCAGCGTTTGGTGCAAAAACGCCAGCCAACGCCCGTCGGGCGAAACGGCGACGCTGGTATTTGTCCCCTCGACGACCACCGGCGCGATCGCGCCGTCGTGCAACGGCACGTTGAAAATCGGTTCGGTCGCCTTGTCCTGCGTTTGCACGTAAAGCGATGCTCCGTCCGGCGCCCAGACGAAGTTGTCCGCCCAGCGATCCCAGCCGGCGGTCAAGCTGCGACGCTCACCCGTGGTGCGATCGAGCACCCACAATTGCCAACGGTCAGCCTCGAAGCCGGGGACGCTCTGCGCGCGATAGGCGAGATACCGACCGTCGGGCGAATACCGCGGATAACCGTCGGCGGCCAGATTCTGCGCGGTGAGGTTGCGGCGTCGTCCGGTCTGCAGATCGATCGCCCAAAGATCGTAATTGGTGCTCCACGCTTGCTCGCGGATCGGCAGCGGCGGCGCCGTGGTCACAATCTCCCGGCCATCCGGCGAAAAGGCGAAGTCGTCGCCCACGCTGAACGTGTCGGACGTAGGCACGCCGTCGTTTTCGCCCGGCGTCACGTCGCGCGGCTCCGCCGCCACGGTGCCGTCGGGATTCAGCGCGACGACGAAGAGATGCTGACGCTTGTCCTCCACCCACGAATCCCAATGCCGAAACAAGAGGTGATCGAACACGCGCGCTTTGACCTTCGCCTTGCTCCGCGCGTCCTGCTTCTCGCGATTCAGGCGGTCGGATTCCCTGAAGGGCTTTTCGGAAAACTCCGGGAACACCGCCGACACGAACGCGAGCGACTTTCCATCCGGCGACCACACGGGCTGCGAGGCGCCGGTCGACAGCGTCGTCAGCTTGCGCGGCTCTCCGCCGTCGAGCGGCAGCAGAAACACCTGCGGGTCGCCGTCGCGCGTCGATTCGAAGGCGATCCATTTCCCATCGGGCGACCACCGCGGATGCCGATCGTGCTTCGGCGAATGCGTGAGCGGGCGCGGCGCGGCCGAGCCATCCGTGTCCACGATCCAGATGTCGCTATTGGTCGTGTTCTCCTCCTTCACCACGTCGGTCACGACGTAGGCGATCCGCCGGCCATCGGGCGAAATCTGCGGATCCGTGACGCGATGCAGCCGAAACAAATCGTCGAGTTGCATCGCGCGCGACGCCGGCTGGGCGCGGGCGGACACGATGGCCAGCATGATTCCGACGAACATTCCGGACGCCTGCGTAACGCGCGTGAACAGGTGCATGCCCGCACCATGCGGCCCCAGCTCGTTGCCGCAACTCGGCAGTCGGGAGCCGCGTCGCCCGCCAGACCCCGGCCAAGTGGCATGCACCACGAAGCGCTCCTGAAGCCGGGCTCGCGGAGCCCAGCTACAAACGGAGCGTCGCGGCAATTTCGCGTGTAACGACTTGGCGCCGGAACGCGTTCACGTCATGGTGCCGGCTCCTTTACCCTCACCCTCCATGAAACGGTTCCCCGCCTTGCTGTGCTGTGTCGTTGCGCTCGTGACCTTGGTCCACGGTGCGGAAACGAAGCCCGCGTCCGTCGCCGGCTTCACCGCGGTAAAAACCGCTGGCGGCATCGCCGAGTACACCCTCGATGCCAACGGTCTCGATGTGCTCCTGCTCGAGGATCACTCCGCCCCGGTCCTCACCTTCATGGTGACGTTTCGCGTGGGCTCGCGCAACGAAGTCACCGGCACGACCGGCGCCACGCACATCCTCGAGCACATGATGTTCAAGGGCAGCACGCACTTCAATGCGTCGGTCGGCAAGAGCTTCGACACGATGATGGACCGCATCGGCGGCATCAACAACGCCACCACCTGGCTCGACCGCACCAACTACTACGAAAATTTGCCGAGCGATCATCTCGAGCTCGCCGTGCAGCTCGAAGCCGACCGGATGCGCGGGCTGCTGCTGCGCGATGAAGACCGGCAGCCGGAAATGACGGTCGTCCGCAACGAATTCGAACGCGGCGAAAACGATCCCGCCGAGGCGCTCGACAAGGAGGTGACCGCGGCGGCGTTCGTCGCTCACCCCTATCATCACCCGACCATCGGCTGGCGGTCCGACATCGAGAAGGTCTCGATCGAGAAGCTGCGCGAGTTCTACGACACCTTCTATTGGCCGAACAACGCCACGGTAACGATCATCGGCGACTTCCAGGCTCCCGCGGCCCTCGCGTTGCTGAAGCAATATTTCGGGGCCATCCCGCGCTCGCCCCACCCTTTGCCGGCGCTCTACACCGAGGAGCCGCCGCAAACCGGGCCGCGGCGCGTGATCGTCAAACGCCCCGGCGAAGTCGGCGTCGTCGAAATCGCCTACAAGGCTCCGCCGGCGCTCCATCAGGACGAAGCGGCGCTGGAGGTCCTCGCCGCAGTCCTGAGCGACGGCAAAACCAGCCGCCTCTATCGCGCGCTGATCGACACGAACCTGGCCATCAATGCCGACGCCGGGAAGGGCTTCACCCACGACAACTCGCTCTTCACGTTGACCGCGCTCGTCGCGCCCGAAGCCACGCACGAGAAGGTCGAGCAAGCGCTGCTCGGCGAAGTCGACAAAGTGCGGGCCAACGGCGTCACGGACGCCGAAGTGAGCCGCGCGATCAACAAGCTGGTCGCCAGCACCTCCTACCGGCGCGACGGCTCGTTCGCCATCGCGGGACAGATCAACGAGTGCATCGCGATCGGCGATTGGGCGTACTACGTGAACGGCCCGGAAAAAATCAAAGCCGTGACGGCCGCCGACGTCGCGCGCGTCGCGAAAACCTATTTGCACGGCGATCAAAGCACGACCGGCTGGTTCATTCCGCAGCAGGAACCGAGCGAAAGCGGCAAAGCGCCCGAAGGCGAAAAATCGGCTGCGACGTGGCGCGACCCGGCGCATCCCGCGGCGCGTCGGCCGAATTTTTATCGCGAGGAGACGAATCAGGCAGGTCCCGATCTCCGAGCGGGCTCCGAAGTGAATACAACGGCCCGCCCGGAGGTCGGGCCGTACCCCCAATCCCCTGCCGCGATTGGCGGCGCCCCGACGACCGCATTGATCGCGCCGCGGGTCCATCGCCGCACGATCGCGGGCTTGGACGTCGTCACCTTGCCGACCTCGATTCAGGACGTGGTAACGATCCGCGGCGCGTTGAGCGGCGGGGATGTGTTTAATCCGCCGGAAAATTGCGCGCTGGCCGATCTCGCCGCGGGGATGATCGACAAAGGCACGGTGAAGCACGACAAGTTCGCGCTCGCCGAGTTGCTCGAGCAAGCGGGCGCGACCCTGAGTTTCGCGTCGGGCACGCACACGTTGAACTTTTCCGGAAAGTGCCTGCGCAAGGATCTGCCGCTCGTGATCGATCTGCTGGCCGAACAACTGCGCACGCCCCGTTTCGATCCGGCCGAGCTGGCCAAGCTGAAGAAGCAACTGGCCGGCGAGCATAAGCGGGAAATGGAAGACACGAATTATCGCGCCGAGACGGCCTTTGAACGCGCGATCTTCCCGCCCGGCCATCCGAACCGCCCCCCGGCCGACGAAAAATATCTCGCGGATGTCGAGGCCGCGACGATCGAGCAGGTGAAGGCATTTCACGCCGCGAACTACGGACCTGCGGCCTGCCGCATCGTGCTCGTGGGCGATATCGACGAAGCCGGGGCCGAGCGCTCGCTGGCGAGCGCTTTCGGCGGCTGGACCGGCGGCAAGCCCATTCCGAGCACGCCGAAAGCGCCGCTGCCGGCGGCGGCCGCGACCGAGCAGGTCAACATGCCGGGCAAAACCAGCGTGACCTTCGTGATCGGCCAGCCTTCGTCGCTACGTTACGCCGATCCGAACTACCAGCCGCTGAATATGGCGACGGCGGTGCTTGGCAGCGGCTTCTTCACCGCGCGGCTGCTCGATCACGTGCGCAATCGCGAAGGTCTCACCTACGGCATCGGCGCCCGGCTCAGCGGCGACACCTTTGCCGACGGCTCCTGGTACATCGAAGGCACCTTCGCGCCCGAGCTGCTCGAGAAAGGCGCCGCGTCCACGCGGCGCGAGTTGCAGCAATTCTCGGCCGAGGGCGTCACCGCCGACGAGTTGAAGAATTTCAAGGTGACGCTCGCCGGCACGTACAAAGTCACCCTCGCCACCACCGGCGGACTCGCCAGCGTATTACTTAACGCACTACAGCGGGGCTACGGTCCCGAGTGGGTCGACGAATATCCGCGGCGCCTCGAGGCGCTGACGCTGGAGGAAGTGAACGACGCGATTCGCAAGTTCATCCGCCCCGACAAGATGATCACGGTGATGGCGGGCACGCTGCCTGCGACCGTGGGAAAATAAGGCTTCGCGCCGCGGCGCGCCGCCGTCCGCTCGAGTCGCCGCTCGCTGTCGTTTGCGAATAAAAATTCGCCGTCGTGCGCGCGGCCTCCGACCGCCGTGCGACGAGGCCTGCCGAATCGTCGCGCGACGACTGCGCGGCCTTACTCGTTTCTCGTTCGCGACTTCGCGTGCGCATCGCGGGACAGTTTTCATGTGTGCTGAACTGTTCCTCATTTCTTAGATTTGCGTCGTCAACCCGCGCCGCTTGTCCTTCGCGCGCAGTTTCCGGCGTACCCCGGTTACTTACACCCCCCAGCAGATTTCGCATTCAGGCGCGTTTCGCATTCCGCGTTGCGCGCCTGGTGCGACCCGCAAGTAACCCCCAATACAACCCGCCGCTCCTCAGGATCGGCATATGCAGACCAATGAATAAAACCACCAATCGGCAGCAGAGCCGTCTTGCCATCGCTCTCGCTGTTTGCGCCCTCGCCGCTACGTCCGCCATCGCCGCCACGGGCGAAGTCACGCTCTCCGGTAGCACCTGGACGGGCAAAGTCGACGGCTCAACCAAGTACACTGGCACGAGCATGGGCGCCGCCGTCACCGCGTGCAACAACGCCATGAGCTCGGGCAACATCAACATCCGTAACTCCGGTAACAATACGTCGACGTTGAATGTCGGCTCGAACCGTTGGATCCAAGGCAACGGCGTGACCATCACGTCGACGAACTCCGGCACGGGCTCGTCGCAGATCTACACGCGGAATTCGAGCAGCTGCGGCGCTTCGAACATCAACATGAAAGGCACCTCGCCGTGGTTTGGCATCTACTTCCAAAGCACGAGCACGCAAGATTTCTACGCGGTGAACGGGCAGGGCGGCGGCATCGCCTACCGCATCGACAACTGCAAAGGCTCGTGGGGCGCGGCGTTCCACTTGACCTCGAGCATCAACGTCAGCGGCACTGGCTCGCACGGCGTCGAGACCATGGGCATCCAGGGCAGCAGCTTTAGCACCGTCACCGCCAACGACCACTCGGGTGGCTGCGGCGTCCTCATCCAAAGCTACAACAACAGCCAAGCGAATACGGGCGGCACCGTCATGGCGACCCGCGATTGCTACGGCTGCGGTTACGCTGGCTTCCGCACGGCAAATACCAACCGCAACCAAACGCTCACCTACGACGATGCGACGAGCTGCGGCCGCGGTTACTTCAGCGTCTCGAACAGCCGCG
>CBINOT010000253.1:0-7670 GCA_966252355.1 uncultured Opitutus sp. | reverse complement strand
GGCGGTGGCGGCCAGTATCAAAGCGCGAGCTCGAAGTTCGAGACCACGAGCGAAAATCAGCAGTCGGGCGGAATGTTCTTCGTGGATCTCAATCACGACGGCTTGCCCGATTATCTGTGGGGCATAGGAGCCGATGCGCCTTATGGCTCCGGCTGGTGGGTGAAGTGCGCGACTCCTTCCGGCTTTGGCCCACCCCAAAAGCTTTGGGACCTCGACGCCTTGAATTTCGGCGGGATCAATTATTCGCCATACACCGACTTCGACTCCGGCCGCACCGGCGGCGTTTCGCTCGAGAGCGTCGACTTCGATGGCGACGGGGCGACGGATTACGTGCTGAGCGCACGTTACGACGACACGACCGGCTACGGCCCTGTTCTGGTCAAGGGCGTCGGACCGCATTGGGACCGGCTGACGAAGGCAACCGATGGGTTCGGGGCGGAAACCCAGATCGCGTATAGCTCGCTTGCGGAGGATGCGGTGTACACGCCAGGGGCGTCGGTGAAATACCCGATTCGCGAACGGCGCGGAGGACAACACGTCGTCTCCGACGTCTTGCGCGAGTCGGGCGCGGGTGCTCAAGCGCATTTCAAGTATCAATATTCGGGCAATCGTTTCGACCTCTCGGGGCGCGGCTCGCTCGGCTTCCACAGCTTCGTCACGCTCGATACGCAGACGAACGTGCTCAAATACCAGTTCCTCACGCAGTCGTTCCCGATGACGGGTTTGACCGCGCGAGAGGAGACGTATCGCTACCTGGGCGATGGCCAATTCCGCTTCATCTCCGCGCACGATAATACGGTCGTGTTCGACGAAGTGGTGAAATCCGCCGCCGACTCGACGCGGTGGGGAACGGTATATCCGTTCATCTCCAAAGCCATCGAATCGCGTTGGGAGGACGCCAGCACTCCGCACTTCACGGTCACCGCGACGGGCCCGAACTCGGCCCCGGAAGCGTTGTTTCCGAAAACCCGGCCCCCCGGCGCGCACATCCAGATCGGGGCCGAATCGAATTTCGACAGCCAGACGGCGCCGCAAACCAGTATCCCGACGGTCACTGGCGTGCCTAATTTCTACGCGAGCGACACGAACGGTAACCTGTATGCGACGACCGGCACCGTCGCCAACGTCGTGACCGGCGTTACCAGCTACTCGGCGATCCAATCGCTCGGCCTTCCGGGGAAGCTCTATTACGGCAACCTGAGGAAACTCACGACCTCCTATGACGCGGGCCTGACTGAAACCGTTGCCACCGATTATCTGACCCCGGTGGGTTCGATGACGGGGTTGGTCGGAAACGTCACCACGACCGTCACCTCGCCGGGCTACGGCACTGAAGCCGCCCCGGTGAAGCGATACACGTACTTTGGCTCTACGCCGCTTGTCGGAACGGAGACGACCGATGCGACGGACGCCAACCTCGATCTTACGACGACCTACACGCGCGACTCGCTCGGCCGCGTGACGGACACCTCGATTTCGAATACCACGGCGACTGGCTTGCAGGCGATCGGTTCGTACTCGGTCGGCAACGCCACCGTGTTCGATGCCCGATTCGATCTGCCCACGACGCAGGCGAATGCCGTCCCGTACCGCCACACGACCGCCACTAGCTATCATCCCTTGTTTGGACGCCCGGTGAGCGTCACCGATGCCAACAACGCGCAGGTGACGACGCTGTACGACGCCATGGGGCGCGCAGTGACGACGACCGATGTGCTGAAGGGATTGAGCACGCACACGACGTTCGCCTGGACGGAGGCCGGCGCGAGCGACTGGAAGAAAGCGGTGACCGTGGCGGCGCCGACGGAAGTCAACGACGCGATCACCGCCTCCTCGAGCTATGCCGTCCGGACGGAAGCCACGGTGCAGCCGCCGGTCACGGTGTACTATGACCGGCTCGGCCGTGCCATCCGGTCCGTCAAGGAGGGCTTCGGCTCCGCGAGCACGATCACCGATACGGTGTATGACGTGCTCGGGCGGGTGGTCGGCGTCTCGCTGCCTTATCGATCGAGCGGATCGCCGCTGTGGACCAAGACCAAATACGACGCGCTCGGCCGCGTTTCAACGGTGACCGCGCCGAACGGCACCGTGACGACCACGACGTACAACGGACGCGCCACCACGGTGGAGGTAAAGGCGAAGTATGGGGTGACCGATCTCGACGCGCAGAAGACCTCGACGGTCGTGAATGCCAAGGGCCAGACGATCAAAGTCTGGAACGCGGATAATGTGCCGACCTTTTCGGATACGAGCGGCGCGACATCCAGCACCCCGTCGATTACCTTCGATCTCGATGGTTTCGGCCGGATGCGGACGACCGCGCTCAAAGACCAGACGCCGACCATCAGCGCGACGTACGACGAACTCGGTCGCCAGCTCACGCTTTCCGATCCCGACAAGGGGAATTGGTCTTATCTCAACAACGCGCTCGGCCAGGTCGTTTCCCAGCAAGACGCGGCGCTCAACGCGACGACGTCGACCTATGATCGATTGGGCCGGCTGCTCACGCGCACCCTCTCGGAGCAGGCAGGCCCGACGGAGACGACCAATTGGTATTATTACGATTCGGACGCGACGGCGTCGGCCCACCCCGAACTGCAACTCGTGGAGAAGGGAACCCAGGGTTGGATTGGCGCGCTGCAACGGGCGGAGGTGACGACGGCTTCGGCGCCGGGTTATGCCGCGACGCACTCGGGCACCTCGACGACTCATTATTACGACGACAAAGGCCGCCCCTGGATCGACCTGACGACGATCGACGATCTTTGGTATTACACCTACACGGAGTACGACGCCTACAGCCGGGTCCGGGAGCGCCGGTATTTGTGGCAGCCCGCCGGCATATCGGATCCGTCGAGCGGCGCCTGGCAGGAGTTCGGCACCACGACGACCTACAACGACAAGAGCTATGTGCTGTCGATCGCCGACACGACCACGCCGGCCCGGACTTGGTGGCAAGCCGACGCGACGGCGGGGTACGACTATCTCGACCGGCCGGTGTTGGTGAGAAAAGGCAGCGGGTATTGGACGAAGCGGACTTACCGCGACAACGACGGAGCGCTGACCGCCATCAAGACCGGTGTTGCGCCAGACGGCACGGAAATCCAAGACCTATCGTTCAACTACGACGGACTCGGCAACCTGCGCACGCGTAGCGGATCCGGCGGGAGCGAAACGCTCGATTACGACGTGCTGAACCGGCTGACGAGCGGCAAGCAGGGCACGATCTCGTATTTCCCGAACGGCAACATCCGGCAGAAGCCGAATGTCGCCGGCACGGCCGCACCCGCGGACTTCGAATACAACGCGACGGTTACGACGGCAGCCGGCTCGCGGGATCTCCCGCACGCGGTCTCGAAGGCTTGGGGTTACACGCTCGGGTACGATGCGAACGGCAATCTGGCCACGCGGACGAATACGACCGCGAGCGAGAGCTGGAACTTCAACTACACCGGTTTCGACAAGCCGCGGTGGATGACGAAGAAGGTCGGGTCGACGACCGCCGGTTCGGAATTTCTGTACGATGCGAACCGTTCCCGGACCGTTCACCTCGAGTACGACCAGGCGAATGCCACGACCGGTGAACCGACGCATTACGTCCGCAAGCGGATCTACGGCCTCGGTTCGTCGCTCGAAGTCAATTACGACAACACGTCGACGGGCTGGCACATGAACAAGGTGCGTGTGTACGTGCCGGGGCCGGACGGGGTCATCGGCACGCGCGAGCTCAATCCGGATAACGATCAGGAGACCGCGCTCGTTTATCATTACGATCACCTCGGCTCGATCGAAAGCATCACGCCTTTCGCGCCGACCAGCACGAATTACGCGGCCGACAGCGCAAGCAAGCCCGGCCGTTTCAGCGAAGACGCCTGGGGCAGCCGCCGCAATCCGTCGACATGGAGCGGCGCACCGACGGCCACCGACGATGGAGGCAGCGACAGCCTCACTCCGCGCGGCTTCACCGGCCACGAGATGCTCGACGATCTCGGCCTCGTGCACATGAACGGGCGGATCTATGATCCGCTCATCGGACGGATGCTCACTCCGGACATTATAGTCCAATATCCAAGCGATCTCCAAAGTTATAATCGATACAGCTACGTGCGGAACAATCCGATGACGCTGATAGATCCGACGGGGTTTGCGGATGCCGCAACAGCGACCGCCGTTATCCTGCTGGAAGAAGGGGCCGCAGGCAGTGCAGCGGCTGGTCCAGCCGCGCTAATATTTGGTGGATCGGCCTTGCAGCTCAAATGGGCGCTCGAAGGACGCGAATCGATGCCGATGTATCCGTATCCGTGTGGAATGGCAATTGATACGCTGAATCGGAACTACGAAATTCGACGGGCGGACCAAGTACGCACTCAGCAGAATTCACAGCAGGCGGCAAGTAGCTCAGTCACGACACCAAAGGAACCTGTAGACGTACACGGCGAGACAGCTAAGCCGAAGGAGACGACCAGTGGCGGGCAAACGGACGTCAACGGTAAAGAAAAGCCCCAAACGGGGCAGACCGGGTTGCACGGCGATCTTACGAAACAAGCGAAAGGTTCCGGTCTTCAATCGCACGAATCACCATCGAACAAAGCACAAGAGAAAGTGTTTATCCAAGATTATATTAAAAAGAACGGGCGTGCCCCAACCGCCAAAGAAATTGCGCAGAATAGAAAGCAAAATCCCGCGGTGCTCTTGCCAGCCAAACCGCATCAGCAAACCGATACTTTTGGTGGCAAGAACACTGCTGCGAAAAGCAGCGCTGATGCTGCGGATATAGACGCGGCAGCCGAGCGTGGAGCGCGAGATCTTAAAAAGGTCGGTGAAAACAATGGTCTTGACCTGACAAAGGCGGCGGACGAGTTGCTGCAATTGCATAAAGACGACCCCCGTTACAAATGAGTGTCCTGAATATCCCAGAATTCTTGTCCCAGCCATTTACATCCAAAGCGTGGATGACGCGTGTGTCAGTCTGGGGAATGCCGGAAAGATGTGAATATGCCGAATTGCAGATTTTGGATTACCTTAATCACGGGGTTCAGCTATACGTTAATAAGCATGGCAATGTCGTAACGATATTCTTATTCGCTACTGGTGTCGAAGATCACCGTGAGAGCGAGCTTCCGCTTCCATACGACCTGAAGTTTTTCCACTCTGCCGATGCGGTTGAGCATATACTCGGTGCTCCAAATCAAACCGGCGTTAATGAAAAAGGATTTCGGTGGTTTAAATATTCATTCCAGAATCACTCAGTACATATCGAATTTTCATATGGTAGTAATCAGATACGATTAGTGACGGTTATGGCTGATGAGCGAGAGATCATCGGCGAATGATGGGGGGGGTAACGAGCGAAGGGTGAAGGGGTCACGACTTTACATTTGACAACAGTAATGGACCGAGAGGCTAAAAATTTACCGTCATGAATTCTCCTCAAAATTCCAATCGAGCGCTGTGTTTGGCGACCCGCGTGGCGACTGCGTTCGCTGCGGTGCTGCTGGTGAGCACCACGTTTGCGAGGGACGTTGCGTCTGCGCCGACTGTGACTGAGCCGAAGCCGACCATTATCGTGATCGCCGGCGACAAACAGGCGGGCACGCCGGGCCAATTCAATGCGAAGCCGTTCGATCTGGCGGTATGGAATGCGGCCGGCACGGAGCCGCTCGTTGATACCGAGGTGACGTTCACGGTTCAATCCGGCGGCGGGCTGCTCGCGCCGAACAAGGACGCCGTGTTGCCCTCGTCCACACTGACGCTGAAGACCGACGAGGATGGCACAGTGCAGGCCTATTATAAGCAGCCGTTCCTGCCTGGCCTTCTGAGCCAAATTAGAGCGTCCGTCGCCGACCAGGAGATCTTCCTGCAAACCACCGCGCTCGCGGTCGACGACGTAAGCGAGGCCGAGGCGAAGAATCGGCTATCCGCGTCGTCGTCCTCCTCTTCGTCTGCGGCGGTGTCGTCCAAATCCACCGGTTCCGGCGCATCGGCTTCGCTCCGGGCGGTCGCCGCGTCCGCCAAGAACGGAGCGTCGGCGGGCAAAACTTCTCGGGTTCACGCTCTCGGCGGGCCGCCACGCATCGTGCTCAAGACGCCTCGGAATGGGTTCTTCGCCGTCGATCCGACGACCTGGGCGATCGCTCCGACGACGGTGCAATGACCATGAGCAATGAGAGCGAGAATAGGGCTGAAAAGGGGCGCGGCGGACTGAGCGCGAAAAGGTGCGGTGTAGTCGCAGCGGCATTGGCCGCCGTCGTCGTGGGAATCGTCCTCTGGCGGTTCGCCGCTTCCCGCTCCGCCACGGCAAACATCTCCCCGCCTGCGTCGACTCAATCCTCGGCAACTGCCGCTTCCCGTCCGTCAGCGCCGTCAACCTCACAAAGCGCTGTGGTAACAGCCGAACGGCCTATCTCTGCGTCTGCGGCCGTGGCCGCGACGCCGGCGCCTACGATGCCTGCTACGACCTCCATCGCTGCAATGGCTCCTTCACCGGTGCCTGTCGCGGAGCCTGCGCCGACGCAAAATCGGGAGTCGGGCGCGCCGAGCGAATCCGAAACTCTCCCGGCCGCCACCGCTCTTGCCGACCGCAGCGGCCCGCTTCATCCGCGTATCGATGAGGTCACCGCGACGCGGCGCATGGTCGCCGCGCACGCGCCATTGCAGGATCCCAAAGTCGCCGACCCGGACTCGACGGGCAACCGCCAGATTCTGCAAACGATGCTATCGAAGGCGATCATCCGGCGCGACACGAACGCCGCGAACGCGGCGGCGAGGCAGGGAAACTGAAGCCGTTTTACAGGTCGGGGAGAGCGCGGAGGTGGGTGGTTCGAGGCGGGTCTCGTCGGAGACGCCTAAACTCCTTCTTGCCGGTTGGGGGGGGCGAACGCCGGCGGTTTGAAACGGGTGAGAGGGGAGTCACGGCCCGACTCAATGCTTCGCCTGCAACCCAAGCCCGGCAACGCTGCGCTGCGTCGATATGCCGGTCCGGAGTCAGCCTCGATTTCTTCGTCGCCGGCGACGCCAAGCGATCGACTGCCGTACCCCGAGTCGGGGCATAAAGTCCCCTCCCACAGCTTCGGATTTCCGAACCGGTTTGGCGTCCGGCATCGGCGCGGGGATGCCGTTTGGGCGCGTTTACGGGAGCGGATGCGGGATCGGATTTGGGATCGAAATTGGGAGCAAATGCGTCGCCGATTGCTTCGCCTAAATGGACGTCAGGGACCTCGTCGATCAGCACCTCGGCAGCCGCCATTTCGATGGCGGCGTACGCCTGGCGGGATACTCGTTCCCGACGACCGCGCGGTGGAACGTCGTCGTCGTCGCGGCCCTAGCTTGGATCGCCAGCGGGCGTGCGATGCCGGTGCGTCACCCTACGCCAGTTGCTGCGCGATGGCCGTCATCGTCATCTCTATAAGATATTCTACATGTGGTTCTTGGGATTACATGGCGCGAGCAGCTGTGGCGATTTCCATGCTACCGCCCCGCGCCGATCGACTGCCGGAGCGGCGCCTCCGCCACTCGCCGCCGGCGACGCGTTTAGCGTCCGGCCAGAGCCGTTTGCAGCGTCCGAGGAGGCCCAGCCGAGCGCTTCGGCGACGACGAGGCTGGCGACGGCGACGAGGAAGCTGGGCGACCCCGCGCGAGCGAAGCAAGCGCGACTAGAATTGCGCCGAGGG
>CBINOT010000252.1:0-7689 GCA_966252355.1 uncultured Opitutus sp. | reverse complement strand
ATCATCGGCCACATCAGCCCTTCCAGGCGGAAGAACGCCAGGCTCTTTTGCAGATACTCGTGGTTGCCCGCCGCGAAGGCCTGGATCTCGTGCTCTTCTTGCCCGTAGGCCTTGACCACGCGGATGCCGGAGAAGTTCTCCTGGGCCATGGTGGACAGCACGCCAAACTGGGACTGCACTTTCTCAGAGCGGCGGTGCATTCGCCGCCCAACGATGACGAAGGCGACGCTGACCGGCGGCAGCACAATGACGACCACCGCGGCCAGCAGCGGGTTGAGGCTGAACATCAGCACCATGGCGATCCCGAACATCAGGGTGGTGCTGATGCTGTTCATGATGCCCGGGCCGAGCATTTCGCGCACGGCTTTGACCAGCACCTTCAACCGCATTCCGACGGCGCGTTTCCCGCGCAAGCGCAGGCAATCGCCGAGCAGATCGGGCACGCCGCCGTCTTCGATCCAAAAAACCGTCTTGTCCACGCTGCCATCGAGAAAGTCGATCGCACTGGCAATCGTCGGTCCATGCGTGGGCGACACGTTGTGATTCCGGTGGTACGCCGGCGTCACGAAATCGCCGTTGCTGCTCCAATTGCGCCCGAGGAACGGGCTGAGCTTGGGCAAGGTCCGTTTAATATCACGACAACGCAGCAACAGCTCGGTCGAGCCGAGCGAGCCGGCGGCCACGATCACGATGCGCGCGCAAACGCTGCCTGAGATACGTTCGCCCGAATCGATGCGATCGTAACACACTTGGTAGCCGCCGCGCTGCAGCGGAACGATCGCCGAAACGACATGGAGCGGCCGAACTTCGGCGTGATGCTTTTCGGCCCATGCGAGATAATTCCGGTCGAGGGTGTTCTTCGCATCGACGTCGCAGCCGATATCGCAATTCCCGAGGTGAACGCAGGTGCCCTGCTCCACCCCCTGTGCGTTGACGAAGCGCCGCGAATGCTTCGCGTTGCGCGCATCCGGCAGGCCGTAGTGAAACTGATCGCTAAACGACACCGCCAGCTCGAGCTGACGAAACCGCGCGGGCTCACCGATCTTCGTCGCGGCCTCCTGCATCAGCTTCATGCGCTGCGTCCATTGATTATTCGGGACGCGCTGCACGTTCATGAACTTGGCCACGCGGTCGTAATGCGGCTTGAGCTCGCTGTAGGTCACCTCCGCCGGCCAACCAGCCCGAAACGTTTCCGGCGGTGCTTCGCACGAGATGTTCGCGTAGATCAACGAGCCACCGCCGACGGCCGCGCCTTGGATGACGGACATGTCGCGGAACCGGCGGAAATCGATCCAGCCATTTTCACGCTCGGGGCGGCGGTTGTTCCAAAACCACGGATCTTCGGGACCGCGCGGGTAACTCTTGCGGTCCCAGCGGCGGCCGCGCTCCAACACGAGCACCTTGTAACCGGCTTCGGCCAAACGACAGGCCGGAATCGCTCCGCCGAAACCACTGCCAATTACGATAACGTCGTAGTCCATATGCGTTGTTGAGCTAGTACGTGCCTGCAAAAGCCCGTTTTGAATGGTACCCGTAGCGGAACGGGTGAGCGTTTCGTGTTTGCCCGAAAGCCTCACGGCCTCCGCTACCTCGGATTCTGGCTTCTGAAAACACGGCCTGGGAAATCGGGAATCGCTTAACCCTTCCGCACATAAACCCGCCACAATTCGCCCGCGAAGAACGCGCCAAAGCGCGCGACCGTCGCGATCGAGCGGAAGAATGTCGGGCTGTTCAGCGCTGACATCGTCGTCATCATCTTCAACAGCGCGATCGGGCCGAGCGACAAGACGCCTTCGCCAATCACGGGACCCGACTTATCGGTGCCCTCATGCAGCGTGGTAAACAGCGTCGTCGTGTCGCGCCACAGGTGGAAAATCGATCCGACGCGCACGTTCTTGTGACCCGCGAGATAGTACGACCGGCCGCCATGCTGGAATCCAAACTCGTACACCATCAATCGCAGCTGAGGATCGTCCGTCGGGCAGAAGAGCTTGAACACGCCGGATTCCGCGGGAATCGCCGAGCCGAACGGCGGAAAGTCGATGTTGCCATCGATGTGTCCCACGTGCTGCGGATCCGCCAAGAATGCCTCCAGATTCTGCAGCGTGATGGTGGCATGCATCGTCAGCCGATCGCGCATGCCCGCGCCACCGCCCGGCGTGCCCGGAGCGCCAGCGCGGAGCGTAAAATCGCCGGCCATCGTTTCGCGAAACGAGAGGCCGAGCCCCGGCTTTTTCATTTTGGTTACCTGCGGCTCGAACGGCAGACCTTCGGTTTTCATGGTGCGTAAATAAGCGCGGGCGTCGGCGTACCCCATCGCGATCAGCGTCGCGGCATCGATGCGGCCAAGGAAAAAATCGGGATCCAGCGGCAGCGGAAATTCGGGTTTGATCAGGTGCAGGCGAATCGGCCGAGTGCGTCCGCCCACGCGTTCGCCGGCCCGAATGCGAGCATTGATCTCCTCGATGCGCTCGAACTCGCCGAACAGCGCGCCGTTCGCACTTAGCTCGATCATGTGGACATACTGCTGAAACGCGCCGCGCCGGTAGACCTCGTGGTTGCCGATGCACCACACGACCCACAACTCGTCCGCACCCCGCCGCACCGCCTCCATGAGATTCGCGTCTCGAATCCAGACCGCGTCCAAATATTGCCGGCCGTTGTGCTCGAGCGGCGGCATGAAAATCGGCAACGAAATGCCCGCGACCAGCAAGTCGCGCGTCAGCTCCTGGTGTGGGATTACCTCGGCCGTCTTGTCGGTGTAATTGCAGACATTGAACGTGCCCTGCACCGCCGTGGACCGCCGGATTTTCTCCACGTCGATGCCGAGATGCGGGAAAACGTGCCCAATAATGCCGTCCGCGTCGCCGAGCGCGATCAGCTGCGTCGGCGCGAGATAATTGGTCACGGGCAGCATCGACGCGAATTGCTTCACATTGAGCGTCCGCCAACGCTCGCACATTTCAGTTGGCGACAGGCCGCTCAGCCACATGGCCAGATTGATCGTGCCACCGGACGTGCCGTCGGCATGAGCGAACTTCAGGCCGAATTCGTCGAGGGCGCGAAGCACGCCCGCTTGGTACGCCACGCGCATGCCGCCGCCGGCGAGGATCAGGGCGCGAGTCGGAGTTTCGTGGCCAGCAGTCGCTGAGCTCATGCGGCGGCGAGCGTGCGACGCGAGTACGCAAAGATGATCGCGCCGATGCCGAATTCGATCGCGGCAAAAAACAGGTAGGCGCCGTGCGGCCGGCCATCCACGAGGATCGAAAGGACCCTCATCGACGCACCGAGAAATACAATCCCGAGAAAGAACCGGTTGAACTTCGGTTGCGTATAGATTTCACGGCGGAAAAGCAGCGCAAAGAGGCCGAAGCCGAACTCCACGCTCTTCATGAAACGATATTGATTCAAAGCGCTCGCCATCTCCTCCGGCGTGAACGGCGCCCGGAACACGGCGCGCGCGTACACCTCGAAGTCGAGCGGACCCCAACGCGGGACGAACAGGCCCAGGATGCCGCCGGCCGTGACCAAAAACCATGCGTAGCTGTAGAACGCGACGTCGTTTGTTCTTTTTAGAATTTGCATGACAAGAGGTCAGAGTTGGTTGGAAGCCTGCGCCTGAATTTTGCGCCAATAGCGCAAGGCCAATATTCCCGACAAGAGGTCGAACCCCGCGACTCCCAGCGCCAGCGGCGCGAGCAGACCTTTATAGACGGCGAGCGCCACGGCGACGAACGCGCCGAGCTTTTGCAGCGCCGCCCACAACACGACCACGGGATGATGCGTCGCGCTGAGCAACGCGTGCAGCATCGCGCCGCCGAAGAGCACCATGAACATCCCAACGATGCCGAAAAAATGGCAGCTCGTCGGCGTGGCTTCGCCGCGGAGCATCCGGAGTTCGAACCCCGGCGCGACGATTTGGACGAGCCCGCTCACGACGGTGAGCACGGCGATCACGACTAAAATCCAATAGAGCGCATCTCGTGTCTTCATTGATTTTATCGGCTAGACGGATGTTTCACGGTGCATAACACCTTCGTAGCGGAAGCCGTGAGGCTTTCGGGCAAACCCGAAACGCTTACGCGTTCCGCTACGTACCTTAACTCGCAGCTCGGCGACGTACGCCGGTTGGTTGCGAACTGCTCCTTCATGCGGTGGCCTTGGTTCGATCCGCGGGGAGAGCGAAATAGAGCATCATGGCCGCCCATTGCACGGACCAGAGCGCGACGCGGACCTTATTCAGGCTCATCCACGCGGTCAGCGTATCGCGCAATTTCACGGGGTCCTTGATGCCTTCGCGCATCGCCGCGTTATGCGGAAAAATGTACTTGATCGTGAGGAAGGTCGCCGCGACGACGCCCAGGAGCACGATGATCGGCAGCCAGCGGCGCCAAGTGCGCCACTCGGCGATCGTCATGACGATCCCGGACACGATCATGAGCTTGGTCATGGTCGTGAAAAACCGCGTGGCCGCTTCGACCGGCGGGACGAATTCCAGATAGTACGTGTCGATCGTCAGCTGCGGCGCCACTGGGAAGTAGAACAGAATCATCGACCACCCCGTGCCGAGGTACATCGAGACGCAGAGGAAGAGAAAGGCCGCGTTAGCGGTGAGGAGAAATCGTTTCATGGGAGGAGAAGATTATTTCGAATTCCGGTTGGGCGGCGGCGGCCAATCTTGGCCGAGCCCGAGATTCACCACGCTCGGCATGCCTTCCATCGGGGCCTGCGGCGGGTTCGTGTACGTGAGAAACCACGACTCGAAATAGTCATCCAGCACGCCGTCAGCCTCGGGTACGAAGAGCGTGAAAAACGGGTCGGGATCGATATCGAGCCCCTTGAGCGGCTGCAGCCGCGGCAGCGAGCCGATCGTCAGCTTGGCGGCGCCTTTCTGGCGAAAGGTGAAGCCGGCTTTGCCTTTGAAATGAATGAACGACTTCACCAGCAGCCCGCGAAACGCGCTGTAATTCGCCGCGGCCGCGGTCAGCGGCAGCCACGTGCTCTTGGGCCGCTTGATCTCGATCTTCATCCCCAGCTTGCCATCGAGATCGTATTGGCTGCTCACCGTCTCGTCGGTGATCACATAGTCGAGATTCGCCTGATGTTTCGGCATGCCCCAGATGCCTTTTCCACCCTTGACGGAAATCTCCGTGCTGACCGGCAAATCGAACACGTATTGGCCCATGCCGTAAGTTTTCTGGAAAACCGCGGGCAGGAGGCGCGGCGCAGGCTTACGACCGTGCGTGCACGCGATCGCGATGCTGAACTCGATGTACTTCCCGATCGTCGTATCGACGTAATTGATCACGGTGATCATCAGCAGCCCGCGCTTCCAGAGCACGAAGGGCTGCACCTCCTTGCCCGGCATGAGCGCGCGGGCGCGTTCGGGATCGATACCAAAACCGGCCATGAGCACCGGCGAATGCTGGCAGCGCACCGGCATCGTGAAGGGAATGCCGTCCACGAGCGCGTGCTCGCCGGCATACTCTGAGATACGTTTCGGGATAGCCATGGGTGGGTGGGAAAGGAACTACGCTCGGCTCAGCTCGGCCTCCATCAGCGGGAACACGTCGCGCGCGGCATTCGTGCCCATGAACATGTCGAGATGGCCGTACTCCGGGACCACGTGCAGCGCGTGGTGATTCGGCCGGCGGCGCTCGAAGTAGGCGTGCGTTCGCACCTGGCTCTCCGGCAGAAAACAGAGATTGCGCGCACCGGCGAAAAACGCGAAGCGCGCGTCGGTTTGCGGATCGTGTTTCGCGAAATCGGCCGGCAGGTGCTTATGCAGAGAAACCGATACGAGATTTCCGCGCCGCACGCATTGCGCCATCTGCCGGAAGAACGTGATCGGCACCTGCGCGAACTCGCGGTTCAACCACTCGTGCGTCTCGGCATTGATCAGCGCATGACTCCACAACGCCGGGAACCCGCTGCCATACGTGAAGCTGACCTGTTTGCAGACGGGGTTGTCGCATTCGTGGTGCACCGCCTCGACGAGCGACGAAATCAGCTTCGCGGAGCAGGTCGGCGCGTTCAAACCCCACTGCGGGTTGAGATAATTGGTCATTATCCCGATGAACGGGAGCGCCAGGTTCAATTTCAGCCGTGAAAGCGCCGGGACGACCGTGTGCAACGAAACCGCGTTGCTCACGATCGTCGAAACCTGCGGCACGAGACCCGCGAGCGCCGACATCATGAAGCTCGTCGAGCCCTGGCAGTGGATGATCGCCTTGATCGATTTCGCCCCGGTTCGCTCGCACACCGTCTTCACCGCCTGCGGGTGGTCATACACCGCCGCTTGGTCGAGCGTCCAAAAATTCGGCTGCAGATCGATGCTCGCCCGCCAGTTTTCCAGCCAGACGTCGTAGCCGCGCTCCAGCAGATAATCGACGATCGTCGTCGCCACCGGCGCGCGAAAAATATTCGCGCGCACACCGGCGCCGTGCACGAGCAGCACCGGGGGCCGTGTGGGCGGCTTGGATCCGACGACATGGATGAGATTACAGCCGAAGCCGTCGCCCGCTTTGAAGGGTACGACTTCTTCGCGATAGCGGCGAGGATCGCGCGACGTTGGCGCGGTCATGGCGAAGGTTCGCGACGAGGCGGCGGGACCGGATTGCGCTCCAGCACGATCGGCGGCTCGATCAATTCCGGCGCCGTCGCCCGCTTGTCGTCAGGTTCCCACTCGGGACCTTGACCGCCGGAGCGGGCTTTCCATTTGCGCGGCACACGGCGCAACCCGATGGGATAAATCGTGAGGCGATCGTGCTCGACTTTGAAACGGACGAAATTCTTCCAGTCCTGAATCGCGAGCGCGGAGAACGCTTCGTTGGCGTGAAACCCGAAGACGTTCAACGACACGAGGAGGTAGAGCCCCATCAGCAGCGAACCGATGACCCATCCACCCGTGAAGATGAGAAAACCGCTCAGCAGCATCTGCGGGATTTCGAGCGGCGGCAATTTTAGCTCGTGCACTGTCAAATAGGTTGCCCCCCACCCAATTAGAAAGGCCGCAAAGAGATGCGCCATCCCGTGCAGAGTGCCGCCGATGAACCGATAGCGGCTCGAGGTCGTATCGGTGAACAAATAGATGCAGCCAAAAAGCAGCAGGCACGGCATCAGCGAGCCAGGGGTCAACAAGGCCGCCGTCAACGTCGTCGTGACCGCGGCGCCGAAACGCGAAAACCCTATTTTCCCCAGGTCCGCCATCACCGACCACGACACCAGGAGATACATCAACCCGGGCAACAACCCGAACGAGAAATTCGTCCACGGAAACAACACGTTGCGCCACGTGAGGCGCGCGGACTCCCGCGGCGTCGGAAAGCTGGCGCGGAGCTTATAACCGTCGGCGAGATTTTCGACATTGGCCTTGTGGGTCGGATGCAAAAACGCGCCGCCGCCGCCAGCCGTGATCTTTTGTCGTTTGCGACCGGCACCATCGACCGCCTCGTGTCGCCGATAATGATGGAGATCGCCCGCAATAATCACGTCGATCGAACGACCGAGCACTTTTTCGACAAAGCGAAGATTATTCTCGTTGTAGACGGCGCAGTTCATGCAGCCGTGAATATGCGCCTGAATCCACTGCGGCTCGGCATTGCACAGGATCACCCGATCGTCGGGCGCCATTTTCTTCCGCACCGCTTCGAAGTAACACACCTGCGCCGTATCGATGTCGGAGCCGAG
>CBINOT010000251.1:0-7704 GCA_966252355.1 uncultured Opitutus sp. | reverse complement strand
CATGAGGTGGTAGCATTATACTTTGACCCGGTTGGGCATTCCAATAATCGAGATTCGTCGCGTAGCCATGCTGGCTTGGATTAGGGGCGTAAATTGGTCGGAAGGGGTCACGACTTGAAGGCCTGTTGCCCAAACCGAGGCGATCGAAGGATGTAAGAGCAGGCTCCGTACGCGTGCGCCACGAGTCTCGCGCAAAGTTGAAGTCGATCATCTACCGCACCCGACGCAAGGGGTGATCCGCATGGATCCGACGGTCCGAATCCACCGCGTAGCTAAACAACTCCTTCTGCCCGGCAAGTTGCCCCATCATAGTTGCCAGCGTCAGACGCATGTCTGTCACCGATGTTCAACTACGCCGTGATTTGGGCTCGAGGCATGCCCCCTTCCGACGCGTCATCACCCGCGACGCTGGTCTTCCGGCGGTTCCCGCCCGGCAGGAAATAACGGACGTAGGTACGCGGTCATTGTGGAGATCTCCGTGGAGAAACCACGGCTTGGAAGCCGAATCCGATATTTGACGACGATTTTGGTGAAGTCCGCGGGAAGCCGATACTCGACGAGCCTTCCCTTGCCCGTACCCTCGTTGAGTTCTTGGCAGACAATAAACTCAGATGATCGCAGAGAATAAACCAACGCAACATCTGCAACCGTATCAGTCGGCATCGGTGAGATTCCAGCAGGCTCGACGGCATGCGGCTGGATGGCTTTCCCGTCGCAGTTTACCTCCAGAACCTCCACGGCCCATCGCGCATCACGAAAGACGATAGTCGGGCCGTTCATTAAAGGTGTCGGGAAGTTCAACGAGAAGTAATCACCTACAAATGAAGTAATATATCGCGGTCCTTTTGCGACTTCCGCTTTCGATAGAAGGGAAGCGAAAAGGAAAATTAAAGCGGATATGGTTCGCATGATGGTTATCGGTGTCTGAGGTAATAATCGGGATTTGGAATGTCGGCGCCAGTATGCGTCGTCAACGGCGATAAACCCAAATAGATGACGCGGATTTCATTTTCAACGCGTGTTGGATCGTATTCGCCTGTATGTCCACTCTGTTGCAAGCCGCGATTCAGTTGATACGCATGCGTCAGCTCATGCGCCAACCCCGCCAGAGCATCTTTAGCGTATGGATCGAACACGATTTCTGCATTCGAATACACGCCGTACCGCTGACGGTCCGGTGCTCGGCGACCATGATCATCTAATGCCCACGTCTCATCTTTTGCGCCCTTGTACACGACGAACTCTACCCATCCTTTTTCGCGAATCCATTGTAGATACACCGCTGCTTGCGTCGGCCCGCCCGATCGGCCTTTTGTTTCAGCAAGTTGCGCCAATAGGCCCCGGGTTTTAGTGACAGCTTCCGCAGAATTTCCGTTAAGTTCTTCATGTAATGAGATCCCGTTCCACTCTTGAGAATCACGGCGAAGACCTCCGCTCATTGGGGCGAGGAAGTTTAACGACCCTTTTCGCTTAGTAATCGCCAATAGAGAAAGGTCCGCTACAGCAGTCGCATTCTGAGTGATCGCATTATTGACGGCCTGAAAGACCGCTATATCGTTGGCCGCGTTAGTAAGCATCTGGCTGACGGAAGGCCCCGACGTATGGGTTGTTCCCATGTAATGGATGTATTCGTTGGGGTCATAACCGTCGCCATCTCCAAGCGCGTAGTCACCGTCGCCTCCTTCATCCATCGAACCGATTTGCAGGGGATTCGAGTTTAGATACTGGGAACGGTCTATGAACTGGCGGTAATTATTACCGTTCGCGTCGACATACCAGCTCACACCGCTCAGATCGCCACGCTTGAAGACCGACGACCAGGATTCATCCGCGGCCCCCGTAAACCAGGTAAAATTCGATCCCATGTACTGGCCAGCTTGGCCAAGCTCGTACATGCCCAAAACGTCATAGCCATTTACCGCGTTGTTGCCGCAGAACCCATACAAGTTAAGCCCGCCTTTTTCCTCGATAGAATCACGGCCAAGGAATTGGCCGATTGTTGGCGCATAATAGCGATGACCATAGTCATAGTAGCTCGTTTCCGCGTCGTAATACTTCGTCGAGAAGCGGAACGGCTGATCGGCTATTGCGCTGTCGTTTACGTCTGCACGCAACTGTTCGCCGAAGGGCGAGTACTCGTACACTGCGGCAACGACGCCGGAACTCGCATTGACCAGAGCGGCAATGTTGCCGTTGCCGTCATAGATCGGGAGGAAACGTTTGCCCGAGGCATGATCCGCAATTTGTAGGAGCGCGCCCACGCCGCCAGCGTCCGTAAGAGATCGCGCGATGTCCAGCCCCCAGGTATAGGAGCGACAAAGGACCAGAGACGAGGGACTAGAAATCGAATACTCGGCGACCAAGCTCCAACCATCGTAGAGGAACCGGCGCCAAAGGATCACGCCGCCGTTAGAAGCGAGATTCGTTACTTTCTTCTCCACGCGGCGGCCAAGGTAATCGTATTTGAAGTCGATCCAGAGATTCGGCTTCCCCGCATTCACGGCCGCCGTCGTGGCGACCATCGTGATGAGCCGGTTTTCGGCGTCCCACGTGTAGGTCCATAGGCCGTCATCCGTGACGTTGCCGTCGAGATCATACGTGAACGCTTGGCTGCCGGTGAAGGGAGCAGCGCTGTTGTCGCGCGACGTGACTTGGTTCAACGCGTTCGCCGCATAGTTCTTTCGATCTCCGGTGTTCCCCGTCACCCCCGCCCATTGCCGGTTGCCGATCGCATCGTACGCGAACTCGTGCTGACGGCTTGAGAGCGGGCTGCTGGTATCGGAGGTATTGCTGCCGGCATAAGTCGGCGCCTGTGTCACTTCGCCCCGCGTATCATAGGCGAAGGTCTGGTGAATGGCGTGATCGGTGCCGCTATACGCCCCGAAGGCATCGCCGGATTGCACGACGCTGTCGCGCTGGGCGAGAGCATTGGTGTGATATTCGTACTTCGAAAGCGACGTGCTCGCCGACTGGCCCCATTTCGCGTCGATCGCCGTCAACACATCGCGGTAGGGATCGAAGGTGCGCGAGACAAAGAAGCTGGTGTCGTCGGTCCACAACGTTTTCACGAGCGAAGAATTTGTCTCGTACCCGTAGCGGAACGTCCGTGCGGTCGTGGAGATTGGCGTAGAAATCACGGCGATCGACGTGAGCCGGCCGGAGTCGGTCGCGTAGCCATACGTCTGCTCGAGCACCGAATTGCTGCCCACGGCGCTGCCGAGTTGGAAGCCGCGCAGGCGGCCGATGACACCCGTGCTCTCGTAGAGCCGCGTGAAAACGAGCTGGCCGTAGAACCTATCCAGCGCTTCGCACGAAAGACGATGCGGATAGCTCGGGTCGTACACGAAATCATGAACGCCGGTGGCGCCGTCGGTGACACTGTCGGCTTGGCCAAGCCGCGTGTATGCGTAGCTGACGGTTGGCGTGCCATCGTTGTAACTGATGCTCGTCTGCTCGCCGGTCGCCGCATCGTACGCATACGTCGCACGCACATGTTGGCCCGCATTCGAGCCCGACGGAACGAGGCGCGACCACTCGCGGGTGGCGAGCTGATTCGCGGCATTGTACGTGTAGTTTACCGAACGGCCTTGTGCGTCTGTCTTCGCGGCGAGGAGTCCCGTGCCGGCGTCGTAGGTCCATGTCGTTTTGTCGCCAGTTGTCCAAGCGGACGGGTCCGGATTCAGCGAATCGGCGCCATCGTCACTTAGCGGCCATGTACTCGTCGTGAAATCCTGCGTCGGATTGCGGAAGGTCCGCATCGCGATCTTTTCGCCGAAACCGTTATAGGCGTACTCGACCGGATAGGTCGCTGGGCCCC
Source organism: uncultured Opitutus sp. (assembly GCA_966252355.1). Lineage (GTDB taxonomy): Bacteria > Verrucomicrobiota > Verrucomicrobiia > Opitutales > Opitutaceae > ER46. The sequence goes on along the minus strand of CBINOT010000251.1, from coordinate 3,887 downwards.
ACTGCCGCAGCAGCTGATCGCGCCGGTTGTATGCGAAGTAGGTGCGCTTGCCGTCCGCGTTCTCGGTCCAATCTTTCCGGCCAGCGCTGTCGTAATGGCTGGTCGCCACAGCGTTGGTGGTTGCCGTCACCTTTTGCGAAAGCGTTTGGACCAGCTGTGTGCCCGAAACGTAGGTTGTCGTCGTCGTGTTGCCGCGCGAATCGGTAACCACGCTCGGCCGAAGCAGCGCATCGTAGGTGGTGCTAGTCGTCAGGCCATCGGGCCCAGTCACGCTAACCAATAGTCCGCCGCGATACGTCTCGACCTTCGCATTGCTGACTCCGGTCGTGGTCGTGGTGACGGCTTTCGTTCCCGTGCTGGCATCGACGTTCGTCTTTACGATCGTGATGTTACCATCGGCATCCTGCGTTTGGGTCTCGGCTACGAGCGTTCCGCTGAAGCCGGAAAGGCGCTCGCGAGTGAAGCCGGACAAGACCGCAGTTGCACTGCCTGCCTGGGGATAACTGTAGCTATTTTTGCGCAGCCAATATTGGTTGCCGTAATATTCGAGATAGCTGGCGGATTCCGAGATCCGGTCATTCGACGCCAACACAAGGCCGCCGCCATCGGCATCCAGCCCCGAACGAAATGCTTCGCCCATGAGATTGAACTCCGCTCGCGTCGTAATGGCAGTACCGGCAGGGCCGGGCTTCGTGGTGCGGACCACGTGACCCGTGCTGTATTGTCCCGACGTGTAGTTCCAAAAGCTCTCTTCGACAAAATTTGCGGCCCCGTTGAAACCGGGACGCTCGGTCCGCACAACTCCCTGGGGCGCCTCCTGCCAGGTTTTCGTCCAGCGCGCCGAGGTGGGCGATGCAAGATCCACGCGCTCCCAGGTGCGGCCATCGGTTTCGGTGCCGTAGGTGTGATACTCTGCGACCATTGCCGATCCGGTCTTGGAATAAAGCCGGCCATCCAGGTAGCGCGTTTCGGTAATGGATTCGCCACCCGACTTCGTCACGGTGTGACTGCGATTCACGACATCGTAGGTATGGGTTGTGGTGCCATAGCCTCCGGCCGGCGTTTCGACGGTAATTCTGCCGGCATCATCATAGGCAACCGACGACACCGACTGCTCCCCACTGTCTGGGCCGGTCGTGGTCGTCAAAACGTGATCGACCGCATCGTACGTATATCGCGTCTTCAGTTGCGGGATAGGGCCGATTGCCGCGCGCGTGGCGGTCGCGACCCGGCCCGCGCTGTCGTACGTGTAGGTCGTGGTGACTCCAGTCTCGTCGGTTTCGCTGGTCTTAAGGAAACCGTCATAGACGGCGTGATAAGTGAGGCCGTTGTGCGAGGCCCGATCGGTGAGGAGCCCCATGAAATTATACGTGTAGTTCGTCCAGCTGGCCGAAAGCCATGAACCCCAGGGCGAGGTGCTTGGATCATCGGAGGTGCAGATAAATGTTTCGGTACGAGTAACGAGTCCACGCGCGTCCCGCGTTACAACCTTTTTGGTCGACTTTCCCGCAACGAGACGAATCGCCTCGTTGTGATCGACCCAACAATAAGGCCCCGTGTTGCCACCGTTTCCAGTAATTGTGGTTTCTCGATAGCCAGTGCTCCATTGCTCACGCAAATAGCCGACCTTGGTCCCGTCGGGATTGACCGTGTAGATGCGCTTTCCACGTTGCCATTCGTTATAATAATCGTCGCGCCACATCCGGTACGTGCCTTCCACCCATTTATTGCTCGGGCCACTTGCCCAAAGGTCTCTGCCATTTGCATAGCCTGCAGCTGGCCCGCCATCGGTGGAATACGCCCACGATGACCAGCTAGTAACCACGCCATTAGTCCGCGGCGTGACCCCAAACAACTGGTTCCAAAGGCCAAAAAAATCGGGGTTGTAGCTATAAACCTTCGACTCACCCTGCATCCGATCGAAGGTAACCGTCGATGGGGAATTTAGAAACGGGCGATACTCTGTTTCAATTGGACGAGTTGTGCCGTTGAAGGAGTAGCTAAAGCCGACCCATTTTCCGTCAGGAAATACGACAGACCGAATGGATCCGGGTCGTCCTTCACCCGCCGCGCAGTAGGTAATTCGCATTGGGGGCGCGCTATCGCTGCCGACTTTTTCGGCCGTGAGCATCTCGGTTGTCATTCGTGGGACCACTTCGAACGTCCGCACCACGCTCAATGTGGGAGTCGAGGCACCTGGAGCAGCGACCGTAATTGCCTCTGACCGCACGGTGCCCGACATACTACTCTGCACGATGGTTTCGGAGACCACCGACTCGCCCTCGTGATACCAATCGTGCTTTACCCAGCGGAAGTTCGGCCACGCTCCCGTCCGCTCAAGCGTCATGAATTCGCGGCGCGTGATCGGAAACGTCGAAGTCGCATCGGTGACATTGCGCACTTCCTTCGTGAACTGCAACGCGACCGCCGTCGTATCCTGCGACTGCGGAGTTCCGCGTGCGATCCGATAGGTGACGTACGGCTGGCCAGTAAACACCCGAGGTGTCGATGATGTGTTCGTCTGCGTCGGGTTGTAACACCGAATTTCGTAGGAGTTGGCGTCGATTACCACGACATCCAGGGCGATTTGCCGCGCGACAAGCTGCCGAAGATTCCCACTTTCGTAATACGTCCATACGTCCGCCGACGTTGATTCGTAATAAAGTCGCGCCGGGGTGAAGAGTGGCGCCCAATCGGTCGCGAAGCCAGGGTCGATTAGTCCAACACTTCCGGCGCTGTCACCGTTGACCAGCGTTCCCAAAGGCAGCCGCCAATCGACCCGGTTGATCGAGATGGTCGACGCATAACCGGCCAAAAGGGGATCTTGGGACTTCGGCACGAGCCGAAACGCCACGTGCCCAGAATTGATGCTCTCCACGGGCCGGTTTTGATTATCGAGCACGATCTGGTAGCCCTGGGGTGCATCGACGCGTACGCGACCGGATACGAAGTACGTGCTGTCGACAAACAAGTCATAAACCCTGCCAGGCTGGACCATTACTGTATTCAGCGTCGTCGACACCCACTGTCCTGCGGTCCCGCCGTAGGACGACGAGCGATACCCGGTGCTCGAAGATCCAGCGGGAGGGACGAACGTCCCACTGATCGACACTTGGCCCTCTTCGCCCGGCGGACATGAATAATCAATGTAGCCTTCCGCCCACATGTCGACCGGCACCGCCGTCTGGCCAATTACGATCGTTGCCGTCGCCGCAAAGCACACCAAACCCAACGCGCGAATCAAAATGCGAAGTTTCATTTCCCCACCTCCGTTCCCGCTAACCGCGCAACGGCTTCTTGAGCGCGAGACGACGCCGGTTCAGCGGCGAGCGCGGCCGCATAACTCGTTTTAGCCTCCCCCAAATCACCGAGGTAGCGCTCATAAATAAACCCTTTCAACATGCAGGCAGCTGCACGTGCGCTCGGATCCTCCGCAGCGAGCTGGGTGGCCGTTTCAAGTTGCGCTAACGCTTTCTGAATCAATTTCGCCGACTGGTCTTTCTTCGCGTCCTGCGCGAGATCGGTTGCCAAATGGAGCAGCCGTTGCGCGGCCGATAAATGCCACTGCGCAGTATTTGGCTTCCGTTCAATAAGCGCGAAAAGCGTGTGCTCAGCAGCGCCAATATCGCCGCGTTTGGCGTGTGCGGCGGCTGTTTCCATGCCTTCGCGGAAACGAGCTTCATGCTTTTCTTGCGCGGCCATGTCGACTTGAGTGCGGTTGGCCGCGGAATTTGCGGATTGGGCAAAGGCGCCGGTCGTCAGCGAAACGACACACAGCGCCTGCATGGTGATGCGATTGATCGCAGTTTTCATGAAGCTGGATGTGAAAAGAGCTGGAAAGACGGAGGGGACGAATCGCTCAGGCAATCGCGCACCGTGTCATACCG
>CBINOT010000250.1:0-7782 GCA_966252355.1 uncultured Opitutus sp. | reverse complement strand
CGTAACGACAACGGCCTGCGCTGCGCCGGTGTATGTCGTTGCCAGGTTGGCCAGCGTGACGGAGGCCGTCCCCTTGTTGACGGTAACAACAGCTGCCCCGCTCGTGACGGTTCCGACGGCATTCGCCACGACGACGTCGTAACTCCCGGCGTCCGACGTGACGACGTTAGGCAGTGCGAGCGTGCTGGCCGTCGCGCCCGCGAGATTCGCGCCGTCTTTGCGCCACTGATACGAGGTCGGCGTGCTGCCTCCTACCGTGACCGCCAACGTCACCGTGTCGCCGACGGTCGCGGTCTGCGAGATGGGTCCACTAAGGATCGTGGGAAGGGCGACGATCACGCCTGCGGTCAGCTTCAGATCATCGATACGCCAGTTTGCGGTATTCGTGCCAGGGCTGCCCGTGCCATTGTAGCCGTACAAGCGGAACGTCACCGGCGTGCCGCTGGCGCCGATCACCCCGCGGAAGGCCGGCGTGTAGAGGTGCCAGACACTGTCGGCGGGCACCGTTCCGCTCGCCAGTGGCGTCGCGAAGCCGTCGGCACTGCTGACGAGTGCAAACGCCTGCGGGCCCGTGCCCGTGCTGCGCATGCCGAAGCTAAGACCGGTTGCAGCGAATTGTCGGCCGGATGCCGGCGTAAAGGTGAACTCGAAATACGCGGAGCCGCCTAGCGCTTGATTGAGCGCGCCGATGCGGGCTGCGGCACCGGCGTTGTTACCGCCGGAGGCACCGGCATAACTTCCCGATGCCGATGTGGTCGTGAGCAGCGTGGTGGTGCCGTTGTTATTCCCCTGTGTCACGGAGCCGCCGGCGATGTTAGCCGGGATGCCGCTCGTCGGCGCTGCCGTCGCAAAATCCCACGCGATCGCGCTCGAGGCGTCCACCACCGCCAAGGCGGCGGGGTTGCTAATGACGGAGGTGGCGGCGTTGGCCACGACGACGTCGTAGCTTCCCAAGTCGCCGAGCGTGGCGCCAGCAATCGTGAGCGTGGCGCTGTTCGCACCGGAGACCGTACCTCCATTCGTCAACGGTGTGCCGTTACGCCGCCATTGATACGCGAACGGCGCGGTGCCGCCGGCCACAACGGAAAACGATGCGTTGCCACCGTAGGTCGCGATCTGCGCGGTCGGCGGCGTGACGATGCTCGGCGGTACAATCAGCACCGTCAGCGTCGCGGCGCTACTCACGTCGCTGCCCGCGACATTCGAAACGACGCAATCGTAATTGCCCGCGTCGGCCGTGGTGACGGACGTCAGCGTAAGAGTCGCCGTGGTCGCCGAGGCGTTGCCGGAAATGGGCGCGCCGTTCTTGCGCCATTGGTACGAGAGCGGAGCCGTTCCGCTCGCTGCGACGGAGAAGCTGGCGTTACTACCCGAGGTGACGCTCTGGGAAATCGGCGGCGACGTTATGCTCGGCGGCGTCGGCGGGACATAGATCCCTGTCGCGAACGAGAACGTGGTATTGCCGGCGCCGTGAATCGTCGCGGTCGCTTGGTCGACGATCTGCGCTCCGAAAACGGTAACGTTAATCGTGTCCGAATAGGCAAAACCGCTCGGCGGCGAAAGGGTAAATGTCGTCGGGCCACCGGTCACCGCGGCAGGAATGGGCCCGTTCGCCGCGCTGTTGATGCTGAACCATGAGCCAGCGAACGTGACTGCTTCGTTGAACGTGATCGTGATCGGATTCGCGACCGCGACGTTCGTTGCCCCGTTCGTCGGATTCGTCGCCGTGACGACCGGAGCCGTCGGCGGCGGGAAGACCGTGCTTGCCGTCACGACCAAGTCGTCGATGCGCCAATTGGCCGTGCTCGCACTCGCGGAACCACCGCCGTTGTAACCGTAGATGCGGAAAGTAACCGGCGCATCGGTCGCGCTCGTCACGCTCGCGAAGCTCGGATTTTGCAGCGCCCAAGCGCTGTTATTGAGCAGCGCGCCGGAAGCCAGCGGAGCGGCGAAGCTATCGACGCTGGTGAAAATAGCGTAGGCGAGCGGGCCGGTGCTCGTGCTGCGCGAGCCAAACTTCAGGCCGTTCACCACGAGCCGCTTCCCCGCGGTGGGCGTCAGCGTGAACTGGAAATACGCCGAGCCACCGGCCGCGACGTTCAACGCTCCGGTCCGCGCGGCAGCGCCTGCATTGTTGCCCCCCGATGCACCGGTGTAACCGCTCGAAACCGACGACGACGTCAGCATGGTCGTCGTGCCGTTGTTGTTGTTCTGAGTGACGTCGCTCGCGGTCACGTCGGTCGTGGCATTCGACGATGGGCTCGCGGTATTGAAATTCCACGTGATCGCCGCGGGCGGTGGTGTGGTCACCGTGAGTGACGCCGCGTTGCTCGTCGTCGAGCCGAGCGCATTCGTGACCACGACGTCGTAGCTTGCGGCATCGATGGCCGACACGCCCGTCAGCGTGAGCGTTGTGGTCGTGGCACCGGCCACCACGCCGCCGTCGCTCAATGGCACGCCGGCTTTGCGCCACTGGTACGCGAGCGGATCCGTACCCGTCGCAACGACGCTGAAGCTCGCGTTGCTGCCCAATGCGGCGGTCTGCGGTCCGGGGTGGCTCACGATCGTCGGCACGGCCGCATTGACCGTGAGGGTCGCTGCGCCGCTCGTCGCCGAGCTCACGCTGTTCGTGACGATCACGTCGTAGGTCGCTTGGTCGACCGTTTGTACGTTCGCGAGGGTCAGCGTGGTGTTGGTTGCCGACGCGATCGCGCTGGAATTTTTCCGCCATTGATAGGTCAGCGTCGGCGAGCCCGTCACGCCGACCGCGAAGGTCACCGTGCTCCCCGCGTTGACCGTCTGCGACGCGGGCGAGGCCGTGATCGACGGGGCCAGGCCGGTCACGATCAATGAAGCGGAGTTGCTCGTCGCCGAACCGACGCCATTCGTCACCACGACATCGTATGAGCCAACATCGCTCGCTTGGACCGACGAAAGGCTGAGGGTCGCATCGGTGGCGCCGACAATCTCGACGTCATCCTTCAACCATTGGTACGTCAGCGGCGCGTCACCTGTCGCGGTCACGCTAAAGGCTGCGCTGCCACCGACGACGGTCGTTTGATTAACGGGCTGGGCGACAATCGCCGGGGCCCCGACGGCCGTCTGTCCATCGACTTGAACGCGCAGCGCGTTCGCGATGGAGGACGGCAAGGCGGTGAAAAACGTGTAGCCAGTGTCGACCTCGAGCTGCGCGACCGACGTGACGAAGTTCTGCCACGGGGTGCTACGCACGCCCGCGGCGTTCGGAACCTTGATCGCGATGACCCGGGTGGACGAGGTGACGCGGCTCACGGCAGTCCCGCCGCCGAGCGGAACGACGACGGCGATTTTCCAAGTGTAGCCGGGAATCGCGACGCCGCTAGCAATCGTCGAGCCGGCAAAGCCGCTTGGTCCGCACATGATCAGCACTTCGTTGCCGCCCGAGGCAAGCGTGCGACAATAGCTTTCGAAATTGGCCCAGACGCCCTGGTTGTTGTCCGGCGCCTGCGGCACCATGTTGGACATATAAAACACTTGCTGATTGTCGGCTACCGTGACGGTGCGATCGGCCGACGGGCACATGTGGCCGCGATCGTAGCCCGAACCGCTGTAGTCGGTCGTCAGCACTTGGTAGAAACCGAATGGCAAGGTCGTGTCCGGGATGAAATTGGAGCGGCCGCTCGACCCCACGTCGTCGCTGGTCAGGTCCCACGCCACCCAGTTCGGCTCACGCGTGACGTCGTTGTAATCCATCGCGTACTGATCGCGCTGAATCAGGTAGTGCGCATGGTTGTTCGGATCGGACGTCGCGCTGCTCGGATTGCCGAGCTGCATTTGCAAGCTCGCGCCGATCGTCGCCCGCGCGATGACAGCGAGTGTCGTGAGGGAAACGAACGTCAAAAGGGCACGCGCCGCGCGCCCCGCGTTAACACGGGTGAAGGAGTACATGGAGGAGTGGGTGGGAGCCGACGACGTGCTTTCGCCGTCGACCAAGGACTAAACGGGGGAACGCACCGATCGACGCGCGGCCGAAGCGCCGCACGCCGGGTCAGTGCGAGGCATCACTGCCTATCAGAGCGAACGCCCTCCTGTTGCGGGGGTTGCCAAGCGAGCCGGTCGGGGAAGCCGCGCGCGGGCAGAAACAAGGCAACAGGAATCGGAGACGACGAACGCTCGTGAACACGGAACGAGCAAAGATTGCGGCCTTTCCGGGTCAATGGCGCCGAAGTAAAGATCACGTAACAGCGGCGTTCGTGCGGCTCATGGCGGAATTATTCCGCGGCGTCGCGCGAGCCATCTGTGGGGGGACCAAACGCGCCGTTTAGCGTTGGCACGGGACCGCCGTTTCCGCGCCAAATCGCGATTGCGCGCGGGGCGTCCGACTCTAGCGTGCGCGAAGCTCATGTCCTCCGTTCGCGACCTTCTCGCTCCTGCCGACACCTTTGCTCGCCGCCACCTCGGTGATAGCGCGGCCGATACCGCAGCGATGCTTCAGCTGCTCGGGTACGATTCGCTTGATGCCTTGGTAGAGGCGGCGGTGCCCGCGCAGATTCGCCGCGCGCCGCTGAATTTGCCGGCCGCGAGTGGCGAAAGCGCCGCGCTCGCCGAGCTGCGCGCGATCGCCAGCGACAACAAGGTGTACCGAAATTTCATCGGACTAGGCTATTACGATACGCACACGCCGCCGGTCATTCAGCGCAACATCCTCGAAAATCCCGGTTGGTACACAGCCTATACGCCATATCAGGCGGAAATTTCGCAAGGCCGGCTGGAAGCGTTGCTGAATTTCCAAACCGTGGTGACGGAGCTCACCGGCCTCGAGATCGCCAATGCGTCGATGCTCGACGAAGGCACCGCCGCGGCCGAAGCGATGATGATGTGCCACCGTTTAAAAGAAGGCGACGCGGCAGGGCACCGCACGTTCTTCGTCTCGGAACACTGTCACCCACAAACGATCGACATCGTGAAGACTCGGGCCAAGCCGCTCGGGGTAAGCGTGGTGGTGGGCGATCATCGTTCGTTCAGCGTTAGCGGGGAATGCTTCGGCGTGCTCGTGCAGTATCCCGACACGACCGGATCGATTCACGATTTCGAGCGGTTTTTCGCGGGGGCCCATGCCGCGGGGGCGTTCACGATCGTGGCGACCGACTTGCTCGCGCTCACGCTGCTGCGCGCGCCGGGAGAGTTTGGTGCCGACGTGGCCGTCGGTTCCGCGCAACGGTTTGGCGTACCGATAGGCTTTGGTGGACCGCACGCGGGATTTCTCGCCACCAAAGATGCGTTCAAGCGCCAAATGCCCGGACGGCTTGTCGGCGTCTCGAAGGATGCCCAAGGCGAGCCGGCGATGCGACTCGCGCTCGGCACGCGCGAGCAACACATCCGCCGCGACAAAGCCACGTCGAATATTTGCACCGCGCAGGTGCTGCTCGCCGTCATGGCGTCGATGTACGCGGTCTATCACGGCCCGGAAGGATTACGTCGGATCGCGCGCCGGATGAAGCTGCTCACGGACCTCTTGGCGACGGCGCTTCGCGCGGTCGGAGCCAAGGTCAACGCCGAGCCGGTCTTCGACACGCTTACGGTGTCAAACGTCGGGGCCGAACGCGTGCATGCGTCCGCCGAAGCGAAAAAATTCAACCTGCGCCGGGTCGACGCCCACACCGTCGGCATCTCGCTCGACGAAACGACGACGCTCGAAGAGGTGCAGATGCTGTTGTCGTGTTTTCGCGAAGGCGCTCGACTGCCGGATCTGGCGGCGCTAAATGCAGCTGGCGGCCGCGACCCCGGCCGTTCCGATGTAGCCGGGGTCCGTGACCCCGGTCTGCCGGGCGCTAGGAGCCCAGCTACAACGACCGCCGATTTCCCGGCGCCATTCGCGCGTACGTCGGCGTTTCTCACGCACGCGACCTTCAACCGCTACCACACCGAGCACGAGATGCTGCGCTACATCAAGCGGCTCGAAGCGAAGGATCTTTCGTTGGTGCACTCGATGATCTCGCTCGGCTCCTGCACGATGAAGCTCAACGCGACGAGCGAGATGTTCCCGGTGTCGTGGCCGGAGTTCGGCAAGCTGCATCCCTTTGCGCCGGTCGAACAGACGCGGGGTTATCAGAAGCTTTTCCGCGATCTCGAAGCGTGGCTCGCGGAATGCACTGGTTTCGCCGCCGTTTCATTGCAGCCGAACGCCGGCTCGCAGGGCGAGTACGCCGGGCTCCTCGCGATTCGCGCCTATCACGAGTCGCGCAACGAAGGTCATCGCAACGTCTGCCTTATCCCGACGAGCGCGCACGGCACCAATCCGGCGAGCGCCGCGATGTGCGCCTTCAAGGTCGTCGCCGTCGCCTGCGACGCCAATGGCAACATCGATATCGACGACCTTCGGACGAAAGCCGGCCAGTACTCGCACGATTTGGCGGCGCTGATGGTGACGTATCCGAGCACGCACGGAGTCTTCGAAAGCGGCATCAAGGAAATCTGCGCCATCGTTCACGAACACGGGGGGCAGGTTTACATGGACGGCGCCAATATGAATGCGCAGGTGGGATTGACCTCGCCCGGCCACATCGGCGCGGACGTGTGTCACCTGAATCTCCACAAGACCTTCTGCATCCCGCACGGCGGCGGCGGTCCCGGGATGGGGCCGATCGGCGTCGCGGCCCATTTGGCGCCGTTTGTGCCGGGCCACGTGTTCATGCCTCAGGTCGGACGAGCCGTCCCGCCCGCCACCGTGGGTGCGGTGTCGGCGGCGCCTTATGGCAGCGCGAGCATACTCGTGATTTCGTGGATGTATGTCCGAATGATGGGCCCGGACGGACTGACCGACGCGACAAAAGTCGCGATGCTCAATGCCAATTACGTGGCCAAGCGTTTGGAAAAATTCTTCCCCGTGCTGTATCGCGGCAACGCCGGGTTGATTGCGCACGAATGCATCGTCGATTTCCGCGCCTGGAAGAAGCACGGCCTCGAAGTGGAAGACGCCGCGAAGCGCCTGATGGACTACGGGTATCATGCGCCGACGATGTCGTTCCCCGTCCCGGGGACATTGATGATCGAACCGACCGAGAGCGAATCGAAGGCCGAGCTCGATCGGTTCTGCGACGCGATGATTTCGATTCACGGCGAAATGCAGGCGGTGGCGAATGGTGAGTCGGACAAAGCGAACAACCCGCTGAAGCACGCACCGCATACCGCGAAGGTTGTGTGCGCCGACGAATGGCCGCACCCGTATTCGCGGGAGACCGCGGCGTTTCCGGATCGTTTCACACGCGCGAGCAAGTTCTGGCCGAGCGTCGGCCGCGTCGACAACGTCTACGGCGATCGAAACCTGGTCTGTTCCTGCATCGGGATGGAAGCGTACGCGGAGGAAAGCGCTCACGCGTGATTTGGGGAGCGATCGTAAGTCGACGCGAAGAGCGGTCCGTTGACACCTTGTGCATCCGCGGACAGCGTTTGTCGCTATGGCCAAGCCGCGCAAAGTTGAAGAGCGGGCCGGTGCATACGCCGTGCCGCAGAAGTCCGTCGGCATCGGCAATCCGTCACCTCGCGACCAAAAGCCCCGCTATGCCGGCGAAGCCGCGCTTCGCAAGGCAGCCGACAAGGTTTTCAAAGTCCACGACGAGCGACTTAGAAAGCTCGCCCAGTGAACACTCCGCTGTTTCTCCAGCGCGACCAAGGGTTGGCCTTGCATCGTATGTCGCTCGAGCGCCACGGTGGGCTCGATGGTTTGCGCGAGGTTGGATTGCTTGATTCGGCGCTGATGCAACCTGAAGCGGCCTGGTACTACGGCGACGGCGACATCGCGTC
>CBINOT010000249.1:0-7786 GCA_966252355.1 uncultured Opitutus sp. | reverse complement strand
GTTGGGCGCGGGTGGCACCTGAGGACGCCGCAAATTGGGCGCTCGCGCTGCCCACTGCCAATGCGCGCGAAAATGCCTTGTCCGCCGTGTTTGCCGGCACGGTGGCGGCGAATGCCGATGCCGCGATGCGACTCGGTCAGTCGCTCTTGCAACGTTTTCCCGATGACGCGCCGAACTTCGGCGCTCGGCTCATCGACGCGTTTTGCGCCTCGGATAATTTCGAGATGGCCACGCGCTTTGCCGTGCTCGGGAGTCCAGACATGCGTGCCGGGTGGATCGCCAATGCGTATTCGAAATGGGCGGAATTTCAGCCCGAGGCCGCCGGCCGCGCCGCCGCCGCCCTCGAGTCGCCGGAACTGCGCAACCAAGCGCTGCACGGTATCGTGGGCGGCTGGGCTGCCGTCGATCCGGTGGGGCTCGTGAGTTTCGTGCTCAAGCTGCCCGCCGACGGCGAGCGTGGCGCGATCTTGAGCCAGGCGCTCGAAAGCTGGGTCCGGCACGATTCCAAGAATGCCGCGGCGTGGATCGATCAGAACGAGAGCCGGCCGGAACTCGATCGCGGGATTGCCGCCGTTGCGACCATGGACGGCGTGAAATCCGACGTGGCGCTCAGCTGGGCGGAAAGCATCACCAACCCCGCGCTCCGTTCCGAGACCTTGGTCACGGTGCTGCGCAACTGGATGACGACCGATGCGGCGGGCGCGCGGAACTACTTCAAGAGCAGCACGAATCTTTCGCCCGAAGACCGGCAGCAGCTCGAAGACGTCTTCGCCGGCATGGAGCGCCACGCGAAGCCATAAGCACGTCGATTCATTCGTCCATGCGCGCGCGCTGGGTTTTATTCGCGCTCTTTTTCGGCACTTTGCTGCTTTTCAGCCGAGGGCTGCGCCATGACTTCGTCGACTACGACGATCCCGACTACGTCACGCGCAATCCGCACGTGCAGGCGGGACTCACTGCGGCGACCGTGCGCTGGGCGTTTACGACGGGCACCGCGGGAAATTGGCACCCGCTTACTTGGCTCTCGCATGCGCTGGATTGGCAGCTCTTCGGTCCCAACGCCCACGGTCACCATGCCGTCTCGATTTTCTGGCATGCGCTAAACGCCGCGCTGGTGTTCGCGGTCTTGCGCCAGCTTACGGGCGCGTGCTGGACGAGCGCGCTGTGCGCCGCGCTTTTCGCCTGGCACCCGTTGCGCGTGGAATCGGTGGCCTGGGTCGCCGAACGCAAGGATGTGCTCTGCGCGTTTTTCGGGCTGCTCACCTTGTGGGCGTTCGCGCGCTTCGCGGAGGCGTCTGCGGGCGGGAACGGCAAAGCGAAGCGCTTCTATGCTTTGGCACTCCTCGCTTTTGCGCTCGGGCTCATGAGCAAACCGATGCTGGTCACGCTGCCCTTTGTGATGGCGCTGCTCGACGTCTGGCCGCTGCGGCGATTCTCGGTCCCAACGATCCTCGAGAAAATTCCCTTTGTGGCGCTGTCGGCCGCCGCGTGCGTCGTCACCTATTTCGCGCAACGGCACGCCGGCGCCATGGCCGACACGGCGGCGCCGAGCGACCGGCTCGCGAATGCCGTCGTCGCGGTGGGCGATTATCTCCGGGACTTTTTCTGGCCATGCGGTCTTGCGATTGGCTATCCGAAGCCCGCGCACTGGCCGGTGGAACGGGTCGTTCTCGCCACGCTGTTCGTCGCGTGGCTCACCGTCCTCGCGGTGTGGCAACGGCGTCGTCGTCCATTTCTCCTCGTCGGGTGGCTCTGGTTTCTCGGCATGCTGGTTCCCGTGATCGGACTCGTGCAGGTGGGACAGCAAGCGCGCGCCGATCGTTACACTTATCTGCCGGTGCTCGGCCTGCAGCTCGCGTTGTTATGGACGGCGCGTGACCTCGTGACGCTCGCGCCGCGCTGGCGGCGTGCGAGTCTCGCCGTTGCCGCGTTCGTTTTGGTGGCGGGTGCGGCGCGTACCTGGGATCAGCTCGGGGTGTGGAGAAATTCGCGGACGCTGTACGAACACGCGCTGGCTGTGACCAAGAACAACTATCTCGCGCATTCGTACCTCGGTGCGTGGCTGTTTAATGAAAACCGCCTCGAAAAAGCCCGCGCGCACTTTGAGCGCTCCCTCGCGATCAAGCCCGACTACGCCGTCGCCCACGATCGGCTTGGGCTGGTGCTCGAAAGGCTTGGCCAGCCCGACGAAGCGCTGACGCACTACGAGCGCGCGTTCGCGCTTCGTCCGGACGACCTGTTGCCGCATCTCCATTTGGCCAACGCCCTCGCGGGGCTCGGTCGCGACGAGCAAGCGCTCACGCACTACCAAAAGGTTTTGGCGCTCAACCCGGAGTTGGCGGAGGTTCACCGGGATTATGGCGACTCGCTTCGGACGCTGAAGCGATTCGACGATGCTTGCGCCGAATATCGCCGTGCGTTGGCGCTGCAGCCTCGGGACGCGGACGCAAATTACGGCTTGGCCGCGACCTTGGAAAACCTCGGCCAGCATGCTGAAGCGATGGCGAGCTATCGAGCTGCCGTGCGGCTGGATGGCGGGCTGTCCGCCCCGGCAGGCGATGAAGCGCTCCTGGAAACATGGGGCTGGGTGGTGGCCCAGGAAAAGGGCGTGGCGGGCGTCGAAATCGACGACGCTGAACTCGCGGCGTTCATGCGTGGCTTCTCCGCCAGTCTCGCTCGAGCGGCTACGCCGCCTGACTTCCGGAAGATTTATCCTGATGTGGAGCGGCTGGCGAAAGAGCGGCGCCAAAAGCTCGTGCATGCCATCGAGCAGCGCAACGAAGCGGCCGCCGCAAAGTTCTTTCTCGAGCTGAAAGCGACGACGAGCGAACTGCCCGGGGGCGTTCGTTGCCAAATCCTCCGACCGGGCGATGGGCCCGCTCCGAAATTGGAACAGACCGTGACGATCCGCTACGTCGGACACTTGATCGATGGCACCGAGTTCACGCAGTTTGGGCCCATCGACATGGTGCTGGTGCCGAATCGCAGGATGTGGCGCGGTTGGACCGATGCGGTGCAGCGTTTGTCGAAAGGCGGCGCGATGAAGCTGTACGTCCCGCCGCCGTTGCCCGAAGCCGAGGCATCGAATTGGGGCATCGAGCCAGGCTCGGCCATGGTCTTCGACGTCGAACTTCTCGATATCAAAGCGACGTCGCCCGAGGCGCTGGCCAGCGGTTTGGCCCCGCCTCCGCCGGATGAACCGCTGCCGCCATCCGGTGCGTCGGAGGGGAAAATCATGGAAGCCTGGGGCTGGAGCGTGGCACAGCAGAGCGGAATTCCGTCGCTCAATTTCAGCGCAGCCGAGCGAACGACGCTGGCGAACGGTCTGCGCGCGGGCATCAAAGGCCAGCCCGCCTCCGCTGACCTCGCGAAGCTGCAACCGCTCCTCGAGGCGTTCATCGCGAATCGCAACGAAAGCGCGCGGCAAGCGGCGCGTCGCCAACGCCACGACGAGATGACGGCGCTGTTCGCGGAGTTGAAGCGCAATCCGAACGTCGTGGAGCTGCCGGACGGTCTGCGCTACGAAATTCTCAAACCGGGCAGCGGTCCTGCGCCCAAGCCAGGACAAATCGTGCTCGTCGATTATACCGGGCGGCTAATCGACGGCTCGGTCTTCGATCGCACCGACAACGAGCCGCTCCATGTCGAAGTCGGTTCGGTGATCCGAGGCTGGAACGAAGGCATTCAACGCATCAACCGGGGCGGGAAGATAAAACTCTATATTCCGCCGGAGCTCGGTTACAAAGAAATGGCCATTTCGGGCCATCTCGGCCCGATCCCGCCGGGGTCGACATTGATCTACGAAATCGAGCTGCTGGACATCAAGGACACGCTGCCTGGCTCGGAGCCAGAAAACAAAAAGTAGGCTGTTCCGCTCCAACTTGCGCGGGTCAATACGCGTTCTTCCAGCGGACGAACGTCAGCAACATGATCTGGATATCGAGCCATACCGACCAGTTTTCGATGTAGTAAATATCGTGCTGGATCCGTTCGGTGATCGACGTGTCGCCGCGCAGGCCGTTGACCTGCGCCCAGCCGCTCATGCCGGGTTTCACGAGGTGACGCGGCAGGTAGTGTGGCACTTGCGCCGACAGGCGATCGACGTGATAGGGCAGTTCGGGCCGAGGTCCGACGAGACTCATGTCGCCGCGGAGGACGTTCCAAAACTGCGGCAGCTCGTCGAGATTCCACCGCCGCATGAATCCGCCAATGCGCAGCAGTCGCGGGTCGTTGCGCGCCGTGCTCCAACGCGCCGCCTCCGGCGCGGGCGCATCCGGGATCATGCTGCGTAATTTCCAGAGCGTGAACGCGCGATGGCCCGCGCCGATGCGGGTTTGCCGAAAGAAGATCGCACCGCCGGGCGACTCGCGTTTGATCAACACCGCGAGCAGCGCCAGGATCGGAAGGGAGCAGCAGAGCCCGACGAGCGCGCCGGCGATGTCGATGAGCCGCTTCAACGCGCGGTTGAACAAGCGATTGATCGCAAGCTCCTCGACGCCGAGCAAGGGCACGCGTCCGACGGTTTGAAGCCGCAGTCCGCTGAGAAAAATATCGAACGCGCCCGGCACGATCTTCCATTCGACGTAGGTCCGTTCGCAAATTTCGACGACACGCTCGAGTTCGTCCGGCGAAAGGTCCACTCGGCTGATGATGAGCAAATCGGCCTTGTGGCTGCGCAGGATCGTTTCGAGCTCCGCCATGCCCCCCAGGAATGGCACCTCGCGCGACAAGGCGGCGCCCGGCGTTGCGGCGGCGAAGGGTGGGGCGCTCGCGGCGGTTGCGATGGCGCCCACCAAGGCGAACGGATGCATGGCGTCGCGACCGATTTCAACCGCCAACTCTTGGGCGTGATCGTTCCAGCCGAGCAACACCGTCCGTCGGCGCAAGCGGTGGATCGCTCCGCTGTTCACCAGTACGAAGCGGGTCAGAGAACGCCAAAGCAACAGCAGCGCCACTACGCAGCCGAAAGCGATCACGGCGAAAACCCGCGAGATCGGCGGGTCGAACTTCAGTACGAGCGAAAGGCCGAGGTACGCGATGAGCCAGAGCCCGGCGCCTTTCAGAATGACATTGAGGCTTTGATAGCGACGCAGGAGGAAGCGCGTATCGTAGAGTCCCAGTTGCGCAAACGCTCCGATCAAAAGTCCCACGCCAACGAAAAGCAGCGGGGCGTACTGGCTGAAGCGCGCGCCCGGTTGTGGCACGCCGAAATGCTGGAGCGGCGACTCGTACCGCAACCAATACCCCAGCGCCAGGCCGCTGAACGTCGCGACGGTATCTCCCGCCAGCAGCAGCAGCGGCAGCGTCGTTTCGCGAAACGGATTCCGGGGCTGGGTGGACATGATTAATGCGGTCCGGCTTCGATCTGTTCGCGCATCCTGACGATCGACGGCCTCACGGTCCAGTGCGCCTTGGCCTCGGCGGCACGGAGCTCCATAATCGCGCCATTTCGATCGCCGCGGTTGATCAGCCGTTGCGCGGCGCGGAGATGAAACAGCGGCGCATTGGCGGCATGCGTTTGCGCCCACCGATCCCACGCGAGCGCGACATCCGGATTCCCCGCTTCCCACGCATCCGTCCATCGCCACAGGCCGTAGGTCGTGCTGGGAAACGCGCGCAACAGTCGAGGCATCGCCCCATCGGGCCGCGGCGGCTCCGCGACCGCCAGCGCATGAAACAAGGTCGTGTGAATGATCAGCACGACAACCGTGGCGAGCGTCACGGCGCTCGCCAAGAAGGGCCAGCGTGCGTGCGATGTCCGGGGCGGAAGGCGCGAGAGCAACACGACGCCCGCCGCGAGCATCGCCGGCAAGAATGCCAGGAGATGATAGAACACGCCGTCGAGCAGGCCTGCGACGGTCAGCGCGCACAGCACCGCAAACCATCCCGCTCCCGCGGCGTCCGTGATGGGGTCGCGTGCATGTCGCACTCCTAGCCCGAGCGTGGTCGCGAGCAGCAGCAGCAGCGCCGATCCGCCGATCCAACCGAGATCGAGCCACGCCTGGAGGACGACGTTGTGCGGCTGTTGCCCATCGAGTTTCGGCGTCAGAAAGCGATATGCGTCGGGTCCGTGCCCGAGCCATGGCCGCACCGCCGCGCGATGCCACGATTCGCGCCAGCCTTCACTGCGCGTCGAGGTGAGCTCGCTCACGTCGCCGGCGCGCGCCGCCGACGCGGTGCGTTCGAAGGCATGCCACCACCCGAGCTCGGATCGGTTCGACCAAAACGCCGCCGACAACACGAGGCCGCCGCAGGCGAGCAAGGTCGCAGCCCGAATCAGCGCGCGTCGCTCGTTGGAAGGGCGGAGGCAAATCCACGCGACCAGCGCGACGCCCAGCGCGAGGACGGGTCCGCGTCCGCCGGACCAAAGCAGCGCGCCCCACGTCACGATGCCCGCACTCCACGCGAACGCCCGCCGCGCACGGGAGCGCTCCGGCCCGACGATCAGCGCCACGCTCGCCACCGCCCCGGAAAGCGCGTGCAAACCAAGATGGCGATGATGCGCATAGAGCGGCATCGCGCCGCGGCTTTGCGCCAGCCACCAAGCCCACATCGCGACGGCGCCAATCGCGCTGCCCAGCGCGAGTCCTCCGAGCAATCGAGTTCGCGCCGCGGCATCGTCGCTCGTGCTCCGACCTGCGATCAGTGCGGCCGCGCCGAGCAAAAACCACGAGGCGGCGGTGACGGCAGCCGGCGCAGGTTGATCCGCGGTCGCGACCGAGGCCACGACACTAACACTGCCGAGTAGGACGAGCGCCCCCGCCCAACGGCGAGCGAACAGGTCGCCGACGGCGGCGTTCAGTTCGCCTCGTCCGGCCCACAGCGCGGGCAACAACAAGATCAGCACGCCGCTCCGATCGAAATCGATCGGCAGCACCTGCAGCAACGGCATGATGGCGACGGCGCCCGCGAGCCAGCCCGCGGCCCGACGTTTCGCCGGTGTGGAGGTGGTCGTCACGGCGCGGGAGCAGAAGTTCGAAATATGCGCGCGGCCGTGGTGCGCAGGGGGGCTGCCTCTGGCCGCTCCGTCGTGTCGGTCGCCGCGAGGGCGAGCTGCGCCAGGGGCTCGCTGGCGCCGGTAGCGGACAAACGTTCGGCCGCATTTTTCGGCAACGACGGATCGCGCGCGAGCAGGCGTGCCCCGAGCGCGGACGGCGTTGCGCCGAGTCGTTGCCATTCGGCGAGCGCCGTAGCGCGGTCGCCCGAACGCCAGAGCGCGAGCGCGGCCACCGCGCGCACATCGGGGGCGTCCGGCGTGGCGGCGTGGAGCAGCTGCGTCGCGGCCGCCTGCCACTGGCGCTCGTCCGCTGGCGCGGCGGTGTCACGCAGCATCAAATTGAAATACGACGCGACTGCGAGTCGCAGCGCATCGGGATGGTCCGGCCGCAGGGCGAGGGCGGCTTCCGCCTCGTGCCAGGCCAATCCATCGTCGCCCACGGTCGCGGCGGCCCGGGCGAGGAGCGCGTGGTCCTGCATGTAAGTCGATCGGTCGCGCACGCCGCCGACGTTGGAAAACGCCGCCGCCGCGGCGGCAAGGCCCGCCGCGCCGAGCGCGAGCCGCCGGCGTTTCGACCATGAGGACCAGACCGACGGAGCCGCGCACGCGGCGAAGCAGATTGAAACGACCGGCACGGCCGGCAGACGAAACCGCGCGCTCGCGAAGAAAAGAACGCTTTCGGAAAAGCAGGCGCTTTCCGCCATCGGCCAGCCACTCGTGTTGGATCTCTATTCGCTGGCGCTCCATACGCAGGGTCTTGGCGGAGCGCAGGTCTTACTCACATACGAG
>CBINOT010000248.1:0-7879 GCA_966252355.1 uncultured Opitutus sp. | reverse complement strand
ATAAGCGCTGAAAGCATCTAAGCGCCAAGCCCATCCCAAGATAAGATCACAATCCCCGCAAGGGGTGAAAGGTCCGGGTAGACCACCCGGTTGATAGGCCAGAAATGTAATCGGAGTAATCCGTTGAGTTAACTGGTACTAATGACCTTTCCGGTTTATGCAGACCTTACTTCAACGTTCTAGGCGTTTATTTGACCTCCTTACATATGAAATCGCGAAAAGCTGAAAAGCTGAGACGCTGAATCCCTAAACTTTAGACTTAGCTCCGATCCATTCGGAGCTTTCCCTTCCTGGTGGCTATATGCCGGGGGTCCCACCCGTTCCCATCCCGAACACGGCCGTTAAGCCCCGAGCAGCCAATGGTAGTTGAACGTTAGGTTCCGCGAGAGTAGGTTGTCGCCAGGTTTATGGCCCGGTTTTTTCGAAAGAAGAAACCGGGCCTCTTTTTTTACATACCGGTGAGCCATGTGCCGAGAACAGGCGGATGAAGATTTAGACCGCGCGTCTATTCGTCTCCACGTCTCCACGGGCCCGTAGCTCGTTTCCGCTAACCTCGACTTGGTGCATTGCGACGAGCGCACCGCCAAATGGCGCTCGTACCCAAGAGCCACTTGGGAGGCCGGGCAATTACGTGGAGCCCGCTAATGGCTACCCCGTCGCGCGCACCGGCTCGTTCTTCAAGCTTTGGCGATTTCGGATCGTGGACATTAACAATCCGCCGATAACGCCAAACGGGACCATGAAATAAAAATAGTACCCCCAGCTCCGATCGATCAGCGCGCCGAGAGCCAGGCCCGCCAAAGATCCGCCGATGTATTGAAAGGAATCGATAATGCCATGCGCGAACCCCGCCATTTTGCGGCCGCCAATATCCATCGCCGCCGCCGGCCCCATGATCGAGTGAGTGGCATTCACGGTAAACGAGATGAGCACAAAGAACAAAATCACGAGGTTTACGGTCCGCATCTGTGCTGCGACGACGATCACACACGCTTCGATAAAATAGAGCCCCATCGCAACCGGAGCACGGCGTCCGCCAAAGACACGATCGGAAACGATGCCGGAGATAACGGAGCCGACCGAAGCGACGAACGGAATCAAGAAGCCCAGCCACTTCAGTTGCGGTGAATCCATGCTGATATGTTTCACTTCCAGCATGTACCGGGGAAACCACTGATCGACCGATTGTCGCACGGCGCCGGTGCATGCGTAGGCAAGTCCGATAATCCAGATATTTGGATTGGATAGGATCGTTCTAAAAACCGTCCAAACCTCCGCGTGTACGTCGAGATCCTGATGATCCTTCTCGTGGCTATGCACGCCATGGTAGCCAGCTTGCTCAGGGGTATCTTTGACGAAGATCGCTAAGAAGATGGCCACAATCGTCGCAACACCGGCCGGGATCCAAAAAAGCCAGCGCCAATGCAAGGCCGGCACGGACCACATCCCGAGGAACGTGAAACCGGCGAGAAAGGCAGGGCCGAAATAAAATATCCCGAAGCGCCCCAGATTGATCATGAATCCGAAAACGCCGGCGAAGGTGCCGCGCTCCTTTTGGCTGAACCAGGCCGCGTTTATTTTCACGAAACCCGATGCGCCGAATGCCTGCACGTAGCCGTCGATGCCACGCAGCAGCACAAATAACCACAGCATCCCCCAGAAGGAGGCAGCGCCGAACAGCACGTTCATCGTGATGGTCCCGGCGGCGCCCACCAACATCGCTCGTTTGCCTCCGAGTTTGTCGACGAGAAGCCCGTTCAGCGCCTGGCCGCCGGCGTAACAAAGCAGCTGCACGGAGATGATCTTCCCCATCTCGGCCTTCGAAAACCCGAATTCGTCGCTGATCGCTTTGTTGGCGAGCGAAAGATTGTACCGGCACAGATAGTAGCTCGTGTACATCAACCCGACGATTCCCCAGTTCAGCCCTCGTCGCGCGCGATAACCGGGGGGGAGAGCGAAGCCTGGGCCGGTGGGGCTACTCGCATCGGATGAACTCATTCGTCCGCGGTTGTACTGGAATTGCCATCCGCCGCACGGAAATTCTCTTTCCGTTCAAGCCGTCGAAGACGGCGTGTCGTGGCAACAAGCACTTGGAGGAATGGAGGACCGTCACGTGGACGATGCCTATGCGCATATGAGAAAACGCGCATGGTTTGGCGGCAGATGCATACCGCAGACGCTTGCGCTACCCTGACGATTCACGCAGGAAACAGGATCCTATGAGCCTAGCCGATTCCTTTCGCCGCACGAAAATCATCTTCACGCTGGGTCCAGCGACGGAAAGCGAGCAAATGCTGGAGCAGCTCATCCGCGCCGGCGCCGATGTTGTCCGCCTTAACATGGCGCACGCGAAGCACGAGTGGACGCGTTCGGTGATCCGTCGGATTCGGTCGGTGAGCCAACGGTTGGGCCGCGACGTGGCCATCATGATGGATATCAAAGGCCCGGAGATTCGGACCGGAGATGTCGCAGCGCCGATCGAATTGAAGGCCGGTGAAACCTTCGACTTTACGGTCAAACCAGGTGGCGAAGAGCTGAGCAGCGCCGAGGAGGTCCGATCGGTCGACGTGAATTACAAGGACCTCGTGAACGACATCAAAGTCGGCGATACCGTCCTCGTCGACAACGGCTTGCTTCGGCTCGAGGTCCTGACGAAGGACGAAGCGCGCATTCGCTGCCGGGTATTGATTCCGGGCGAACTCAAATCGCGGCGTCACATCAACCTTCCGGGCGTGAAAGTGAACCTGCCTTCGTTCACCGAAAAGGACCGCGGCGACGCCACCGTCGGCTTGGAGGAAGGCATCGATTTTTTGGCGCTCTCGTTCGTGCGCGAGGCCTCGGACATTGAGCGCTTGCGCGCGTTTCTCGCCGAGAAGAAATCGAAGGTGCGCATTATCGCCAAGATCGAGGACCAATCCGCCATCGCGAATCTTTCGGAGATCGTACAGGCGTGCGATGGCTTGATGGTCGCTCGCGGCGACCTGGGCATCGAATGCCCCTTCGAAGAATTGCCCGTCATCCAACGCCGAGCCGTGAACGCCTGTCTCGCACAAGGTCGCCCGGTCATTATTGCGACGCACATGCTCGAGTCGATGATCACGCAGCCGGTGCCGACCCGCGCCGAGATCACAGACGTGGCAAATGCCGTGTTCGAGCAAGCGGACTGTGTGATGCTGTCCGGCGAAACGACCATCGGCAAATACCCGGTCGAATGTGTGCAGATGCTCGATACGATTGCGCGGCGCATCGAGATGGAGGAGGGAAAGGATCGGCACCCGGCATCGGTGTTCACCGGCGAACGAATGAAAGTTCTGCACTCGGCCGTCGTGCTGGCGAACGAATTGCCGCGCTCGAAGCTCCTCACCTTCACGCGTCATGGCTTCATGGCGCAGGGATTGGCGATTCTGCGCCCGATACATTCGGCCATTCTCGCCTTCACGCCCTCGATCGACGTATTTCGGCAATTGCGACTCCTTCGCGCGGTCGAGCCCTTTTTGATGCCGTTGGCCGCCGAGCCGAACGAGACGATCGAGAACGCGATTACCGTGTTGCGTCGCGAAGGCCACCTCAGTCCGGGCGACAAACTCGTGATCGCGACGGACATTCTCGCGCACGATCGGTTAGTGGATAGCGTCCAGTTGCGCACGGTCCAGTGACCGAAGGGGGCCGGAGCCGCTGCCGCTGCACGCTTTAGCCGCACCCGGCTCCAAGCTTGGTGAGGGCGCCCCGCAGCTTTTCTTTGGCGCGATAGATTCGCGTCTCGACCGCTTTCGGCGTCGCGCCTACGGCGCTGGCGATCTCGGCGTGCGACATGTGTTCGTATTCGAACAACACGATCGCTTCGCGCAAGTCGTGCGGCAAAGCCGCGATGGCATCGCGTACGGCCGCGGCGCGTTCGCCTCGCTCGAGCGCCACCGCGCCCGCCGGCTCGGCCCGAGCATGCGTGCCACCGCTGACGGCGCCGTCTTCGGTTTCGCTCCAGTCGTGCAGCGCAACCGACGGCCGCCGGCGCCACCAGCGCAATCGATTTCGCGCGAGATTGATCGCGATGGCAAACAGCCACGGGCGGAATTCGGCGCCGGACCGAAACTTGTCCCGTTGCTGCCAGACGCGGACGAACGTCTCTTGCGCGAGATCTTCGGCCTCACTGGCATTGAGCACCAGCCGGCCGATCACCGCCTTCGTGGGAATTTCCCAACGCGCCATCAACGCGCCGAAAGCCGCCTCGTCGCCCTGCTGCACGCGCGTCATCAAAGCGCGGTCGTCGTCCCGTTCGCCGTGTTCCTGTTGGGTCTGTGCGACCTGACGATCCATCATGGCCGCCCCTGAAGGTTCGGAGCGCCGCGATGCTCGTAGTCGTTAATGCGCGGCATGACCATCGCGAGGTAGCGCTGCCCTTCGGCCGGCGCCATCAGGCTGGCCACTTTGCGGAAATGGTCGGTCATGCTCTGGACGCATTCCGTTTCTAATGCCGTGATTTCCACGCGCGGAGCATGCCGCTTTTGCGCCGCCATGATCGCCGCGCAGTGCTCGCCGCAGACGGTCCCATACTGTTCGTGCAGCTCCTTGATTGAAGCGAACTGGGCGTCGGTGAGCTTGAACTCGACTTTGAGCCAGGCCATCGGATCGCCGTCACGTGCGGCAGCGCGCAACGTGGGAGGTTCGCGATTGACGCCGTAAAATACGCCGAACGAAACCGCGCACGCCGCGAGCGCCAGCCCGAGAGTGACGAGCCAGTTTCTCATTGTTGCCGCATCCAACGGGCGTCGAGCTGATGAACGTAGCTCGCGGCGACCGCAGCCCGATCCGCTTCGGTCTTTTGCCGGGCCTCGGTCCTGCCCGACACCGCACCGACGACCACCGCGGCGGCCAGGATGGAGCTGACGAGCGCGGGATGCGCGCGGGCGAAGCGCGCCCAATTGGACGGGCGACCAGCGGCTTCGATCCGCTGCCAAACGTCCGCGCGAAAACGCGGATTAACAGTCGGTCGCAACCGCCACGACGCGAGCACACCAGGCAGAGGATCATTGGGCGAATCAGGCATGGCGAGGTTCGGTTCGTAGTCTATAACCTCGGGTCGAGAAAATCCCGCAGAATTTCTTGCGGTCGCCTCGGGCTTCGAGCGCGATGACGACAAGGCCTGCCGAGGTGCCGTCTTCGCCCGTGGCATGGACCGGGCGAAAAAAGTTCGAGGGATTTTGCACCCAAGCGTGTAGTTAAGGGGTGAACCGGCCTCCTCGCTCGAGAAGGCACAACTAACACGTAACAAATCACAACATCTGCGTTTTGTCCGGCAAGAACCCGGCTAAGCTGCTTCTCCATGAATCCAACGACCCAAATCCGTTCTTTGATCGCGCTCGCCAGCCTGGCGATTACGGCGACGTTTGCCTGCGCTGCCGATAGCCATCAGCACGCCGCGACCGATGACGCGAAAGACAAGTACCCGCTCACGACCTGCGTGGTTTCCGGCGACAAGCTTGGGGAGATGGGTGAGCCCGTCTCCTATACTTACAAAGAAGCCGGCAAGCCCGATCGCGTGATCCAGTTTTGCTGCAAGGATTGCATCAAGGATTTCGAAAAAGAACCGGCCAAGTACCTCGCGAAGCTCGATGCCGCCGCGAGCGGTCGCACGGCTCAGACGTCCTCGTCGACCAAGGACGCGTCCGCGGCCTGCTGCGAAGCGGGTGACGAAGCGTGCTGCGAACTGCTGACCGCTTATGTGCCGATCGCCGATGCGCTCGCGGCTGACGATTTGGCCAAAGCTCGGAACACGGCCGCGGCCCTTGCAAAGCAGGCCGACAAGGATGGGATGAAAGCGATCCTGCAGCCGGCACTAGCGATTGTGCATGCAAACGACATCGCTTCCGCGCGCTCGGCGTTCAAGACGCTCAGCAAGGAGATGACGCCGCTCGCCGAGAACAGCAAAGGCTACGTGGTGATGAATTGCCCGATGGCGAATGCCGACTGGGTGCAGACCGACGCGAAAGTGCGCAATCCCTACTACGGGAAAATGATGCTCACCTGCGGAGCGCCGAAAGCGTCGGCCGCGAAGTAAAGGTTCGAAACAACGAGCCCGGAATCCTTTCAACCTCATGATCCGGCACCTCCTCGCTTTTGTGTCGGTGAGCGCCTGGGGGATCGCGGCGAGCGCCGCCGATTCGCTGGCTCCCCTTAGCCTGGGACAGGTGCTCACGGAGGTGCGGTCTAATCATCCGGAAATCCGCGCGGCAGCGGCGATGGCAGCGGCGGACCACGAAAGGATTAGTCAAGCGGCGGCGTGGGAGGATCCGGTCGCCGGGATTGAACTGCAGCGGATGGAGAACACACGGCTGTTCAACTACGACACCGTGGAGCTACAACTCAGTCAGAAAATCCCGCTGAGCGGAAATCGTAGCCGCCGGCGGGCGCTGGCAACGGCGGAAGCCGGCGTCTCGGCCGCTGGCGTACGCACGAGGGAATACATGCTGACCAGCGAGGCACGTGATGCCTTCTTTCAGCTCCTGCGAGTGCGGGAGCAGATCGAGCTGGTGCGCGAATCCGACCGGTTGTTGAGCCAAGCGGCAGACCTGGTGCGCAGTCGTCTCGCTACCGGTGCGACGGATACGGCGGCATTGTTGATGGCGGAGCGCGAACGTGCAGGGCTGCGCGAGCGCACATTGATGCTCGAACGCGAGGCAAACGATGCGGCCGCGGTCTTGAACACGTTGAGGAACCTCCCACCGCAGGCGCCCATCGGTCCGCTCGCCATGCCGCCCCTGCGGCCGGAATTCCTGACGCTCGAGGCGGCGCAGGAAAAAGCGTTGGCACATCGTCCAGAACTCGCTGAGGCGGAGGCGCGCGTTACGGCGGCCGCAAAGAGCCAGGACGTCGCAGCCCGCGCTTGGCGACCGGATCCCGAAGTAATGGTCAAGGCCCGTCACGTCGACGCGGGCGGTAAGGTGGTCAACGATTACGACACCGGTGTCGCCATCAGTTTACCCTGGCTCAACGGCAGCAAATATCGGGCGGTGCAACGCGAGGCCGCGCGGCGGCGTGAAGCCGCGGCGCTCGATGTCGCGGCGTTGCGCACAAAGACGGCGGCGGACGTCCGCGAGATGTGGCAAAAGCTCGAAACGGCGCGGCGCAATGTGGATCTCTATCGCGACCGGCTGTTGCCGCTGGCGCGGCAGGGCGCCGAGGTGACCCGACAAGGACTCGTCACGGGAAAAAACACGCTGCTCGAACTGGTCGCCGCGCAACGCGCCGTCATCGATGCTCAGACGGGGCTCGCCTCGAACCTGGCAGACGTGGCGCGATTCACGGCGATGTTGGAAAACATGACCGGGCTGATGGAGGATGTATGATCAATTGGTTTTTCGTCGCGCAGCGCTTTTTCCGCCTGCCTAGCTCCATTGGCCGATTCAATGGACGATCCTTGTTGCGGGCTGCGGCGTTCTTGGTCGCGGCCGTGACAGTTTACGGTGCGGCCGCGGTATATCAGTGCCCCATGCACCCGTGGATCAGGTCCGATCGGCCCGGCAACTGCACGATTTGCGGCATGGACTTGGTGGCGGCGCAGAACGCAGGCGCTCCGGCGCCGGAAGGAGTCGTCGCGCTGTCGCAATCGACGATCACCGCCATCGGCGTGCAAACGTCGGTTGTGTCCCGGCAGCCCTTGCTGCGGACGGTTCGAGTCAACGGTAAGATCGACGATGACGACACACGTCACCGCTTGCTTACCGCGTGGGCAGAAGGACGGGTCGAAAAACTCTATGTGAATCTGCTCGGTGCCTCGGTGAAGGCGGGCGAGCCACTCTACGATCTTTATAGTCCAGAGCTGCAGACGGTGCAGCGCGAATTCCTCCAGTTGGCGAGGGCGGGAGAACTCGCCGCCTCCGCG
>CBINOT010000247.1:0-7911 GCA_966252355.1 uncultured Opitutus sp. | reverse complement strand
TGATCTCTTCCGCGGTGCGCTCACCGATGAGGAGATTGTAGGCGCGCTTCATGTAATTGATGATCGCGGTGTCGAGCTCGTCGCCCGCCACGCGAATGGACTTCGAAAATACGATGCCGTTGAGCGAGATGATCGCGATCTCCGTCGTGCCGCCGCCGATGTCCACGATCATGTTCGCGGCCGGCTCGTCGATCGGCAGGCCGACGCCGATGGCCGCCGCCATGGGCTCAGGAATCGTGATCACGTCGCGCGCCCCGGCGTGCATGGCGGATTCTTTCACCGCCCGTTTTTCCACTTCGGTGATGCCCGAAGGGATGGCGATGACGACCCGCGGCGGAGCCCGAAAGGAACTGCTCGAAACTTTGCGAATGAAGTAGCGCAGCATCGCCTCCGTGACATCGAAGTCGGCGATCACGCCGTCTTTCATCGGGCGAATCGCAGTGATGTTTCCCGGCGTGCGTCCGAGCATCCGTTTCGCTTCGTCGCCCACCGCCCGGACCTTCCGTGTCGTCGTGTCGAGCGCGACCACGGACGGTTCGCGCAGGACGATGCCTTTGTCTTTGACGTAAACGAGCGTATTGGCGGTGCCGAGATCGATGCCGATGTCGTTCGAAAAGTAGCCGAGAATGTTGGCCATGATTGATTCGGAGCGGGGAGCGAACGGTGGCGTTGCCGCCGACGGAAACGAATCGGCGCCGCCGCAGGGTGTCAACGAGGTAAATACGCGCGAAAACGCGAATTTCCGATCGAAAAACTGCGGCGAGCCGTGGCGGACGAACGCGGGGGCATGACCTGTGTTTTCACTCTTCTGCGCAGCGCGATTCAGGTTGCCGAGGCGCGGCCGGAAAAGTTTTGCGGGAACGGCGCGCGCGTTCGAGAATCGCGCTCAACCCCGTCCCCTATGTGTCGCTGTCTCGTTCTCGGTTCGATCGTGCTTGCTGCCTTGGCATTGGGAAACGCAGCGGAGTCGCGTCCGAGAGCGATTGCGCCGCCGCCGCCCCCGCCGCCGGTCGCCGATGCGGCAAAACCCTCCGTCCATCAGCCAAACCCGTTAGTTTGGGACGCAACCGAGAAAACGCATCGCGCAAAACCGGGCGAACAGGCGGCGGATTATATCTTCGTCGTCACGAACTCCGGGGCGGAGCAAGTGACCATCGCCAAGGTCGCTCCGGCGTGCGGTTGCACGATTGCCACATTGCCCAACGATCCTTGGGTGCTTGCGCCCGGCGCCACCAGTTCGTTCGGTGCGCGATTGGACTTCGCCGGCAAGCAGGGCGTCGTGTCCAAGACGCTTGAAGTCGAATCGAGCGGCGGGCTTCAAACCTTGCGTATCACAGTCGAGATCCCGATCAGCGATCCGGCGTTTCGTCGACACAACCAAGAGCTGGCCCGCCACGACCGGCAGCTCGTTTTTCAGGGCGAATGTGCGGCGTGTCATGTGACGCCGGTGAAAAACGCCAAGGGCGCCGAGCTTTTCGTCGGCGCTTGCGGTATTTGTCATACTGCTCCGGCCCGAGCCGACGTGGTTCCCGATTTGCGAATCGCGCGCGAACGGCGCGACGCCGAATTCTGGCGGAACTGGATCGTCGACGGAAAACCCGGCACGATGATGCCGGCGTTCGGCGCGGACCGCGGCGGACCGCTCACCCATGAGCAGGTCGATTCGTTGGTCGGGTACCTGCTGGCGAATTTCCCGCGCGATCCTCAGGTGGTGCCGGTTCCCGGCGTGCCGTTGCCGACGACCGGTCCCTCCACCGGAAATTAACCGCCGACTGCCGCTAGCCGAGGTTCGCCGCGTCGCCGGCTCGCTGCGCGGCTGGAATCCTCGGCCAACGCCAAAGGGCAAACGCGAAAAGCCCGAGCGCAATCGAGCTGACGACAGCACCGAGCTCGAGAAATCGAGGAACGAACTCGAGCCGAATGCGGTGCTGCCCGGGCGTGATGGCAAAGCCAATAAGCCCGACGTCTACCTTGAGCGTGGGCACCCGTGCGCCATCGACCGACGCGCGCCAGCCGGGCGCGAATGCGGTTTGGAAAACCATGACGGAGCCGCGGGCAAGGTCGACCGTGCCATTGATTGCGTTGCTCGTGAACGCGTCGATTTTCAGCGCCGTCCCGTGGTGACGATGCAACGCGAGCGTTTTTTCGAGCGGCTCGGCCTTGACCAATGTCGACAGCTCGCGGAGGTCCATTCGTGTCAACGCCATTCCTCCGACGTCGCGACGAGTCTTCAGGTCCTGATCGGCGATCACGGTCGCATAAAACAACGCATGTTCTTTCGCCGACGCCGGCCATTGCAGAAATTCGCTCAAGGGCACGTAGCGGTCAAATGACAGGCCGAAGGGTACGAAGCATGTATTCCGATAAACGTGAACGTCGCCGTATCGAGCGAGAAATTCGTACATCGCGCTCTTCGCGAACATCGCGGGATTGCGGGTCAAAAAATATTTCTCGCCCATGAATGTGGCCAGGTACGGCCGGTTCCATAACCCGGGCGCCCAACGCGTATCGGTCTCGCTCGGCGTGCTGGGAATGACATCCAGCGCCGCCAGAAAACGAATGTGGTCCATATCGTTGAACGAGCTGTAGCCCCCCGTGCCGAAATAACCGAAGACCATGTCGTCGTTGAGGCCGTAATGGATCGCGGGCGACGAGCTGAAATCTTTCGACACGCGGTAGAATGTCTGGTCGTCGGCCTCCAAGCGGCGAATGGCGTCGACGGTAAAATCGTTGTACCCGGTTCGCGCGCCGAGCTCGGATTTTGTGAGCACATTGCGCTCCGCGACCGTGATATGGTCAAAGTGGATTAATTCCACCGCGCCGAGCGCGAGAATCGCCCAGGCGAAGCGCGAGCACTGGCGGAAAAACCGTCCTGCGCTCAGCAGGACCGCGTACGCCAGGATGTAGGCTGACGCAGCGATTTGCAGCGGCGGCACAAGCGGGTGAGGCGCGCGCAGCGTCGGCAGCCATAGCGTTGCGAGCAGCAAGACGACGGTCGCGGCGAGGGTTCCATAATGGAGCCGACGTTGGCCCGCGTAGCGCGAAAATGCCGTCATCCCCAGCGTCACCATTCCGAACAGGCTGAATAGCGAATACGTTCGGTAATAGTTTCCTTGAAATGCCCAAAAGGCGTACCGGAACCACGGGAACACGACGGGGACGATGAGAAACGCCGCGAACAGAGCGCAGAAAAGGCGGCCGCGGCGATTGGCGTTGATGAACGCTTGCGGCGCGAGAACCAAGCTGAGCAGTCCGCAGTAGGTAATGGGCGCCTCGAAGTAGTTGCTCCACCCGCGATAGTTCGGGCCGGTGCCAAGCAGGTCCGTCGACAACCAGCGCGCCGCTGCCGTCAGCCAATGCCGCCACGATTCGAGTGCGAAGATCGGTTGGCCGGCCAGGGTTGCGACGCCCGACGTCGTCCCGGGAGCGCGGGGGCTGTCGAGCACCACCGCGAAGCCGTGAAATGCGATGACCGCGGCAAGCCCGCAACCGAGCGCAGCGGCAATCGCGAGCGGCACGCCCCAGCGCAGCATGGGCCGCAAGGTTGCGCCATGCTCGGAGACTAGGCGCGTCGGCACGTACAGGCAGAGCAGCATTGCCGACAAATAGAGATGAAACACCGTGAGAAAGCCGAGCAACGCCACGGCGCAGGGAACGTACGCCCATCGGCCGCGGGTCAGAGCCGTCTCGATGGCAACGAGAAGAAACGAGAATCCGATCAGCTCGTTGCCAATGATCGACCAGCACGCGCCAAAACACATGTAGCCGGAAAATGCGACAAACAGCGCTCCGCCGAGGGAGCTGCGCCCATTGAGGCCGCGCAGCTGCAAGAAGCGGAAAAACAGCAGGCCCGCCACCAACACCTTCAACAACTGTTGATACGGCAGCGCCGCCGCGATGGCGGACTTCGGCAGCCAGGCCACGGGATTGAAAAGCAAGTACGGCGCGAACGCGTAGACGCTTTGGCCGATCCCGAGTTGAAAGGACCAGCGGGGAAACCCATCGCTGCGCACATACTCGGAAAAATGCACGGCGTACGGATAGTCCTCGTTGAGCGAATCGCTCCCCGTGGATTTGTAGAGCAGCACCTTGTCGCCCACCAGAAACGGGGCGAATACGACCGCGCCAACCGCGAGCAGAGTCGCCGCGACCAGCAAGACGCGGAGCAGGGACGAGAGTCGATTGGGGGTGGGGGCCGCCGCTTCGGTCGGGATCGACACGGGAGCGGCGTTCGCAGGCCAGCTTCTCACATGGCGACGATGGTGGAGAAAGCGCGCGCGAGTTAAGCCCGAAATTCCGGCGGGACGGCGCAACGCGATTGGACGTCGCGGCGTACGCGGCGTCGCCGGGCGTGCCTAGGGCTTGACGGTCCGCGAAGTTGCGCCCGTCTTCGTGTAAACGTCAGCGAATGCACGGCATCAATTTCATCCAAGACCTGGCGGTGATTCTCGTCGTCGCGTGCGTCGTGGGATGGATCTGCCAGCGGATCGGTTTGTCGGTGATCGTGGGATATCTGATCGCCGGCATGATGGTCGGGCCCTACACCGCGCCGGTCGCGCTCGTGGCGAATACCGAGCGCATCGAGACGCTCGCGCAGATCGGAATCGTTTTTCTGATGTTCGGGATCGGCATGCATCTCAGCGTGCGGAAGCTCCGCCGGCTCGGCCTTTCCCTCATGCTGGCGACGTTTGTCGGCGCGATCGTGATGTTCTATCTGTCGCGGCTCTTCGGCATCGTGCTCGATTTCAATTCGCGGCAAGGGCTCTTTCTCGCCGCGATGCTGATGGTCTCGTCTTCGGCGATCATCGGCAAAATCCTGCACGAAACCGGCGCGACCCACGAACGCGCCGGCCAGCTCGCGATGGGCATCTCGGTGCTCGAGGACGTCGTCGCCGTGGTGATGCTGACTCTGCTGAGCTCGCTCGCGCAATTCGGCCGCGGCGATACGAACGTTTTCGAGACCGTGCTCATGCTCGGCGCCTTCGTCGTCCTGGCGAGCATCTCGGGCTTGTTGCTAGTGCCCTGGCTCCTGCGCCGGATGAGCATCGCGATCGACGAGGAACTCCAGACGCTTGGCATGGCCGGGCTCTTGTTCGCGCTCGCGGTGATCGCGCACGGCGCAGGCTATTCCCTCGCGCTCGGCGCGTTTTTGCTCGGCACGATCGTGGCCGAGACGATGCATCGCCACCAGGTCGAGCGAACGTTCGAGGGCATGCGCGACGTGTTCAGCGCGGTGTTTTTCGTCGCGATCGGGCTGGAGATCGATCTCCACGACGTGTGGCATCAGATCGGCACGGTGCTCGCGGTGGCTACATTCACGCTGATCGCCCGCCCATTGGCGATTGCGACGGGCCTCACCGTGATTGGCAGTCCGGCGAAAGACGCCGTCCGCACCGGCTTTACGGCCACGCCGATCGGCGAATTCTCGTTCATCATCGCCCAGCTCGGGGTGGCAAATGCGTTTGTGCCGCGCTCGTTTTATCCACTCGCCGTCGGCGTTTCGCTGGTGACCACGATGGTCGCACCGCTGCTCACGCGACGTTCGGAATGGATCGCCGGCTTTCTCGTCGCGCGGCAACCGCGCTGGCTCAAGGATTGGCTGGCGGCATATCACGGTTGGCTCGAGCGCATGCACGAGCGCCGCCGGCGAAACATGCTGTGGCAGCTCAGCCGCAAACGCATCGCCCAAGTCTCGGTCGGCATGCTGTTCGTCACTGGACTCGTGGTCTTTTCTGACAAGCTGCTGTCGTTGGCCGAGCGATGGCTGGGGCGAAACTGGCTCTTCCCGCGGGATCTGGAATTTGTTTTTTGGGCTACCCTCGTGCTGATCTCGCTGGCGCCGCTCGTGGCGATTTGGCGGAACTTGTCCGCGATGGCGCTCCTGTTTTCCGAGGTGGCGACGCGCGGGCATCCGTACGCGAACCGACTGCGTCCGGCGGTGGAAACGGCGTTAAAGGTATCGATCGCCTCAGGGCTCGCCATCTGGCTCCTCGCGATCGTCCCGTTTGGCGAAACGACCAACCGGCTGCTGGTGTTTAGCGCCATTGTGGCATTGGTCGCTTTGTTCGTCCTACGCCGGAAATTGATCTATTGGCACAGCGAGATGGAGGTCGAAATCCTGAGCGTGATCGAGACGGGCGACACCAAAATGACGGCGACCACAGCCCCGTGGCTGCAGCCGCACGGCGAGTGGAATCTCCATATGGTCGATTGCACGCTGCCTGATCTCGCTGATTGCCAGGGCAAGGCGATTGCCGACCTCGATTTGCGGTCTCGCTTCGGCTGCTCGGTCGTCGGCATCGAGCGACAGGGCTATATGATTCCGCTGCCGACGCCCGATACGGTTTTGTACCCGCGGGACAAAGTGCTGTTGCTTGGAACCATCGAGCAGATTCGGGCGGGCCAGCAATATCTCGCCGCCGTTTCCGGCCTGCGCAATTCAGACTCCGTCTTCGAAGAAGTGAGCATGGAGGCGATGACGATACCGAGTTGGAGCCGCGCGGTCGGCCGGACGCTGGCCGACCTGTCGCCCGGCCAAAGCTACGGCGTGCAGATCGCTGGAGTTCACCGCGGCGGATTGCGGATTCTGAATCCGAACGCTCAGGAAACGCTGCGCACGGGCGACGAGATTCTCGTGCTTGGCCCGCCCGCGGAAAACGCGGAATTCAAAGCGTGGCTGCGCGAAAAACCGGACGAAACCGCGGTTCGGGACTGAAGGCGGGTATGCCTTCAATGCCGGGCGCGCCGGGACCAACGACGTCGCGGCCGAAACGCCTCTTCTCCCGGATTCCGATAAACAAAAAGCGCGCCGTGTGGCGCGCTCCGGAAGGGTGGGGATTTCGGCGGCGTTTACTTCGTACCGGCCGAGGGATTCGACGTCGTGGTCGTCTCGGTCTTCTTCACCTCGCCGACGATCTTTTCCTCGTCTTCATCTTTCGACGCCTTCTTGAACTCCTTCACCGATTGGCCGAGGCCTTTGGCGAGCGACGGCAGCTTCGAACCGCCGAAGAGAAGCAGAATGATGCCGAAGATGATGAACAGCTCGGTCGAACCAATCGGACCGGCGAGCACAAGCGTGGCAAAGGACATGATCGATCAAGGTAGGCCGCTCTCTAGATCTGTAAAGCGGTAAAGCGGTCCGGAGCTCGCCCGCCCGCGCCGGGTTCGAACGGTTTTCACGCGCCCAAACAAAAGCCCGATCAAATCGATCGGGCTTTGAATGCAATAAGCGGGACGCGGTTCCAGCGAGTTACAACTTCGGTGCCGGGAAGCCGAGACCGCCGGGCAAGCTGCCGGACATCGGGCGCATCGGCGGCTGCGGCATGGGCGGACCGCCGCCTGGGCGCGCGGTTGCCGCGACCTTGAGCAGATTCTGGGCGTTATCGATCTGCTCGGCATCGAAGAAGCCGTGCAGCTGACGAATGCGCGTCGGATGGCGCATCTTGCGCAGCGCCTTGGCCTCGATTTGCCGAATGCGCTCGCGGGTGACTTTGAACTGCTTGCCGACTTCCTCCAGCGTCCGGCTGTAACCGTCGATCAATCCGAACCGCAAAGAGAGCACGCGGCGCTCACGCTCCGTAAGCGTATCAAGCACATCGATGATCTTTTCGCGGAGGAGCGAGTACGCGGTCATGTCGTACGGGTTCTCGGCCGACTTGTCCTCGATGAAGTCGCCGAAGCTCGTGTCGTCACCGTCGCCGACCGGCGACTGCAGCGAAATCGGCTGCTGCGCCATCTTCATGATCTGCTGCACGCGCTCGACGGGCAGATTCATTTCGTCCGCGACTTCCTCGGGCGTCGGCTCGTGACCGTATTCCTGCAGCAGCTGCTTCTGCACCTGCATGACCTTGTTCAAGGTCTCGATCATGTGCACCGGGATGCGGATGGTGCGGGCCTGGTCGGCGATGGAGC
>CBINOT010000246.1:0-8108 GCA_966252355.1 uncultured Opitutus sp. | reverse complement strand
CCGACTCCTTGTTCACCCAGGGATCGTCGACCCCATTGATGAGCGTCAGGGCAATATCGAGCGGCTCGGTCGGACGATATTCGTGCGCGGCCATCAGTTTGAAATCAGCGCGCAAACTCGGGATTAAGAGCGAAACGATCTCGGGATTCGCCATCACTTCGGCCGGGAGCGCATTGTAGCGTCGTCCCACGGCATCTAAAAACGCGGCGTCGCTCATCGAATCCACCGGAAGATTCAGCGCCGGACATTGCGGCGCTTGGCGGCCGGAAAGAAAAAGCCGCTGCGGCAGGGGTCCGCCGCTCACCACGAGACGGCGCGTCAGCTCGAACGCCACGAGCGCTCCCATGCTGTGTCCGAAAAAGGCAAACGGCTGCTCGACCAACGACTCGCGCAGGTCCTCGTCGAGCGAGGCGAGCATCGAGGCCATCTCGGAGCACGGCGTCTCTCTAATCCGCATCTCACGGCCGGGATATTGAATCAGCCTGATCTCGAACGCGTCCTCTTTGCAGGCGCGAGCGAGGAAATGATACGACGACGCCCCGGAACCGGCGTGCGGAAACACGAAGAGCCGCATGGGCGCTTGCGCTTTGGGGAACGGTACCGCCACCGCGCGAGCTTGAACCGCCGCACGATCGCGGGCCACGGGCGCGGCCGGCGTCGAGCGAGGCGCATGCGCACTCGGGACCGGCGTCGCGACCGCGGTCGCGGTTTCACCGGCGGCGATCCGTTCGAGGCAGTGTTCGCGTGACCCGGAAAAGCCCACGAAGCGCCAGCCCGTAGGCAGGGCATGCTTACGGTAATCCGGCCAGACCGACCGTTGGCGTTCGTCGTTTTCGACTATATGAAACATGATACTAGACGACGCGGCCGACAGGGGCGAAGACGGCGTGCGCTGGAGCCCAACCAAAACGGAGATCGACCTCCGATGAAGCAATCGCAAAACCCGGCGAAAATGAAAAATCTCGTGACGCGAGGCGTTTACGCGTGCGTGGCCTTCGCGGCGGCGATCTTCTCGAGAAACGCGCGCTGCGCGACGTCGAGGTCGAAGTTCTCCATCGTGCCGCCGTGCTCGAAATGATCGATGGCGAGATGGCCCAACGCGCGGGTGACCACCCCGCCGGCGATCGGCACCGAAGCGATTCCGACGAGCGAGCCAATGCCAGGAAGAATTTTGGCCAGACTGACCAAGGCAGCGCCGGCGAGCACGGTCGAGCCCACGGACCCGAGCAATGACGTCACGATCAACTGCGCCTGCCGCTGCGTAAACGGCACGCCGTAGTGCTGCGCCAGCGAGCTGAGCACCTTCAGTTGCAGACCGCCGATGGCCGCGAGATCGACTCCGGGGAGCGGAATCATAGCCGCGCCCACCGCCATCGTCACGTGGTCTTGCACGATCTGCTCCGCGCGCGCACGACTCGGGACAGGCGAAATCGAGGGCTCGGGTGCCGCTGCGACGACCTTCTCCGTCGCTGTTTCGACTGCGGGCGCCGGGGGCGGCGCAATGGCCGCGACGGGAGCGACTACCGCTGAAACGCGCGGCGCCACCTCGACGTCTGCGGACGCGCTGCCGGCCAGACTTGGTGCTGCATTGGCGCCGCTGGGCGCGTCCGATCTGGCCGTGTCCGGCGTGGAATTTCTTCCGCGACGCCGGGAGCGCCGTGAACCGGCATGATCGCCCTTGTTCTGATTTTTCATGGATCGGTCGTTTCGCCCAAAGTAGTCCGCCGCAGAGCTAACCGGAATGCAGCCGATGACAGCCGTTGCACGATCTTCGTCTCCTCCGAGCTTGGTTCGCGGGAAAGACGTGAGGCGCCCACATTGTCCATGAGACCGCCTCCGTTCGGCGCGTGCGGCGATCTTTCGCGCCGCAATCAGCCGATAAAAAAACGGCTGAGCGAATGATCACTCAGCCGTTGAAAGAGACTAGGCCTTAGGCGCCAGCCGGCGGAGTCGTCGTGGCGGGAAGAGCCACGCGCTTGTCGGAAGCGAGCGTGATGATCAAGCCGATGAGCGGCGTGAGGATGAAGCTCAGGATGAAATAAATCCAGAAACCGAACTTACGATTTCGGCCGAAGAAGGCGATGAGGTAGCAAAGGAACAGATAAACGATGAGACCGGGCGTAATGATCATGATGGGATGTGTTGGAACCGATATTCGGAATGAAACGAAAAGGAATCGCGCGCCGTGGCGCGTTTAGCGGTTGGTGTACGGCGCGAGGGTCGCGTCGATGCGCGCCTCGAGCTTGTCCGAGAATTCGGCGAACTTGGCGCCGAGGTTCTTGGTCTTGGCCGAAACCACTTCCTTGCCCTTCTCGACCTCGCGCAGAAAGCCCGCTTGAACGTCGGGGGCGTTGAGGCTGAGAAACGTGCGGTTCGACTCCAGGTGCTGGATGAAAACCTTGCCCACCGCGTAGGTGATCGCACCGGCCACGACCGGCAGCGTCACCAAGCCGATGACGGAACCCAAGCCAGGCAGCGCCTTGGCCAAGGCGGCGCCGGCGGTCGAAGCCGCGGCGCTTGTCGTATAGGCGCCAATGAGCGATACGACGATGCCCTTAACCTGCTCCTCTTTATAATCCACGCCGTAATGATCGGCGAGTTCCTTGCCGAGCTTCAGCTGCACCGCGATGATTGCGGCGAAGTCTACCCAAGGCAGCGGGATGAGCCCGGCCCCCATCGCAAGGGCAATATTATTATTTACGATGTCGTTCGGGGAGGCTGCTTTTGCAGCAAGCGTATTGGTCTCGGTGGACATGGAGGGAAGGGAGGACTCAGTGGAGTTGTCGACCGCGCAACGAGCTGGATAGAACCGCAACCGCCGCACGGCTTAGTAAACGTAAACGAGCTAACGGCTCCACTGAGAGCGACGATACAGCGCGAAGCAAGCGGAAATCATTAATATTCCTAGCTAAGGCCCTCTCCCTAATCACGAAGCGAGGACGACGCTTTGGGTGGCGCGGGCGACCGTGGTGCGGGGGATCGAAGCGCCGGATTCGAACCCGTATATTGTATTGAACAATCGCCTACATGAGCCGCCTCGCACCTTTGCCCTTGCGCTGCGCGCATCACGTGACGAGCCTCGCCGGCCCGTGGGTGCTCGGTAATTCCTCCGATGTTTCCGCGCCCACGCTTTCCGATCCAACCTCCGTGCGGACACAGTCTTTGCTTCGTGTCCATTCCCACCGCTCTTCCCAATGAAACGTCCTATCCAGAGTCGTACGTTCCGTAGCCTCATCACTGTTTTCGCGCTGGCGTGCTGCGTCGCGCCGCGCGCAGTTCTCGCCAAAGCCGCCGATCCGTCGCAATTCATCAACTTGTCGGCCCGCGGCTCGGTCGGCACGGGTCAGGACGTATTGATCGGCGGTTTCGTCATTTCAGGAACTTATCCGAAGCAGTTGCTGATCCGCGCGGCGGGTCCCGCCCTCGCCTCTTTCGGCGTCAGTCCGACGCTCAGCGCCACGAAGATTTCCGTCTACTCCGGCTCCCGTGAAGTCGCGAGCAACTCCGGCGGCGCCTCCGCCAACACGGCGGACATCCAGACCGCGATGACGAAGATCGGGGCGTTCCCGTTCGGCGCCAACAGCCTCGATGCCGCCGTTCTGGTCTCGCTCGATCCCGGCGCGTACACCGCCGTCGTCTCGTCGGCCGACGGCAATCGCGGCATTGCGATGCTGGAAGTTTACGAGCTTCCCGCTTCGTCGAGCACGGTTCTCACCGCGGAAAACAAGGCGAAGATCCAGCAGATCGTCGATAACGCCATCCAAGCCTATAGCATTCCGGGCATCATGTACGCCGTGAAATTCCTCGGCGAGCAGCCCTGGACCCAGGCGCGCGGCGTTCGCAATGTATCGACCGGCGCGGCGCTTCAGCCCGACGACCGGTTCCGCATCGGCAGCGCCTCGAAGACGTTCACCGGCATGGCGGTGCTCAAGGCGATCGAAGACAAGAAGCTCACGCTGGAGAGCACGCTCGACCGCCTGCTGCCGACCGACGCGCTCAACAAATACCCGAAGAATCTGATCACCGTGCGCATGCTGCTGAGCCACACCTCCGGCATCAACAGCTACACCAACTTCATCGACGACTGGTTCATGCCCTACATCAACGATCGCACGCGGGTGTGGACCGACCGCCAGCTGATCGACTTGGTCAACTCGAAGTTCTCCGACCCCGAGCTCGGCCAGATCGCGACGCCCGGCGCGGTGTGGTACTACTCGAACACCAATACCGTCATTCTCGGCTACGTCCTCGAGCGCATTTACGGCAAACCGATCCGCACGCTGCTCCAGGAATGGTTCTTCACGCCGCTCGCGCTCACCAAGACCGTTTATCCCGCCCCTGGCGAGAGCGTGATGCCCGAGCCTTATGCGCACGGCTATATGAACTGGGCGAATTACGTCAGCGAGCCGTCGCTGCCGAATACCGACCGCGACGTGAGCCAATACGATCCTTCGGGCGTGGGCCCTGCCGGCGCCATCGTTTCGACCGTCGGCGATCTCTCGAAATGGATGGAAGCGATCGCGCAGACGAGCCCTGGCAGCCCCGACTACCGCCGCGGTCATATCGATTGGCGCTTCTTTGTCGGTTTCGGCGCGGGATCCTATACATCCGGCTATGCTCAATCGAGCTACGGGTTCCAGCTCGCGCACGAACCGGATAGCACGAACAACGCGGACTACTGGATCGTCGGCCATCGCGGCCAGATTTCCGGTTACGACACCTCGATGATGTATCTCCCCGAGCAAGACGTCGCGATCGTCGTCGCTTGCACGCGGTCGCTGAAGAATGCGCCCGGCTTTCCGACGAACGCCAATCTCGTCGCGCTCAACGGCATCGTGAAAGTCCTTTTCCCGAAGCTCATCGCCGACAGCCAGGCGAATATCATCGTCACGCCGGAGAGCGTCGAGACGCCGTCGGTGCTCACCGAAAGCTTCGCGAGCCCGCGGGCATTCCGGCTGCAAATGGCGCCGGCGCGGAAATACACCAATCTGCCGCTTTCGGAATATTGATCGTGCCGTCGCGAGCGCTGTCCGGGACGGCTCCGGCGGCGCTCACCTCGGTCTAATGACGTCATGAGCAACGGCCCCACGCCTTCGCCGCACGCCGCCGCCGCGGCCACCATCGTGAAGGAGCATGCGACGCTCGCGATCGTCGCGAGCCTGGTGCCGGTGCCGTTCGTCGAGTTTGCCGCGGTGAGCGCGGTGCACCTGCGCATGATCGAGGACCTCACGCGCGAGTACGGGAAGCAGTTCCAGCCTGCCCGCGCGAAGGCCATTATCGCCGCGACGATCTCCGGTTGCGCGTCGTATTACTTAGACTCTTATATTACGGGGACCCTCGCGAAATTCATTCCGGGGGTCGGATCGTTCATCGGTATAATCACGCTGCCATCGGTTGCCGGCGGCCTCACCTACGCGCTCGGGCGCGTCTATATACGGCATCTCGAGGCGGGGGGCTCTTTGTTCGATTTCGATTTTGCCTCGCTTCAGCCCGGTTTCTTGCAGGAGGTCGAACGCAGCCGAGTTCATCCGACGGAGATCGCCCAGGCAATCGCGTCCCGTGGTGCGACGAATACCCCGCGCCTGGCTGCGGCGAACGGCTGATCGCGGCCCTTTTTGCGCGGCGTACAGGCCCATTGACACGGTCCGCACGCCCGATTTTCACTTTCGCTCGTTCTTTCCTCCAGCTTGCTGCCGCGGACGCTGTTTTTCGCGTGGCAGTGTTTCCACCCATTCTTGCGACTTAACCCGGTGCGGTCCGCGCCGATGGCTAGTCGTCCCTCCCATGCCTGCGCGACGCCGGCCGATGGTGCCTTTTGCGGCGCCAGCCGCCTTTCGTCGCCTGGGCGCCCTACCCAGCCACTCAGCCCACGAGCGTCCATGCCGCTTCCGATGCAATTCGACCCACACCAGCAGAACCAGGCCAACAAGGAGGCATGGAACCAACTGTACGCCTCCACCCCCGCGCTGGTCTGGGGCGCCGGAGCGGTCGGGTTTCTCGAGGATTTCCTGCGGCCTGAAATCGCGCGCGGTCGTTCCTTTGGCCACGTTCTCGATGCGGGCGCCGGCGAGGGCCGCAACCTCGGTTTTCTGTCCACGATCGCCGGCATGCTGACCGCTTGCGACGGCTCGCAGGCCGCGCTCGCCAAAATGCCCGCCGTGCTGAAGCCGCGGGTGCGCATGGTGCAGTGCGATCTCGCGCATACGCCGTTCGCGCCGGGCTCGTTCGACTTCATCCTCCTCTGCGACACGGTGGAAACCTTGCCCGATGCCGCGCCGGTCCTGCGCGAGATGCGACGGATCGTGGCTCCCGGCGGCGCGCTGGTCTGCAATATTCCCGAGCCGGAGGGCGACGTCGCCGGCATCGATATGACCGAAATCGGCCAGGAGGAATATCTCTATCGCGGTCGCTATTTTTATCGCTTCTTCCGGGAGGAGGACGTGTCGTCGCTTTTCACGACGACCGGCTGGCGTCCGGCCCGAGCCGAAACGATGACCTGGACCGAAGCGGCGCACCCGGGCTTCCGCGCCGAAGCGCATCAACATCGCAGCCGCGTATTCCTCCTGACCCCCTCCGACGTTTGACTCACCGCGAAAAACGATTCGTGACCACGCTTCGATCGCCCGCCGACCGCGCCCTTTCCTCCGCAACGATGCCGCCCCGCCCCCTGCTTTGCGGATTCGTCCGACTCGCGTCCCGTTTGGCTCGCCCGGTGCTCGCGCTCGCCGCGCTCGCGACCGGCGGCCACCGGCTCGCCGCGGCGGATCTCGACGACGTGCTCGCCGCCAAGGTGCTGCGCGTCGGCATCATCGCGATCGACGCTCCGCCCTTCGTGCAAACGGGCGCCGCCGGTGCGCCGACCGGGCTCGAGGGCGATTTCATCGCCGAGGTCGGCCGCCGCATGGACGTGAAGATCGTCGTCGTTCGGACGGCACGCACCCCCGCGGACGTGATCGCGCAAGTGACCAGCTCGCAGGTGGACGTGGGGATCGGTCAGCTCACGGACTCTTTGCAATGGGCCAAAGCGGTGCGCTTCAGCCGGCCGTACCTGGAACTGCAGGAATTTCGTCTCGTCGATCGCCTCGCGGCCACCCGGCACGGCGGCGCGGAAGCGCTCATGGCCGACAACACGTCGCGCATCGCCCTGGTGGCGGGCAGCGTCGTCCTGCCCGCGGCACAGGAGGAATTCGGCGACCGGTTGCTCGTGCGGCCCAGTTTCGCGGCTGCCGTTGAAACGGTGTTGACCGGCAAAGCGGCGGCAGCCGTGGGCGACGACATCACGGTTCAGCGCTGGCTCGACACGAATCCGGCCGCCGGTCTGCGCCTCGAACTCGTGGCCCGTCGCGATCGCCTCGCGGGCCTGGCCATGGCGGTGAATTGGAAGGCGGACAATCTTCAGGCCTG
This sequence comes from uncultured Opitutus sp., assembly GCA_966252355.1. Taxonomy (GTDB): domain Bacteria; phylum Verrucomicrobiota; class Verrucomicrobiia; order Opitutales; family Opitutaceae; genus ER46. Next base: position 704 of record CBINOT010000246.1, on the reverse strand, counting down.
GCTCAATCTCTGCATCGAGAAATGCGTGCTCGACGGGACGCTCCAGGCGCTCGAGGCCAAATACTTGGGTGAAACGCACCCGAGGTCGTCGAAGTGACCATGGCGCGACTTTCGCTCCTCCAGTGCGCCTGTGTCGGTCTGCTGCTCCTCGCCGGCGCCGTGGGCCCGACGCGCGCGGATGGCGATTTGCCGCCAGATATCGCGCGGATCACGACCGCCGGCGAACTGCGGATCGCGATGACGGCCGATCTCTGGCCGCCGTTTTTCTATCTCAACAAGCACAACGAGCTCGCCGGGCTCGACGTCGACATGGCCACCGAAATCGCCCGCCACCTCGGCGTGCGCGTGCGATTTGTGCGGGAAGCGAAGACCTTCGACGAGATCGTCACCATGGTGGTCGATCGCCGCGCCGACATCGCGGTGGCCTATCTCAGCGACACGCTCGACCGCGCGAAACTCGTCCGCTTCACCCGGCCCTATGTGCAGGTGAAACCCGCCGCGCTGATCAATCGGGCCTTCGTCGGCGCCGCGCGCCGCGGCGAAGATCATCGCGCCATTCTCAACCATCCGTCGGCGAAAATCGGCGTGACGAAGGGCACCTCGGCCGAAGGTTTCGCCGCCGCCGACTATCCGCAGGCCACGATCGTTTTGTACGAGTCGTGGGCCGAGATCACTCGCGACGTCGCCAACGAAAAGCTGGCGGC
>CBINOT010000245.1:0-8112 GCA_966252355.1 uncultured Opitutus sp. | reverse complement strand
ACACCTTCGATTGCTTGTTCGCAGTCACCGTCAATGACGCTTTGTTCACGGTGAGGGTGCCGTTGACCAGCGTGAGGGTGTAGTTCGCTGCCGCGCCGCCCGTGACCGTAATCGGATACGAGCCAACGGCGCTCGAAATCGTCGCGGTCGTGCTGATGGCGGGCGCCGTGATTGAACTCGAGGTATCGCCGTTCACGAAGCCGGAATAGCTCACCGTCAACGTTGGGTTCGCGGCGCCATATGTCTTGCTTTGGTTGTCGGCCGTCGCGGTTAGCGCTGCCTTCGTGACCGTCAACGTACCGTTTGCGAATGCGGTGAACGAGTAATTGCTCGCGGTCAACGTACCGAGCGCTGGCGTGATCGTGTACGCGCCAACCGCGCTCGCGGACGTTGCAGCCGTGTTGAATGTCGCCGCGCCAGAAACGACGGTCGATAAGTCGCCGTTAACGAAACCCGTGATCGTCGCGTCGAACGTCGGGTTGGCGGAACCGTAGACCTTGCTCTTGTTGTTCGCGGTTACGGAGAGCGGCGCTTTTGCGATGGTCAGCGTGCCGTTCACGAACGGTCCAAATGTGTAATTCGCGGCGGCCAACGTGCCCGCGGAGGGAGTGATTTGGTATATGCCGACTCCGCTGGCGTTCGTTGCCGTTGAGCTTACGGCTGCGGTGCCCGAGACTACGCCCGAAGTGTCGCCATTAACGAAACCGCTTAAGGTATACGTTAACACCGGATTGGCGGAACCGTAGATCTTGGTCTGGTCATTGGCAGTGACGGTCAACGATGCTTTCGTGATCGTCAGCGTGCCGTTCCCGAACGCGAATTGGTAGTTTGCCGCGGCCAACGTGCCGGCCGCCGTCGTGATGGCGTAGGTGCCGACGCTGCTCGAAGTGGTCGCCGTCGTCGTGACGCTTGGTGCACCGGAAATCGCTGCGGACGTATCGCCATTCACGAACCCAGTCATCAGGTAGGTAAGGGTGGGATTTGCGGCGCCGTAGCCGCGGCTCTGGTTGTTCGCAGTTACGGTTAACGTGGCTTTGCTCACGGTGAGCGTGCCATTTACCAGTGTAAGCGTGTAATTGGCTGCCGCACCGCCGGACAGCGTGATCGCGTACAATCCGGCGCCGCTCGAAGCCGATGCGGTGGTAGAGATGCTCGGAGCCGTAATTGCGGTAGCCGTGTCGCCGTTTACGAAACCGCTGTAGCTGATCGTCAGCGTGGGATTCGCCGTGCCGTATATCTTCGTTTGGTTATCGGCGGTAGCCGTGAGCGATGCTTTATTTACCGTTAGGGTGCCGTTGACGAAAGGCCCGAACGAATAGTTCGATGCGGACAACGTCCCGACCGTGGGCGTGATCGCGTATGTTCCCGCGCCACTTGATGCCGCGGCAGTGGTCGTCGCCGCTGCAGCGCCGGAAATGACGGTCGACGTCTCGCCATTGACGAAGCCGCTCAGCGTGTAGGTGAAGGTGGGATTGGGGGCGCCATAAGTGCGGCTCTGGTTGTTGGCTGTTACCGTGAGCGTTGCCTTGGTGACCGTGAGCGTTCCGTTGAATAACGTGAGTGAGTAGTTCGTCGCCGAACCTCCTGACAGCGTAATTGCGTAAGAGCCGACACCGCTCGCTGCGGTTGCGGTCGTCGAAATGTTTGGTGCCGTGATTGCGGTTGTGGTGTCGCCGTTCACGAAACCGCTGTAGCTGATCGTCAGCGTGGGATTCGCGCTGCCGTACGTCCTCGTTTGACTGTCTGCGGTCGCGGTGAGCGACGCTTTGTTTACGGTCAGCGTGCCGTTCACAAACGAACCGAAAGAATAGTTCGCCGCCGAAAGCGTGCCAATCGCTGGCGTGATTCCATAGGCGCCGACGCTGCTCGAGAGCGTCGCTGCCGTGGCGAAGCTCGGGCTGCCGGAGACGACCGTCGATGTATCGCCATTGACGAAGCCCGAATACGTGACCGTGAACGCCGGATTGGCCGCGCCGTAAGTACGGCTCACGTTGGCCGCGGTCACCGTGAGGGACGCTTTGCTCACTGAAAGCGCGACCCCTCCACTCGCGGTGGTATAGTTTGCGGAATCGGTGGGTGTGAAGGTCGCGTTGAGCGATTGAGAACCGGCGTTGAGTACTGAGCCGATTGCAGGCGAATACGAGAATGAGCCCGGTACCGATGCCGTCGCATTGAGCTGTGTGCTGGTCAACGCCGTGCCATACGTGATCCCTGCAGGTGTCGGCCACGTGATCGTCGGCGCGCGCTTATTGATTGTCAGAGTGCCGGACTGAGAGCCGCTGTAGTTGCCGTTCGCCGTCACGACCACCGTGTAGGAGCCGGCATTCGTCGGCGGCGTGTTGGTCGGTCCATAACCAGCTGCTGAATATGTTACGGCGTAGGTCGCGCTGCCGTCGCTTCCGGAGACGGACACTGCTTGCGGTGAGCCATTGTATGTTGGGTTGAGGTTTCCGATCACAAACGTAACGGGCTTGGCCGTAATGCTCCAGTTGCAGGTATCGCTTCCGGAATAGCTGCCCGTTGCATTCACGGAAAAGGAGTAGTTGCCGACCGTTATCGCCGAGGTCGTGCCAGACGTATCGTAGGTTGCGCCCGAGGGATTGGTTGTCGTGGATGGGCTATGCGCGGCGCCATCGTAGACGAACGTTCTCGGCGAAAACGAAAACGTCGTTGGCTGACGCGCTTCGATCACGAGCGTATCGGAGCCGCTGCCGGAATAATTGCCATAGGCGCTGGCCGATACGGTGTACGAGCCGGATCCGGGACCTTTGGTCAAATCGGAGCTGTAGGTGGCCGAAGGGTCGCTCGCCGAAACCGACGCGGTTTTCATCGCGCCGTCATATTGCTGCGAGAGGTCGCTAAACGAGAAGCTGACTGACTTCGGGTCGATCGACCACGACTGGCTATTGCCGTTGGCGAATTCGTAGTTGGTCGGGTCGTTCAGCGAATAGCTGTACGTGTAGGAACCTGCATCGGTGGCGTTGTCCGTGCCGGATCCTGACACTGCGCCATTATTTGACGTGTCGTGCGACAAACTCTTCGTCGAGCCGTCGTACGTGAAACTGGTCGTTCCCCAGCTGACGGAAATTGGCTGCTTCGCGATCGTAAGCGTGTCCGATCCGGATCCGGTGTAATTGCCGGTCGCTATCGCGGAGACGCCGTAACTTCCGGCGGTCGTACCACCATTCAGATTCGAGTTGTACGTCGCAGAAGAATCGCTCGGGGTAACGGACGCCGATTTGCTCGAGCCGTCATATGTGTGCGAAAGATTACCAAAGCTGAACGTGATCGGTTTGGGATCGATGGACCAGGTGCAGGTGGCGGAGCCTTCATAGCCATCTTGGGCTGCTTCGACGGTGAAGCTATAGGTGCCGGCATCGGTTGCGGAGGCAGTACCAGAATTGATCTGGTATGCCACACCGCGTGGAAATGTGGTAATTGTTGGTGAACGTGTCGCGCCGTTATAAGTAAAATTGACGGGCGGGCCGAAGGTAAAATCGACGTGTTGTAATACCCGATGCGCGACAGTAACGGGTGTAGACGCGGAAGTCGTTCCACCTGGGCCTGTCACAGTGATAGAGTATATATAAGTTTGGTCGTCGGCATAAGATTGGTTCGAAGGGACGACAACAGCTACGTTTCCATTAACCGACGTGGCGGAAAAACCGGCTGAGCTACTCACTGTGTCGGCGTCTGTGCTGGACCAGCTAATTTGCACCTGTCCCCCGGTCCATAACAAGCTCGATGGACTTGCTGCAATGTTCACGGTTGGTGGTGGGGTTGGTGACCCAATAGTAAATTGGTACGAACTGACAGCGTCCGCTTTGTACCACGTGTTCAGGCTCGGATTGTTCAGCCACCAAAAGGTTACTGTCCAAGTCCCCGGCTGATCGAAATCGTCCGTTGCGCTCGCGCCCACGGAAGACCAGGGTGAGCCACCGATAGGGCCTGACCAGGAATGTTCATTGCCGCTCGGGTCCGTGAAAACGTATGCAATGTAGGTTGGCGGATGGCCCGTGTAACTATAATTAGTGGGTGGGTAGTTGCCATCGTCGTACTTGAAGCTCGCTCCTCCGTGAAGCGTCAGCGAACCACCGGTGACCGACCAGCCCGCGAAAAGCTGTGGAGCGCACAGCAGCACCACTGCGAGCAAAAGGGCCGACAATCCAGAGCAAGCGCGCGGCAATGGACGAAATAGTGCGTTCATGGTTGCCGCTCCGATTTGCTTTTCCGTTGCTTGGCCGGATCGATGTCAGGCGATTTGTCGCGTCGTGGCGGATAAACTTTGTGTTCGATGGAGCCCGAATCGTTTTTCGGCGAACGGATCTCCCAGTTGCAGGTGATACTGCCCACATATTTTCCGGATGCCGTCGCGATGAAGGTGTAGTGCCCAGGCTCCTTTGCGCGGGTCGTTCCCGTTACGGAATAGGTCGCGTCGGCAGGTGCGGTTTTGATCGTGGGCGCGTGCTCTCGACCGTCGGTGTCGAAGCGCGTTGGCGAGACCGTAAACGATATTGGAATCGGCTTATCGGCGCTGGAAGTTACCGTTGTCCGATGCGGCGGTTCCGCGGCGAACGTGATTGTCGCGACTGCATGGGTAAGTAGGAACAAGGCAGTGCGAAGGTTCATGGCGGGGAGGGTAAAACGGATGAGCGCCGCGATCGGCTGGCGGCGCTAGTCGATCTTGAAGACTTCAACGATGCCAACGCCCGTAGTGCCATCTGGGCTCTCGACGAGTGCGGTGTACGCTCCGGCAGGAAGCGTAATGACTTGTGCCGCTTCCCGCGCATCCAGCGGGGCATAGCCGGCAAGGTCTCCACTGAGTCTTTGATTTCCGATCGCGCCTGCCGCATTCCAGCCGATATTCGTTGCGAGCGTCACATGGTCGCTCTGTCGAACAATGGTTAGTTTCGTGGCATTCACTCCTTTAAGCCCGAAACGAGCCAGGCTGGGGCTCCGCGTACGCACGACTACGGTGGTGGCCTGCTGCAGGATAAATCCAGCGATCAAAAGATTCTCGCCCGAGCCAATAAGAGCGCGGGTGGAAACATTGATCAGCCGGTCCTGGCTTTCGGCATCGAAGGCAAATACCTCGACTATGCCGACGCCTAGTCCCGGATTGGCAGGATCGCTAACGATCGCCGTGTAACTCCCTGGCATGAGCGTTGCGATGGCAACTGGCTCGCGATCGTCCGTCGGGTTCAGGCCATAGCTTTGCACCAATCGCCAATTAGCACCGCTTTTCCAATCCTCGTTACTGCCGAAGCTCGTAGTTGCGTTCGGTTGGTAGAGCTCGATACGAGGGTTGATCGCCGGATGTTGGATCCCATATTGACCAAGCCCAGGTCCTTGCGCCCGTAGGGCCACCCGTAAAGGATCACTGCCCGCAACGACAAACCCGGCTATTAGCACATTGTCACCCGCCCCTATTGGCGCGCGCGTCGAAAGATTTGTGATTTCCGACCGCGATATCGGCGGAGGCACGGACTGCACGGTAGCCGGATCGAAGACGGTGAATGACCACGTGAGAGTGTGCGGTTCGAAGCATCGTGGATCGCATAGCGCCAAATATGGTGCCATGTCGGTATCTTTGCCTGACGGCGTGAATGCTAACGTGGATTTAAATTTCAGCCCTGAGACGGTGACAATAACAGTGCTGTCGACGGCTTTATATGCAGGTCCATCGTATGGAAAATAGCCGAGCGCTGCAGTGAAAGCCACCGTCTGTCGCCAAGATAGATGAAATGCGTCCTGAATTTGTGAAACTTGTATAGGCACACCGTCTCGCACCACCGTGATTTGCATGGCGCTGGTATCAAGAATTAGCCCGGCAGCCGGGACTTCTAGACTAATCGGTATGGTACCTCCCTGTCCGATGTCATCGACGGTGACATAGCCATTGTATGGGTAGAAACGGACTTTTGAGAACGGATCGAATTGGGGCGGAGGGGGCACAGTCCCCGGGTTCGGATTCCCGAAGTTAATGCCTGATTGATAGACCGTCGTTGTGTCTGTGGAGTAGTATACGATCGATGAATACGGTCGTGTTGATTCGGGTTTTCCCGTCGGATTCGGACCGACTTGACCAAATGTGAAAAGATTTGCTCCAGGATTGAGGGCTTCGAGCCGGTGTCCCGGGGCAACATTGCCCCCCTCTTGAAGAAACGCCGTGATGTCGCTGGGGTAAATCGTCCAGCCCAGCGAGCTATGCGCGGCCCAGAAGATAGCCTCGTCCCCGTACTGAAATCCCGCTGGCATGTCGCTGAGTTTGAGCGAATGCGTGTAACCCCCGACGCGGTTTCCTTCGATCAAAGCTGCGGCCTGTAGTCCGAGACGCCACGTCGGATTTGTGTCCTCCTCGAGGTACGTGGTGTCCGCCCCCATGTAATAATACCGCTGCAAGTTGAGGCAGCGCATGAAGGCGTCGCGCCAAACCTGTTTCTTGTCTCCCGGTGTGATTGGCCAGGACCCATTCCAGTCGCCTTTAACCGTGTCCGCGACCGCCTGCACCTGCCAGAAAGCGTCTTGAACCTCCGCCCGATTGCCGACGTTGAACCGCCACCAGTGATATTGGTCGGTCGGCAAATAGGTTCCCACTCGGCTTTGGAAGCCGGCCCATCGCAACGCCGGGTCCGTCGGAGCCCTGCGGTACTGCACCCGAAAAGGATTGATGGCGTATGGGTCCGCATCAGCGGCGCGGACGCCGAGCGCGGCGGCAATTCCGCCAAAAACCATGGCGAGAAAGCGATTTTTTGCGCGGTTGAGCATTTGCAAGCGCCAGTTTGGCAGCGGGAAACGAATCGGCAGCCGCCGTTGGCTGTTTCTATCGCTTCAAGGCGATCCGCTCACCCGATTGCCATACGCGCAGCTCGACTGCATGAACCTTTGGTGATGAACGGGGCTGGGCTGGACGCAACATACGCGGAGAGGAGCATCTTCTTGTTTGAGGAAATGGCGTTACTTGAACCCACGTTGAAGCGCCATATTCTCGACGTCAAACGTATTTTACTTACATTCCCTGAGCAAATGGGTCGCGATTAGTGACGCCCAATAACCGTTTTTTCGGCGACCGCAGACCTGTGCAGGCATATGCATGCGCACATTCGTGCGAATTGCGCGATGTTTGTCACCGGGAGCAGACGGTCACTGCGACCCGACGCCATCGTTGAAACGCGATTCGCGTAGATTAAGGCGTATATTCGAACGGGAAATACTTAGATACACGCTCTTGCGCCGTGCTACGAAAAAACATTTTCTCCGCGGCATCCGATACCCGACTGCTGCTTACCCCAGCGCTCAAAACTCCCGTCGGAAAAGACCAACCTCAATATAGGGCTTGCGCCATGTCCAGCCATCGTGCTGCCAGCCTGCGTCGCCGCGACGAATCCCCAAAGGGGGACGTGATCGCGTTTTATGTCTGCTCAGGGGCGAAAGAAGTCGCGATCGACCACGCGGTCTTCCCGCACGGCAGCGGCTGCAGCGAAATGAAGCCCTGCCCAGCCCGTGACTTGTGCGTGTGGTATGCGTCGCACGACTTGGGCGGCACGTTGGAATACAGTGACGTCCCCGCGGCCGCTCAGCTGCAAGGTGCGTTCACGGTGCATCCGTTCTCGTGTCCGCAGTTTCGCGCGATCGGCGAAAAGGTGCGGCAGGCGCGCAAGCGGAAGTAGTGGGCGGGTTGCGGGTGGGAAGGGTTTTACCCCGACTCGCCCGCGCGGCATTTGAGTCGGGGCGTAAAGCCCCTCCCACCGTTCTCATCATGCGCGGAGCGCTGAGGGCCGGCCTCTAGTGTACTGTCCCTCAAATAAGTGCCATTATTCTAAGAGGCGAGAGAACGTGCGTGACGCGTCTGTTGGGTACAGCCGGGCCTAATCTGTTCGAGGCGTTGGCGACATCGGTCGACTTTGGCGAGAATGCGCTCGACGCTCGCGGTCCAGGTGTAGGGAACAGGTTCGTCGTTCCACGCGGCAAGAAACTCGTCGATTGCGCGCTGAAGCTCATCGACACTGCGGAAGACTCCGCGTCGGACGGCCTTTCGTTCGAGTTCTGCAAACCAGCGTCGAGCCGCCGCAAGAAGCGTAGGAACTCGTGATGGCGATGACGCGGGTAGTG
>CBINOT010000244.1:0-8147 GCA_966252355.1 uncultured Opitutus sp. | reverse complement strand
TTCGTCGCGCACGTGGCCGCTGGTGCCAGGAGTGGCGGCGGTGGGCGCGATGATTTATCTGACCGGCTTGCCGCCGCGGATCGTGATCGACCCGAACGGCCCGAAAGTCACGTGGCAGCAAGCCAACGAAATCGTGCACCTGCGCTGCATGCGCTGCCACGCGGAGAAGACCTCGGACGAGGTGTTTCATTCGGCGCCGCTCGGGATCAAGTTCGACGATCCCCAGCTCGTCAAAGCGATGGCGCCGCTCATCCTGCGCGTGGCCGTCGACCAGCACACGATGCCTTTCGGCAACAAGACCGGCATGACCACCGAAGAGCGCGAACTCCTCGGCCGCTGGGTCGTCCAGGGCGCAAACGCGCCGTAGCTCTTCCATTTTAAAACCATGGCCCGCGAATCACGCGAACGACCGCGAATGCAAAAAACAAATCTGCGGATGGCGCAGGCACTCCGAGGGTTCATGCGCGTCCATTCGCGTAATTCGCAGGCACTTGCTTGATATGAATTCATTGTCTCTTTCGGGTCTCGAAATCCGCGGGCCGATGCGGCCGGGGTACGACGAGATTTTTACGCCGGAGGCCTGCGCTTTCATGGCGAAGCTGGCGCGTGAGTTCGAACCGCGGCGCTGGGAATTGCTGGCGCGCCGCATCGAACGGCAGCGTGAAATCGATGCGGGCAAGCTGCCGGGCTTTCTCCCGGAAACGGCGGCCATTCGCGGCGGCGATTGGCAAGTGCCGCCGCCGCCGCCGGATCTCGTCGACCGCCGCACCGAAATCACGGGCCCCGTCGACCGCAAGATGGCGATCAATGCGCTCAACTCCGGGGCGCAATGCTGGATGGCCGATTTCGAAGACGCGAACTCTCCCACGTGGGAAAACGTCGTGGAAGGGCAGATCAACTTGCGCGACGCCGTGCGCCGGACGATTTCGTTCACGTCCCCGGAGGGAAAAGCGTATCGGCTGAACGACCAGACCGCCACGATCGTCGCGCGGCCGCGCGGCTGGCACCTCGAGGAGAAGCACGTGTTATTGGACGGCCGGCGGCTCTCCGCGTCGCTGTTCGACTGGGGCTTCTACTTTTTCCACAACGCCCGCGAACTCGTCGCCCGCGGCAGCGGCCCGTATTTTTACCTGCCCAAGATGGAAAGCCATCTCGAGGCGCGCCTGTGGAACGATGTCTTCGTCTCCGCTCAAGCCGCCATCGGCCTCCCGCGCGGCACGATCCGCGCGACGGTGTTGATCGAGACGATCCTCGGCGCGTTCGAGGCGGAAGAAATTCTCCACGAGTTGCGCGAGCATGCCTCGGGGCTGAACTGCGGCCGCTGGGACTACATGTTCAGCTTCATCAAAAAGCTGCGCAATCGGCCCGATTATCTCTTTCCCGACCGATCATCGATCACGATGACAACGCCGTTTCTGCGCGCCTACGCGCTGCATGTGATCAACGTCTGCCATCGGCACGGCGCGTATGCGATGGGTGGCATGGCGGCGCAGATTCCCATCAAGAACGACCCCGCGGCAAACGAGGCCGCGCTCGAGAAAGTGCGGGCCGACAAAGAACGCGAAGCCGCCGACGGGCACGATGGCACGTGGGTCGCGCATCCCGGACTCGTGCCCACCGCGCTCACCGCGTTGGCGAAACACATGCGCGGCCCGAACCAGCTGCACCGCCGGCATGACGTCCGGATATCCGCCGCGGATCTGCTCCAGCCCGTCACGGGACCGATCACGGAGCGCGGCGTGAAGTGGAACATGAGCGTGGGCATCCAGTATCTCGAAGCCTGGCTCGGCGGCTCGGGTTGCGAGCCGATCTACAACTTGATGGAGGATCTCGCGACCTCGGAAATCTCGCGCGCCCAACTCTGGCAATGGCTGCGTCGCGGAGCCTCGCTCGACGACGGACGCAAGATCACACCCGAGTTATACGACCGCTTCGTGAGCGAGGTGCTCGCGCAGATTCGGACGGAAAAAGGCGCCGCCCGCTACGAAGGCGGACATTTCAAGACTGCGGTCGAGCTCTTCATGCGGATGTCGAAGAGCGAGGAATTCGACGAATTTCTCTCGGTGCCCGCGTACGAACTGCTCCCCTGACAACCGCCCGCGAATGACGCGAATGTACGCGAAAAGGGAAAGAGCGGATGGTAGGGCCCGACCTCCGAACCAACCCCATGCCGTCGCTTGAAGAACTGAATGCGCTCGATCGCGCCGGCTTTGTCACGGCGCTCGGGCATTTGTTCGAGCATTCTCCGTGGGTCGCGGAACGCACATGGGCGAAACGGCCGTTCCGCAACCTCGGAGAACTTCACGCGCAGCTGTGCGGCGCAATGCGCGGCGCTTCGCGCGACGAACAACTCGCGCTGATCCGGGCGCACCCCGACCTCGCCGGCCGTCTCGCCCAACAACGGCAGTTGACCGCCGATTCGGCCCGCGAACAAGCGAGCGCGGGGCTCGACCAATTGTCCGCGGAGGAGCTCGCCGAATTCCAGCAGTTGAACGAGCGCTATCGCGCGCGATTCGGTTTCCCCTTCGTTATCTGCGCCAAGCTGAATCAAAAATCGGCCATCCTCGCCGCGATGCGCACCCGCCTCGAAAACACGCCCGAGACCGAATTCGAAACCGCCCTCGCCGAAATCGAGAAAATCGCGCGTCTGCGCCTCGAAGCTGCGGTGAGCAGGTAGGGCGCGTTTATCCCTAGCGCGCCTTGCGTTCGAAATCTTATCGGCACCAAGGCGTCCCGTTGAACCCCCACCGTATATTTCCGTAGTTGGAGGTATTGCGGGGCTGGTCTGATTTTGCGTGCTGGACCCTAGCCAGTCGCACCTCGACGGGCGTCGATGCGCAGCCAAGCCGAGACCTTCAGTCCGCGAAAATCGCCGTCGGCCGGACGGCCCGCCTCGCGCACGTTGCAACCGGCCCGCGGCACGCATTCGCTCGCGGACTATCGTCCCGCGGCGACTCGACTCGTCCAACTCGCCGCAACGATGAACGGCCGCGCCCCCGTCGCCCTCGCGCGGCCCATGCCGTCGCCCGCGCGACCGGCGGGCGTCGTGCAACGACTCGTCGTGCCCAACGCGGTCACGAGAGCGCCGGCCATCACGCTCGATACTGCCAATCTCGACGCCTTCAAGACGACCCTGCAGGACATCTTGAGCTGGGGCAACGGGGGCATCCTCCAAAAAATCGATGAATACATCGGCGCCCACGGCGACCCCACGAGCGCCAACGACAAAGCCGCGCGGGACTTCGCGACGCAATTGCTCCAAACCGGCTCCTGGCGCACCCAGCTGCGCGCGGGCACCGACGACGAACAGGCCGCGCTGAAGGCCCGTTTGACCGCGTTGCGCCAGCCCACGCACAGCGGCATCTCCGGATTTTTCTCGAAACTCTTCGCCCCCGCGCCGGTGCCCGTCGCCTTGGCGGATCATCATCGCGCGGCGATTAATAAATACTGGGTCACGGGCAACTGGTCGGCGATGAACAGCGCCTTGCGCGGCATCCTGCCGCCGGCCGAACAAGCCGTACTGGAAGCCATGGCCGAAAACGGCGTCGTTCCGCCCTCGTTCGCGAATCGCGCGATCGCGGTGACGGCGGGTTTAAATGCACTGCCGGCTTTCGTCGGCTCGACGTATCGCCGGGCGACCGCCGCCAACGGCGACGTATACGGCAAGAAGATCAAACCGGGATCGATCATTCGCGATCGCGGATTCGTCGCCACGAGCTCGATCAAAGGCGGCGGCGGTGCCGCAGGTGGAGAGGCCTGGGGCACCAAGCCCGGAGAGATTTACGTCGAAGTCGCTGGCCACACGGGCCGCGACATCGCGCCCATTTCTCAGATTCAAGGGGAACAGGAAGTCCTCTACCCGCCCGGCGTGTACTTTGAAGTCGACGCGATCGAAGTGCGCCGCGACACGACCACGCTGGTAATCCTCCACGAGCTCGCCGCGCCCCCAGCGGCCCATGCCGTGGTGCGCGATCCGTTTACGGGCGATCCCATTCCGCCATGATAGCGCTCGCGACCGGCCGTCGCAGCCAAGAGCGCGCAAGGACTCAATGCGACGAGGCGGACTCCGCGGCAGCGCCGGCCATCGGGCCATCGAGCGTCACGCGGAAAACCGCCGCGGTTTTCGCCGCGGTCTCCGCCGGATAAGCGATCTCCAAGCCGTCGGCTTTTTGCTGCCAATGCAGTTCGCCTGGGTGACCGAGCAGCGCGACCGACTTGATCGACGCGCCGAGGAGCTTTGCGTCGACGCCGAGCGACGCGACTTTCACCGTCGCTTCCGCGGCCGGAACGGCGAGCGCGAACACGTAGAGCGCACCGTCGCGGCCGACGACAAAACGAAAATCCCGCGGCCCGAACGCGAATTGCGCGTGCTTCTTCCCGAGCTTGCCGCCGGGGAGCATCTTCAACTTGCCGTCGACGACCTCGCCTTCGCCCGGAATCGTCCACGCGTGGCTGCCGTAGATCGCCACGCCGTTCATGCGCATCCACTCGCCGATTTCGCGCAGCATGCGCAGGCTGCCCGCGTCGAGCGAGCCGTCGGGTAATAGCGAAACGCAGATCGCCGCATTGCCGTCGCGCGCCACCGCTTCGATCACGTAACGGATCATCATCCCCGAGTCGTAGGTGAACCCGGGGTTATAGAACCAGTCGCCCACCGGCGCTTCCGCGATCCACGGCTGGTCCGTCTTGATCTTCGCGGGGATGCCATGCTCCTCCGTGTTCACCGTGCCGTTGGTGCTCGGGCGGAACTTGACGATGCTGAACGTATCGACCTCGTGACGCCGCTCGAGGGCGCGATTGTAGAAATGCGCGATCACGCGCTGCATCGCGTCGCATTTGTAACCGGAGCCGGTGCCTGACCCGCTGAACGGCTGGGTGCTGGTGCCGTCGGTGTAGATGAAGTCGGGATCGTAACGATCGATCACATCGGTCATTCGCAGCGCCCATTGCGTCGCGAACCAATGCGCATACTTCAGGTGCCGGCTAAAAATGCCGGAGCTGGGGACGGCCCATGGCTTGTTGACTGCGGCGGTCACGCCTTCGTACTCGCGCAAGTCCACGCCGTAGAGCAGCCGCGGATCGAGTCCCTCCCACCATTTGCCTTTGCCGTCGGCGAGCGTCAGGTGCCCGTCATAAGGCACGCCCGCCTTCGGACCCTCCTTGTCCGCCGCAAAGGCGCTCTGCCACCAATACCACGTGTATTCGTGATGGAACGTCACGCCAAAGCGCATCCCCGTGGTTTTGGTCGCCTTCGCCCACTCCGCCAGGAGATCCCGTTTCGGCCCGAGGCGCGCCGAATTCCACGGGTGGTACTTCGAGTCCCACAGATCGAAATTGTCGTGGTGCACCCCTTGGACGATGAGGAAACGCGCGCCGGCCTCGTGGTAGATTTTCGTCAGCGCGGCTGGGTCGAGCTTCGTGGGATTCCAATCGCGCAGCACCTCCTTGTAACCGACTTCGGACGGATGTCCGTGATTCTCGAGGTGGTTGCGATACGCGACGCTGCCCGGCTTGTAGAGATTGCGCGCATACCAGTCGCCGCTCTGGCCGGCCGACTGCGGCCCGAAGTGCACCCAGATGCCAAACTTCGCATCACGCAGCCAGGCTGGCGGACCGGGATAGTTTTTCTCAATGGACGTCCAGGTCGCCTCGAACGGTCCCGCTGCGATCGGAAAGTCGAGCTTCACCTCGGCGAAGTCCGCCGCCGATCCCATCGGCACGGAATTCTCCGGTTGCGGCGGTGGAATTTCGGGCAGCGGCGGGAGCTGCGCCCAGGCGGCCGATGCAAAAGTCAGCACGATCAGAACAGAACGGACGAACGCGGACCGCGAGCAACAGTACGGCATCATGATCGGAGGTGGTTCCAGAAACCGCTCACCGCGGCGAGAATTAATAAGCGCACGATGCCTAAGTCGGACTCATGCAGTCGAGAACCACGAAGGGACCCGAATTCGCACGAAGGTTAGAGGAGCCGAGCCAGCATTCTTCGTATCGATCCCGGCGAAGCTGATAAGTCGATGCACGCGCGACTGGGCGGGCATTTCATTCGTGTTCATTCGGGGCTATTCGTGGTTCAACGGGATTGTTCCGGCTCAGTCTAATATTCCAGCACATCGAGGCACCGACGGCCGGCCTCGCGGAGGCCAGCTACAAAACGGGTTAACCAGAGCTGGACACAGATCGACCCAGCTAACCAAGGCTCGGTTACCCGTGTTCATCCGGGTTCATCTATGGTTTCAGGGATGGGTCCGGGGCCGCGGAAATCGCGTGATTCGCACGCGGGGTTCGGTCAGGTTTCGTCGATGCCTGGAAAACTCACGACTCACGTGCTCGATCTCACGCATGGCGTGCCCGCCGCTGGAATGGAAATCGAGCTCTGGCGACTCGACGAGGAAGCGAAGCAGCTGAAGGTGGTCGTCACCAACGCCGACGGTCGGACGGACGCGCCGCTCCTCACCGCCGACGAATTTCACGCCGGCGATTACCAACTGGTGTTTAAAACCAAAGACTACTTTGCCACCCGCGACGTCGAGTGTCCGTTCTTCGTCTACGCCGCGGTTTTCTTCCGCGTCCCCGATGCGTCGGCGAGCTATCATGTGCCGCTGCTCGTCACGCCGTGGGGCTACAATACCTATCGCGGGAGCTGAGAGAAAAAGGGCGGGATGACAAACTGGCTCAACCAAGCGATGATCGCATGACCTCGGCGGCCAAGAAGCTGGTGCGGATGCTGGACGAACTGGGTCGGATCTCCGACGAGCCCCACGTGCTCACGCGGACCTTTCTTTCGCCCGCGATGCGGCGCGCCAATGCGCGCGTCGCCGAGTGGATGCGAGAAGCGGGACTCGCCGTGACGGAAGACGCCGTTGGCAATCTGATCGGGCGACTCGACGGTGACGCCGTCGGCGGCGGTTCGCATCAGGCAAAGACGCTTTTGCTCGGATCGCATCTCGACACCGTGCGCAACGCCGGCCGCTTCGACGGTGCACTGGGCGTTCTCGCGCCGATCGTCGCCCTGGCCGAGCTGCGGCGCCGACGGGTCGCGCTGCCATTTGCCGTCGAAGTCATCGCTTTCTCCGAAGAAGAAGGCGTGCGCTTCTCGAGCGCGTACATCGGCAGCAAGGGTTATTGCGGCACCTTGTCGCGGGCCAATCTCCGCCCTCGCGATCGCGACGGTGTTTCGGTCGGCGATGCTCTCGCCGCGCACCACGACGGCCACTTTCAGCTGCCGCTGCCCGCGCATCGCGCGCGCGATCTCGTCGGCTACGTGGAAGTGCATATCGAGCAAGGCCCGGTGCTCGAAGCGAAGAAAATGGCAGTCGGCGTCGTGTCAGCCATCGCCGGCCAGACGCGCGGCCGATTGCACTTCACCGGCCAAGCCAGCCACGCCGGCACCACGCCGATGCGCCTGCGACGCGACGCGCTCGCCGGAGCCGCGGAATTAATCTTGTACGTCGAAAAGCTCGCTCGCGCGCATCCGCCGCTTGTCGCCACCGTAGGCACGCTCGAGGTCGGGAATGCCGCGTCGAATGTCGTTCCCGGAAACGTCACGGTGTCGCTCGATCTGCGGCATCCCGACGACAAAGCGCGCACCCGCGCTCTCGCGGAAGCGTTGCGGGCCGCCAACGCGATCGCTCGCCGCCGCAAGCTGGGCTGTCGCTGGGAGGCTACGCAGGACAACGCCGCCGTGGCGTGCGCGCCCGACTTGACCACGCAGCTCGAAACCAGCCTTCGCCGCGTGCAGGGCCGCAGCCTCCGACTCGTGAGCGGTGCGGGACACGATGCGGTCGTGATGTCCGAACTCACCGCCGTGGCGATGCTCTTTGTTCGTTGTCGGGGCGGGTTGAGTCATCATCCCGACGAATACGCTTCGCCGGCCGACCTCGGCGTCGCGGTCGACGTGCTCGTCGATTTCCTCTCCCGCGTGGGAAGCTCTTCCGAGTTCAGATCCGACCGTCATGCGCGGCCGTGATGCCTCAGTTTCGATCCGTTCCGTACGGTGGAGCCCGATGTCCCGATCGGGCTTTGCTGGTAGCGGAAGCCGTGAGGCGTTCGGCGAAACGCTCACGCGTTCCGCTACGCCAAACCAGCCCGATGGGGACATCGGGCTTCACCTCCATCGGCCGCGCCCTTTTTACTCATGAGTGATA
>CBINOT010000243.1:0-8204 GCA_966252355.1 uncultured Opitutus sp. | reverse complement strand
ATGGCATGGACGTACGTCGCGTTTACGCAATTCCTCATCATCTGGAGCGGAGACCTGCCGCCCGAAATCAGCTGGTATCTCCGGCGCGGCCATGGCGGATGGCGGATCGTGGCCGCGCTGCTCGCGCTTCTTCAATTCGCGACGCCTGTGGCATTGCTATTGTCGCGCGGAGTAAAGCAAAGCGCGCGATGGCTCGGTGGCGTCGCGCTACTGCTGCTGGCCGGACAAATCGCGTACACCGCTTGGCTCGTTCTCCCGGCCTTTCCGGCGACGTTGCGAACGGCGCAGCTATGCAACTTCGCGCTCGCCGCGGCTGCGCTCGCTCTGTTTTGGCTGCGTTACGCCGCGGTCGCACCCACGCGTCCATCAACGTCGGAGGAGGTCGCATGAGTTACGAACGCACCGACGCATCGATCCGGTTAATCGTGATCTCGGCCGCGATCGTACTCTTCGGCGTCCTCGGCTCGCTCGTTGCCGCCGCGGCGCTTTATCGCGGTCGTTACGATGAACATGTCACTGCGACGGGGATGAAGCGGCAGACATCGTTCACCGGCGGACCGTTCGTGCAGACCTCGATCGCGCGCGACTGGGCCGATGCTTCGACGGCGTCAAAACGGCTGACGGAGTATGCATGGGTCGATCGTGAGGCCGGGATCGCGCGGATTCCGATCGAGCGGGCGATGGAATGGATCGCGACGCATGGCGTCGATGGGGCGATGAATACGGCACCCGCATCGCGGATAAAGATTGAGGAACCACCTCCGTGACGATCCCAACGAGATTCTTGCAGGATCGGGCCCTACCTGGACGCGCGTTGGGGTTGATCGCCGCGTGGGCGATCGCATTCGCGACGTTCGGCCGCGCGGAGACTCCGGCTGCCTTCGCCAGCCCCGATCTCCTGCCCATTCGATTCGAGCAACGTATCGGCGCGACCGTGCCGCTCGATGTTGCGCTGCGCGACGACGAAGGCACGACGCGCCCGCTGAGCGCGTACATCGCCGGCAAGCCCGTCGTGTTGCTCTTTGGCTATGCTCGTTGTCCTCAGCTTTGCTCGGTGGTCGCGAATGGCGTCGTCGAAACGCTGCGGCGCGTCGCGCCGACGGTCGGCCGAGATTACGACGTGGTCTATGTGAGCATCGACCCCTCCGACACGACGCGCGATCTCGCGAGCATGAAGAATCGGGACGCACGGCGCTACGGGCGAGGATCGACGGCGCCGGGGTGGCATTATCTCGCGGGATCGGAGGATGCGATCGCGCGCATCGCGTCTGCGGCCGGTTTTCATTTCTCGTTCGACTCCCGCACCAGGCTCTATGCGCATCCGAGCGGGTTCGTCGTCCTAACCTCGACGGGCGTAATTTCGCAGTATTTTCTTGGGATCGACTTCGACGCGAAGGCCGTGGCCGTTGCGATTGACCGTGCGGCGCAAGGAAAGACCGGCTCGTCCGTTTTCGAGTTGTTGCTCCTGTGCGCACGTGGTGCCGGCGCGGGCGGACGGTACAGCGGGGTCGTGTGGCTCGCGCTCGATCTCGGCGTTGTGCTGACCATCGGGCTGCTCGGGTGGGGGATTTCCGCGATGGTGCGCGGCGCGGGCGTCTCGCCCATGGACGGCGCTTCGCGCCGCGATCATCGGCGAGATGCCGATGACACAACCCGGGCAAGATGCCCGTGGCACGGTGAAAGCGACCGTCCCGACCTCGGAGAGAACCAGCCGTGAACGCTGTCTTTGCCTTTGCTTTTGCCGATTGGCTGCCGCATCGCGCGAGCACCTTGGCACCGCGCGTCGATGGTGCATTTGGCGTGCTGCTCGCGTTCAGTGTCCTGCTCGTGGTCGGGCTCGTCGCAGCGAATCTGTACTTTCTCGTGCGCTACCGGCGCGGATCGAACGCACCGCGTCCGCCGGTGCAGGTTTCGACCGCCAAGCTCGAGACGGGCTGGATCGCGGCGACCACCGTCGCGTTTCTCGCGTTCTTTTTCCTGGGCGCGCGCGTTTATCTCGACGAAGAACGACCGCCGGCGACGGGACTGGAAATTCACGTCACAGGCCGGCAATGGATGTGGGATGTGCGCCATCCGAATGGCCGTCGCGAATTCGACGAGTTGCACGTGCCCGTCGACGAGGACGTCCGGCTCGTCCTGTCCTCCGAAGATGTGATTCACAGCTTCTTCGTGCCGGCGTTTCGTTTGAAACAGGACGTCGTGCCTGGAAAGCAAGTGACGATGTGGTTTCGTCCGACCACGCCGGGCCGGTACCATCTTTTTTGCGCCGAGTTTTGCGGGACGAAGCATTCCGGCATGACGGGGGAGGTCGTCGTGCTGCCGGCGCCGGAGTACGCGCGTTGGCTCGCGCAAGGCAATCCGCCAAGCGAGCTGGCCGGGCGCGGTCGGCAATTGTTCACGCGCTACAACTGCAGCGGTTGTCACGACCAACCCGCCGCCGTACGAGCGCCGCCGCTCGAGGCTTTGTACGGGTCGCTCGTGCCGCTGCGGGAAGGCCGATTCGTGCGGGCCGACGACGCTTATCTGCGGGACTCGATTCTCCAGCCCGCCCGCGACGTGGTGGCCGGCTACGATCCCGTCATGCCTTCGTATCAGGGCGTCATTCCAGAGAACGATCTGCTCGATTTGATCGCTTACCTGAAACAGCTGGCGCCCCGCGCCAACGCCGGCGAGGCGCAGCGCCCTTCCACAGCTCCATGAAGACGAAGGCCGACAACACCGTGGCGGAGCCGCCCGCGGTCGCTCGCAGTTATCTCGCGGCGGGCCACACCGTCGGGTCCTGGCTCTTCACGCGCGACCACAAGCGGATCGGGTTGCTGTATCTTTTCTCGATCACGTCCTTCTTCGCGATCGCGGCGGTGGCGGCGGCATTGATGCGGCTCGAACTATTGACCCCGGCGGGCGACGTCGTGACGTCCGACACTTACAATCGGCTGTTCACGCTGCACGGCGTGCTGATGGTTTGGTTCTTTTTGATTCCGTCGATTCCCGCGGTGCTCGGCAATTTCGTCATCCCGTTGATGCTCGGCGCGCGCGATGTCGCGTTTCCGCGGCTGAACTTGGCGAGCTGGTATCTCTTCATGGCGGGCGGCTTGCTGGCGTTGTATTCGATCCTCGCGGGCGGCGTGGACACCGGCTGGACGTTCTACACGCCGTACAGCAGTACGTATTCGAATTCGCATGTGATGGCGATGGCGGCCGGCGTGTTCATCGCCGGGTTCTCATCGATCTTCACCGGCCTGAATTTCATCGTCACGATCCACAAGCTGCGCGCGCCGGGCCTCACCTGGGGGCGCTTGCCGCTCTTTATCTGGTCGATGTACGCCACGAGCTTGATCCTCGTGCTCGCGACGCCAGTGCTCGCGATCACGCTGCTGCTGATCGTGCTCGAACGCTGCTTCGGCGTTGGGGTGTTCGATCCCAAGCTCGGCGGCGATCCGCTGCTGTTCCAGCACCTGTTCTGGTTCTACTCTCATCCGGCGGTCTACATCATGATCTTGCCGGGCATGGGCGTGGTGAGCGAAACGATCGCGGCGTTCGCGCGGAAGCCGGTGTTCGGCTACAAGGTCGTCGCCGGCTCGAGCCTGGCCATTGCGGTGCTCGGATTTCTCGTCTGGGGGCATCATATGTTCGTGAGCAGCCAGTCGGTCTACGCCGGACTGGTGTTTTCGCTCCTGAGTTTCCTGGTCTCCGTGCCGTCCGCGGTGAAGGTGTTCAACTGGACGGCGACGTTGCATCGCGGCTCGATCTCGTTCGAAACGCCGCTGCTTTATGCGCTCGGTTTCATCGGGCTGTTTACGGTCGGCGGTCTGACCGGGCTCATGCTGGCGACGCTCGCGATCGACGTGCACGTCACCGACACATACTTTGTCGTGGCCCACTTTCACTACATCATGGTCGGCGGCATGGTCATGGCGTATCTCAGCGGCATTCACTACTGGTGGCCGAAGATCTCGGGTCGCTTGTACCACGAGTGGACGGCGCGCATCTCGGCCGGGATCATCTTTCTCGGCTTCAACCTGACATTCTTCCCGCAGTTCGTGCTCGGTTATCTCGGCATGCCGCGCCGCTACCATGTGTACCCCCAGGAATTTCAGGCGCTGAACGTTCTCTCCACGGCCGGCGCGTCGATCTTGGCCGTCGGTTATATCATGCCGCTCGTTTATCTCACCTGGTCCTTTTTCCGCGGCCGACCGGCCGGACCGAATCCGTGGGCCGCGACGGGACTCGAGTGGCAAACGCCCTCGCCTGCACCCGAGCACAATTTCGCGGTGACGCCGATCGTCACGCGCGGACCCTATGCATACGAAGCGGAGGAACGTCCCCTGCCATGAACCCGATTTCACCCCGGTCCACCGAGTCGCCCTTCGCCGACGCCGAACAGCAGCAGGCGGCGAATCATCTGGGCATGTGGGCGTTTCTCGCGACGGAGATTCTGTTCTTTGGCGGGTTGTTCGCGTGCTACGCAGTTTATCGCTGGACTTATCCGCAGGCGTTTGCGGCCGGAAGCCGGCACCTCGATTTTTGGATCGGGACGATCAACACGGCGGTGTTGCTGACGAGCAGCCTCGGGATGGCGCTGGCAGATCGGGCGACGCGTCTCGAGCGACGCGATGCGGCGTTTGGCTGGTTGGTACTCACCGGCATGCTCGGCGCAACGTTCCTTGGGCTGAAAGGCTACGAGTATGCACAGAAGATCCACGAGCACCTCGTGCCTGGCGCGCATTTTCATCTTGCGGCCGGAGAGTCGGCCCCGGTTCAGCTATTCCTGTTTCTGTACTTCGCGATGACAGGGTTGCACGCGATGCACATGCT
Source organism: uncultured Opitutus sp. (assembly GCA_966252355.1). Lineage (GTDB taxonomy): Bacteria > Verrucomicrobiota > Verrucomicrobiia > Opitutales > Opitutaceae > ER46. The sequence continues at coordinate 3,389 of CBINOT010000243.1, read as the reverse complement.
GGCCGGACTCGGCGCGATCGGCTGGCTGCTCGCGCTGAACCGCCGAGGCCGATTGACGCGCGAACGCGACGCGCCGGTCGCCATGGTCGGGCTGTATTGGCACTTCGTGGATTGCGTGTGGATCTTCCTCTATCCGCTGCTGTACCTCGTCCGATGAAGCCAAGCTAAGTGCAATCGGCTGCCCGCGAACGACGCGAATGAACGCGAATAACGAACCCACGAACAGGGATGACTCAACAAATGGACAAAACGAATATGCGTTCGGGATTACCATTATTTGCGTCGATTAGCGTGATGCGCGGGCAACCGGTTTGAAGCGATGAAAGCGACGGCCCCCAGCGTTCCAGTTCTGCTGGCCACCTATGGCGCATTGATGGCGCTGTTGGTGCTCACGGCGTTGACCAGTTTCGCCCAGCTCGGCGCGTGGCAAATGCCGGTCGCACTCTCGATTGCGGCGGCGAAGACGGCGCTCGTGTTTCTCGTTTTCATGCAGCTCCGCTACCAACGCGGCCTGGTGCGCGTGTTCGCCCTCGCCGGTTTCTTTTGGCTGGCGCTGATCGGCGGACTGACGTTCGCGGATTATCTTACGCGCGGCTGATCACATGACGGTCCTGCAATGTTACCGTCACGGATTTTGTCGGGTCTGAAACCGCGCCAGCGGGATGAAAACCGGGGCTCGAAGTCTAACCTTTCGGCATGGCTTCTCGCATTCGTCTCACCTTCTGGCGCGCGGTCGTCGCGGCGCTGTCCCTGTCCTTCGGTTCGGTTGCGCTCGCAGATAAACTGCCGTCTATTCCCACGTTCTCGAACGTTTCGGTGCATGACCCCTCGGTCGTGCGTTCGGGCGATTCGTTTTACGTGTTCGGCTCGCACCTCGCCTCCGCGAGGACGAACGATTGGATGCACTGGACACAGCTCTCGACCGATCCCTCGCCAGGCAATCTGTTGGTGCCCAATCCACAGACGGAATTTCAGGCGGCGCTCTCGTATACGGGAAGCGGGGCGGCGTTCTGGGCGCCCGACGTGATCCAACTCGGCGACGGTCGCTACTATTTCTATTACTGCATCGGCCGGCTCGACCAACCGCGCGCCGCGCTCGGCATCGCCGTGTCGGACAACATCACCGGGCCTTCACGATGCCGGGATCATTCTCGAATCGGGCATGTGGGGACAGCCGAGTTACGACGGGACAATCTACGATCCGACGAAGCATCCAAATACCGTCGACCCCGATGTTTTCTTCGACGCGACCGGTCGGCTTTGGATGGTCTACGGCTCCTATTCCGGCGGCATTTTCATTCTCGAACTCGATCGGACGACGGGACGGCCGCTTCTGGGCCAGGGCTATGGTAAAAAACTGATCGGGCGAAACCACAGCCGGATCGAAGGACCGTTCATGCTCTATAGTCCGGAATCGGCGTACTATTATCTGTTCCTGTCGTTCGGCGGACTGGATGCGAACGGCGGCTACAACATCCGAATGGGTCGCTCGCGAAATCCCGATGGCCCGTTTTTCGATGCCGCCGGCAACGATCTCACCAACGTCGGAGGTGCGGATGGATCGTTCTTCGACGACGCGGCGATCGCGCCCTATGGCGTGAAGCTCATGGGCAATTATCGTTTCCTCCCCGTGGCGGGCGAACCTGCCCAAGTCACTCGCGGTTACGTTTCGCCGGGGCACAATTCGGCGTACTACGACGCCGCGACGGGGAAGTATTTCTTGGTGTTTCACACGCGCTTCGTCGGTCGCGGCGAGGAGCACGAGGTGAGGGTGCACGAACTCTTTCTCAATGCGGACGGCTGGTTGGTCGCGGCGCCCCACCGCTATGCCGGCGCGAGCGTCGAGCGCGCCGGGCCCGACGACGTCGCCGGCGACTACAAGCTCATCAATCATGGCAAAGCGATCTCTCCGGTCGTGAACACCTCGGTGAACGTCACGCTGAATAAAAATCACACGATTAGCGGGGCGCAGACTGGCACGTGGCAGTGGTCCGTCGGCAACCGGCTCACGCTCACGCTCGGTGGAACGACTTATCGCGGGATGTTCCGCGTGCAATGGGATGACGACAATGGCGCGTGGGTCCACGCGTTTTCGGCGCTTTCCGGCGACGGCGTCGCCATCTGGGGCAGCAAGGTGGTGTTGGCGAAGACGCCGACCGACGCGATCGCCCTGCCGGACCGGACCGCGCTTTACCGGCACGATTTCGCCCTGGCGTTGCCGGAACCCACGACGCGCCCGCACGACGCTTGCAGTTACTCGCTCGTGAACGCGCCGACCGGGATGTCCGTCGACCGCAGCACGGGCGTAATCACGTGGCGGCCGACTTTGACGCAGGTGGGAATTTCCTTCGCCGTCACGGCGCGTGCGACCGACGTCAGCAGCACGAACCCGGTCCAGACGCTGTATACGTTTCACGTGACCGCATTGTCGGCGACGACGGTACGCCGTGTCTCGTTGGACTTTTCGAGTGTTGCGACCGCTGGCCTGCGCGACCGGACGGGTCAATTCACCGGCTTTACGACCCGGCTCCCGGGCATGGGCGCCGCGTTGCCGCCTCAGGATCCGAATCTGCTGCTCGATCCTGCGGCTGGGCTCCTGAAACTCACGACGACGCGCGCCGACTTCTTCGGTGGTGCCGGTTTGGCGGGCAATTCCGCGCCCGGAGTCGCCTTGGCGGAGCTAGGTTTCACCGGCACCGAAGACTTCTCCGTCACGACCGTATTTCGTCCGCTGCTCGGGCTGCAGTTCATCGACCAAGTGGGATTGTACGTGGGTTCGAGCAGCAACGCGCTCACGCGCGCCGGCACCATCGTGTTCGGTGCGCCGGAACGTTACTCCGTGAACTCGCAAAATGCGGCCGACAACAATGCGCATTTCTTCGGCTTCGGTTTCGACGGCAGCGACGGCATGACGGTGACGATCTCGCGCGAGGCGGGCGTTTGGCACTACTTCGTCGACGCCGTGGAATGGAATCCGCTTGCGCCGCCCGCGTTCCTCGACGGACACGCCGACCTGGTGGCAGGCGTCTTCGCCATCACGCCGTTGAACGACACGCCGAAGGTCATCGACGTCGATTCGTTCACGGCCGTCGTGGAGACGCGCGAGCCAGCACTGACGGAGTTGGAGCAGTGGCGAATCGTTCACTTCGCCCAGCTCACCGCCGACGGCACCGCCGCTGACGACGCCGACCCGGACAACGACGGGTTATCGAATCTCACCGAGTACAACCTCGGCACGGACCCACTCGCGGCAAACGGGTAGACAAAGGGCGCAGCCGCGAAAGCCCCCCGGGCCAAGTGTCTTCCATTAGATGACACTTTGGTTTGGTCGCTCGGTGGGGCAGGTTGTCGTTTTGGGCGGTTGGGCGGTGGGCTGGTGTTTCGGCTCA
>CBINOT010000242.1:0-8207 GCA_966252355.1 uncultured Opitutus sp. | reverse complement strand
TTGACATAGCTGAAGGTGTAATTGGTCGCGCTCAGCGTGCCCGCCGCCGAAGTGATGGTGTAGTTCCCGACCGTGCTGGTCGCCGTCGCGGTCGTGGTAATCGACGGCGTGCCGCTCACCACCGCGCTCGTCTCGCTGTTCACATAACCCGTGATGCCATACGTCAACGTCGGATTCGACGCGCCGTACGCCCGAGTTTGGTTGTTGGCCGTCACCGTCAGCGTGGCCGCCGTTACGCTCAAAGTGACGTTGCCGCTGGCCGGGTTGTAATTCGCGCTATCCGTCGGCGTGAAGCTCACGCTCAACGTCCGGCTGCCGACGCCGAGCACCGTGCCGCTCGTCGGATTGTACGTCAACGTCCCCGCCACGCTCGCGCTCGCATTCAGCTGCGTGCCGCTCAGCGCCGTGCCATAAACGATGCTCGAAGGAGTGCTCCACGTGATCGTTGGCGTCGCTTTGGCCACCGTGATCGTGAACGTCCGCTCCGCATAAAGTCCGCCCGCGTCGGTGACCCGTGCCGTCACCGTCGAACTTCCGGCCGCCGTCGGCGTGCCGGAGATCGTCGCGCCCGAAAGGCTCAAGCCCGCCGGCAAGCCCGTCGCCGAGTACGTCAGCGTATCGCCCGAATCCACGTCGCTGCCCGACAGCGTGATCGAGCTGATCGCGCTATTGTACGTGCCGTTCGCGTCGCTCACCGCCGCCAGCGCCGGCGTCTCGTTCACGTTCGTCACCGTCACGGTCAGCGTCTGCGTCGCCATCCCGCCGTTGCCGTCCGACGCCTGCACCACCACGGTATAGACATTCGACCTCGCCGCGCTGCCGGGCGCTTCGAAGTTCGGCGCGCTCGCAAAAGTCACCGCCCCGGTCGAGCTGTTGATCGAGAAGAGCGCGGAGTCGGCCCCGCCACTGATCGAATAAGCAAGGGTGTCGCCATTCGCGTCGGTCGCGGCGACGGTCGTGACCGCCGTCGTATTTTCGGCGACGCTGACACTGGCGGTGGCGCCGCCGCCGTTGCTCGTGATCACCGGCGCGGTATTGCCGGCGGTAACAGTGACGGTGGCGACTCCGCCTTGCAGCGCGGACGTCGTGACGAGCGCATTGCCCGCCGTGTCCTTGATCACCGCGCCGGCGGTGACTTGCAGAATGATCGTCCCGGTCGTGCTCGGCGTCACCAACACGGTGAACACACCGCTCGTCGATGTGGTCTCGGCGATCGCGCCGAACGAAACGGTCGCGGTGCCGGCGTTGCTGAAATCGGCCGCGGAAACCGTGGTCGCATCGATATCTTCGCTGAAAGTGACCGTGTACGTGACCGTGCTGTTCACGGTCGTCGTGTTGCCCGTCGCATTATGCGTGATGCTGGTCAGCGTCGGTGCGGTCGAGTCGCCGGTGACGTTGGTCACGCTTTGCGCCGAGAATGTCGCGCAATCGTTGCCGGCGAGATCCTGGATGGCCGCCGCGTCGTTGCCGGCCGTGGGATCGGTGTAGGCGACGGTGACGGTTTGTCCGGTCGTCACCGCGCTGGCTAAAGTGAGCAGCGCATACTTGTTCGTGCCGTCGAGGGTGACACTCGAAACGGAGCGACCGACGCCGCCCACCGTCACGGAGAACGCGCTTGCCAATGGCGGATTGGTGGAGTCGATCGCGTTCGTATCGCTGAAGTAAACCGTGAGCGACGCGCCGTTCACGCGCGCCGAGCTGAAGGTCGGCGCGGTCGTGTCGATCACGATATCGTTGTTATCCCCCAGCGAGTTCGTCGCGCCCGGCGAAGCCAAGGTCAGCGTCGCGTTATTGGACGAGGCGTCCCGGATCGTGCCGCCATTGAGCGCGAGCGCCGAAGTGGCCGTATAATCGAGGTCGCTGCTCGTGTCGCCGGCTTGTACCGTGTAATTGAACGTAAGCACGTTCGTGCCCGTGCCGCTGGCGTAATTCACGGTGCGATCCGTGGTGCCCGTTTCGAGCGTGAGCTGCGGCGTCCCGGTCACGTTTACCAGCTCGCTGAACTCGACCTTGATCGGAATGACGCTGCCCGCGAGATAGTGGCCGTTCGTGTAGATGCCCGAGCTGTCGTAAGACGAAACGCCGACGATCGTCGGCGCCGTCGAATCGCCGGTGGCCGTGAGGCTGACGCTGAAGGTCGCGACGTCGTTGCCCGCCGCATCCTGGATCGCGTACGCGTCGTCCAAGGTCGAAGGGTCGGTGTAGGTCAGGGTGACGGTCTGACCGGAGGTGGCCGAGGTATCGAGGACGAGCGTCACCGTTTTGGCGGACGCGTCGACACGCACGCTGGTCACGGCCGAGTTCGTGTTGCCGACTTTCACGCTGGTGAACGCGGAGGTCGAAGGGACGCTGAGGGCATCGAGTTGATTCGTATCGCTGAACGCGAGGACCATCGTGGTGCCGCTGACGCTGCTGGAGCCGGAGACGTAGGTGGGCGCGGTGGTGTCGATCACGAGCGCTTTATTGGCGCCGAGAGATCCACTGGCGCCGGGGCTCGGCAACGTAAGCGTGGCATTGTTGGCGTTCGCGTCCCGGATGGTGCCGCTATTGAGCCCCAAGGCGGATGTGCTTGTGTAATCGAGATCGGGGCTCGTGTCGCCCGACTGCACCGTGTAGGTGAACGTCAACGTCGAGCTGCCGGAGCCACTGGTATAATTAACGACGCGATCCGTGGTCCCGGTCTCGAGCGTGAGCTGGGGAGTTCCGGTCACGGCAACCGGTTCGCTGAATGTCACCTGCACGGCGATCGAGACGCCGGTGTTGTAGGAGCCGTCGTTCTTCGTCGAGGTGACATTCGTGACCGTCGGCGCGGTGTGATCCGACGTATCGGCGACGGTGACGGTGATCGTCTGCGTCGAGTAGCCGATGCCGTCGCTCGCCTTCACCTGCACTTCGTAGGTCCCCGCGCTCGGCGCTGACGAAAACGCCAGCGCGCCGGTCGTGCCGTTGATCGTGAAAAGGCCGGAATTCGCGCCGCCGGAAATCGAGTAGGTGATCGTATCGCCGTTCGCATCGGTTGCGGTCACCGTGGTGACGGCCGTGCCGGACGAAACGATGACCGAAGCCGTCGAGCCGCCGCCATTGCTGGTGATGACCGGAGGGATGTTCGAGGGGCTCAGTTGCGGCGTGAACGCGCCGGTCGAGTCGAAGGTCGCCGACGATTTCGTGCCGCCGCTATAACCGGCGAGATCGCTGTTCAGCGAGTTCGACTGCGTCGAGGTCGCGAGAAGATAGCGAATCGTCGTCGACTTGCTGATCGAGATTCCCTTCGCCGCCGCGGCTTCTTTCAGCGAATCCGTCGCGGCCGTCGCGTTGTTGAATGGAATCTTGAAGCTCAGGAAGTGATCTTTCAGATCGTTGGAATTGCCGCCGAAGCTCGTTTCGTTGGCCGTCGTATTGAGATCGAGATCGGTCGCCGTCGGATCGTTCGTGGTCGTGACGGGACTGAAGTCGATGTAGCTGGTGAAGGTCTTCAAGTTCACGACCACGAGTTCGTCGCGAATCGACGTCGTGCTCGGAGAAACATTGGCGCCCGTGCCCGGACTCCACACCGAGATGCGTTGCTCGTTGGTCGTGCGCTGGGTCGCGCTGATGAAGAAATCGATGGCGCCGTCGTTGTTAATGTCGACGCCGATAAAGATGTAACCCGAGCTGAAGCTGGAGTTGGACGACGCCTTGGAGCCGGCGAGGCGAACGCGATAATAAACGAAGTCATCGGTGTCGTCGTTCGGCGTCCCGTTATCTTCGTAGTACGTGTAGAGCAGGGCGTGCGTGGCATTGCCGACCAACTCGAGGTCGCGCGCCGTCGCTTGCTGATCGTTGATGTAGTCGAACTGCGCACCTTTGAGCACCGATGCCCAATTTGCACTCGACGAGGTGAGCGCGATCGCCGAGTTAGCGCGAGCCGAGCCGACGATTCCGCCGAGGGCGGTGAGGCTCACGACGACCGCCGCAGAGTGTCGCAGGCAATGGCGGACCGCCGTCGCGCCGCCCGATAACAAACTCCTTCGTAGATGGCGTGAAAAACGTAGAAACGATTGGGCGGGCGAAGTGGCAAAAGGACGTGAGAACATGTATCGGAAAATCTCCTATATGACCTGTAAGAGATTCACCTAAATCCCGACAAGCAGTGGGCTAATGAAGAAACACGTACGTAAGTATCCGCAGTCTCCGCACGTGTTTTGCCGTAGTCGCCAATCGCCTGCGCAGCTCCCTGACGCGCCGCCGTTTCCCGCTCTCCACGCCTCGGATTCGTAGGACGTATGTTGTGCAGACGCTCTGCAAACAGAAGGGGCCTTCAAACGGCGCCGTGGCGGTCACGCACTCCGCAGTCCGCAATCGCAGATCCCGAATCCAAAATCCCCCAATCCAAAATCCAAAATCTTGTCACCCTTTCGTCCCCGTCGTCGCAATGCCTTGGATAAACGTCCGCTGTGCGAAGAAGAAAAGCGCGATCACCGGCGCGACGGTGACGGCGCTCGCCGCCATGAGGTAATGCCATTGCACACCGCCGTTCTGCGAAAGGTAGCTTTGCAGCGCTAGCGAGAGCGTGAAGGTCTCTTTGCGCGTCAAATACAGCAGCGGCCCGACGAAGTCGTTCCACGCGTACAGGAAGTGCAGCAGCGCCGCCGTCGCGATCACCGGCTTGCTCAACGGCAAGACGACCCGCCAAAAAATCGTCCATTCGCTGCAGCCATCGATGCGCGCCGCTTCGGTCAGCTCCATTGGGATCCGGCGGAAGAACTGTCGAAAGAGAAAGATGTTGAACGCACTACCGAACCACGCGGGGACCCAAAGCGGCAGCAACGTACCGATCCAACCGAGATGCCGAAACACGCCGTAAAGCGGCACCATCAGCACGGGGAACGGCACCATCATCGTCGCCAAGGTAATTGCAAAGAACGCGTCGCGGCCCCGCCAGCGGAGGCGAGCGAAGCCATAGCCTACGATCGCATTTGATAGCACGGTTCCGATCACGCCGAGCACGCACACGACCAGCGTATTGCCCAAAAACCGCCAGAAGCTCACGTGTCGATCGCCGGCACCGCTGCTCATCGCGGCCAGGGCTTTGGGGTAGTTCTCCCACCGAAAGCGAATCCGTGATTCGATCATGTTCGGCGGCACGATGTCCCAACGCGGCGACCGGTCGGTGACGCCGCGCTCCGTCACATGCACCCAGCCGGCCGCGACGCTATGCCGGACCCGCCATTGGCCGGGCGCGGCCGCTTTCACCTGTGCTGCCGAAAGAAACACGCGCTTGCCCGGCGCCACCCCGCCGACCGCTTCGACCACCGCACCGGGTTGGTTCACGACGAAATCCGAGGTCACTTCGACTCGTTCGCCCTCGATCGCCGCGAAATACGCGTGCGGCAGCAGCGTGGGCGGGAAGGTCATCGCTTGCTCGAGCGGCTTCAGCGAAGTCGCAACGAGCCACACAAACGGCGTCGCGAACAGCACCGCGGCGAGCGTCAGCAGCACGTAAATGAACCCACGATTCCGTTGGCCGCGGGATGTCATCGCCATCTTCCCGTTTCCGTAGCGGAACGCGTGAGCGTTTCGCCGAGCCAGAACGAAATGCTCCCGCGTTCCGCTACCAATGTTTGATCGCGCGGCATCGTCATTCGCTTTGCTCCAGCCGCGCGCGAGAGAGCCGTGTCGCCAGCCACGCCAACCCGGCAATGACGATGAAGAGCACGTACGCCATCGCGCTGGCATAGCCCATCCGTAGGTCGTAAAATGCCACCGCGAACAGGCGCAGCGTGTACACGAGCGTCGATCGCGCCGGGTAGCCATCCGTGCCGTCCGCCACGCCGCCACCCGCGCCAGCCGAGAAGATGTACGCCTGCGTGAACACCTGCAGGGAGCCGATGAGGCTCGTGATGACATTGAAGTACACGACGGGCGCGATCATCGGCAGCGTGACGTGACGGAACCGCGTCCAAGCCGACGCGCCGTCGATCTCCGCCGCTTCGTACAATTCGCGCGGCACGTCTTGGAGACCGGCGAGGAAAATCACCATCGAATTGCCCACGCCCCACAGGCTCATGATGACGAGCGCCGGTTTCGCCCACGTCGGGTCGACGAGCCACGCCGGCGGCTTGAGCCCGAACGGCTCGAGCAGCGGCGCTAGCAGCAGGTTCAAGAGTCCGAACTGGCCGTTGAAAATCCAGAGCCAGATCATCCCCGCGGCGACCATCGGCACGATCGACGGCAGATAGAAAAGCGCGCGAAACCAGGCGCGGCCGCGCACTTCGCAGTTCAGCAACATCGCAAGCGCGAGCGCGACGACTGTGCCCAACGGCACCGCCGCCGCGGCATAGACGAGCGTGTTGCGCAGCGACAACCAGAACAAACTGTCGTGCGCCAGATCGCGGTAGTTCTCGAGTCCCGACCACACCGGCGCCTTCAGCACCGAGTAGTCGCAGAAGCTGTAGAACAAGGACGCGACCACCGGCCAAACCGTGAATACCGCCATGCCCACGATCCACGGACTCGTGAACCCCAACCCCGCCAACAAAGAGCGTCGTTCGTGCCGGTTCATGCTAGCGTTCTCCGAGGTAGCGGCAGTCGTCCGGACCGCCACGGCTCGACTCGGCCATCGGAACGATGGCCGTTACCCACCCAGCGCATGGACAAGAAAACATTAACCGCAGAAAGACACGGATGGACCCAGATTGAAGGCACGACCTTCCGAAATGCATCGATCCATCTGTGTCTATCTGTGATCATCTGTGGTTGCTCCGGTTTGGATGCCATCCGCCAGTTGCCCATGCCGCACTAAACTTCGCAGGTGCCGGGCCCAGCTCGCGGCCAAACGCTCCTGCGCCTGCGCTAGCGCCGCTTCGGGCGTGTCGAGCAGCAGCCGCGCCCGTTCGAAGGCGGAAACGACCTCGCGATGATACTCCTGCCAAATGCCCAGGTCCGGCGTGCACACCGCATGCGGACTCGCCGACAACTCGCGAAACACCGCGATCTGCGGATGCGGGTGATGCTCGGCGAAAAACGGACTCCACTCGCGCAGCGGGGAATTCTTTTCCTGCAGATAGTTCAATAGCTCGGCCCCCTGCAACTCGTCGCGGGATCGCGCGGCGGGATTGTTCGAGTTCACGTACTTGATGAACTCCCACGCCTCGCGCGCGTGCTGGGCGCCCCGCGGGATCACGAGCACGTCCGCCTCCGCCATCGTGAAGTCTTTCACGCCGGGCACCACCTCCGGCCAAAACGCCACCCCATAATCGAGCCCGGGTTTGTACTGCCGAATGTAGTTATTGAACCAGACGCCCTGCAGCACCATCGCGACCTTGCCGGAATAAAATGCCCCTTGGGGCGACGCGAACTGCCCGGCAAAACCCGAAGCGAAGATCGTCACCGCTTCCAGTCCGTATTCCTTCGTGTAATTCGCCGCCCAGCGGAGCGCCGCAACATTGCGCGGATCGGTCGCGAGGGTGATGTTGCGTCCATCGAACAACTCGCCGCCGAACCAGCGGCAAAAAACCCAGGGCCACCAGCCCGGCTCTTGCGGCAGAAATCCCATCTGCACGATCGCTCCGGTCTTCGGGTCGCGCTTGGTCAAGCGCCGCGAGAACTCGTCGAGTTCCGCCAGCGTGCGCGGTGGAACCTCCGGATCGAGCCCGGCTTCGCGAAAGAGCGTCTTGTTCCAATGCAGCGCAATCGTCGCCGGCGTGCTGATGCCGGCATAAATGCGGCCTTGGTGCTGACAAATCCGTGCATACACGGGGTAGTAGCGCGCGAGCCAAGCCTCCGGCGTCATGCCGTCGGCGCGAATGAAATCTTCCAGCGGCGTCAGGGCCCCCGCATCGGCATAGGACGCGACGTTCTGCACCCACAGCCCGGCGATGTCGGGCGGATCTCCACCCGCCGTCGCGACCAGCATCTTTCGGTCGACCGGCGAGGCCGTCAGATAGTCGACGACGATCCGATCCTGCGACCGATTGAACGCATCCACCACCGCCCGCATCGCCGTCTCTTCGAATCCCACCCACTTCTCCCAATAGTCGACATGCACCTTCCCATCGCGCCCCACCCCCGAACCCGCCGCTGTCGCCGTCGCCGGCAGCAGCACGAGGACCACGAGCAGCACCGATAACAGCCCGCCGACGCCCCCCCGCGCCCAAACCAAAGTGTCATCCATTAGATGACACTTAACCATCCAGGCGCGGGCGCTCGTAGTTACGGAGACATGCTGA
>CBINOT010000241.1:0-8225 GCA_966252355.1 uncultured Opitutus sp. | reverse complement strand
GGATGCGGTTTTCTTCGATCAGCCGCCGGCAGAAATCGAATTCGATCTGGGAGGCGCTGGGGAAGCCGACCTCGATCTGCTTGAAGCCGATCTTCACCAGCAAATCGAAGTACTCCAGCTTCTCCTCGACGCTCATCGGCTGAGCGAGCGCTTGGTTGCCGTCGCGGAGATCGACGCTGCACCAAATCGGGGCGCGCGTCAGCGTGCGGTTGGGCCATTGCCGATTGGGCAGTTGGACGGGTGGGAACGGGCGGTACTTCGTAACGGGCGCGGATTGCATGACGAAACAGCTAACAGAGTGAAAGAAATGGAGTTTGGACGGAAGCTGGCCGGCCGAACCGGTCAGATATGAACACGCCGCGAGAAAGCGGCGACAATGAAATCAGGCCTACGCACACCCCGCCGTTAAACGGCGCCGTTAGAGGGCGTGCGTCTTCGTAAGTCGAAGGGCCTGGAGCGAAACTCGCATTAGGTTCGCGACTCATATCGGCACAAATCTCGGGATGTCAAGGGGCCGCTTGCCGCGGAGAATCGTGCTCGTGATCGTACTCTTGATCGTGATCGGTTCGATCGATTGCGGCGACCGACCATCAAGGCGATCACGATGACGAGCACGAGCATGAGTGTCGTGGGTCGAACGCCGACGGCCCGCCCGGAGGTCGGGCCCTGCCTTCAAATCGTTCTCGGATTGAAGATCGATTACCCCCTGATCGCCGAGGAGAACAAGCGGCCAGTCGAGAACGAGAAGGAGAAAGAGAACGAAGAACCGGAACGATTTTGGAGGAGGTAACCCGGCTTGCGCGACGGGCGTCTTGCCTGAGGTGCATGTCCTTGCCTCCATTCGCTTATGCCTGACGACGTCGTGCCGTTCGATCTGGCTGGCTGTCTCCACCGGGTCCGCCAGCGCGACCAGCAGGCCGCACGCGAACTCGTGGAGCATTTGTATCCCCTCGTCATTCGCATCGTTCGCTCCCATTTGCCGCGACGCGTGGCGGAGGAGGATCTCGCGCAAGAGGTGTTCCTGAAAATGTTCAGCCGGCTCGAACAGTATCAAGGCGCGGTGCCGTTTCCACATTGGGTTTCGCGGATCGCCGTGACGACCTGCATCGATCACCTGCGCGCCCAAAAGCGCCGACCGGAGTTCCGCTGGGCGGATTTGTCTGAAAACGAGGCCGAAGTGCTCGACGCCGTGATCACCAACGAAAACGACGTCGCGGCCAACGACGCGATGGCGGCGCACGAACTCGTGCACAAGCTGCTCGCGCAACTGAAGCCGGACGACCAACTCGTCCTTCGCTTGCTCGATCTGGAGCAGAAATCGATCGCTGAGATCGCCGACCTCACCGGCTGGAACGCATCGCTCATCAAGGTCCGCGCTTTCCGCGCGCGGCGGAAGTTGCAGAAATTATTTCAAGAACTACAACGCCAGGAACGCTCATGAATCCGCCCGATCCTCGTCACCCTTGGTCCCGCTTAGTCGCGGCGGCGCGCCGCGCCGACGCTGCGCGCGATACGAGCGCTCCGTATGGCTTCGCGACGCGCATCGCGGCGCTGGCGTTTTCGTCGGAGCTTCGAGTCTCCTTGTTCGATCGCTTTGCCCTGCGCGCCTTGGGCGTCGCGTGTTTGCTGGCGATCGCCAGTGTCGCGATCAACTACTCAGCGGTGCGCCGAACCGCTCCGGCGGAAGATCCCGTTGGCGTCACGGTGGAAGACCCGATGTCGGTCCTGCTGGACGTCTGATATGCAAAATCCGTGGAAAGTCATCGCGGCGTTTATCGGCGTGTTTATCGCTGGGGCCGTTTTCGGCGGATTTTTCGCCGCCGGCGTGAGTGCGCGCTGGTCGCAACCTCCGGCGCCTCAACCGCCCGCGGCCGCGTCCCCGGCTCCGACGGCGCCCAGCGTCGTGACCGCTCCGGCAGCCACGTCCACGTCGATCCCGGCCGCGCGGGTGCCGAATGGCCCCGCCAACCAGCCGCGCGCCGCCTTGGTCCAGCCGCCGCAAGGCTGGCAAGCGCCGCAGCTCATGCGGCGATACGCGGAGCGGCTCCAGCTGACCTCCGAGCAAAAGGAGCATGTTATCCCGCTGATTCAGCGCGCGGCCGACGACTACCGCCGTTTGCAACAAAACACCTTTCGCGAAACCGCGATCATCCTGCAACGGCTGCAGCAAGACATCGCGAAGGAGCTGAATCCCGAGCAGCGCGACAAACTCGAGAAGATGCAGGAAGCGCAGTTCGAAAAAGTGCAGAAGATGGACCAACGGCAGCGCGAGCAGAAAAAGCTGCCGCCGGCATTGCGGCCGGGCGGCGGCAATCGGCTCATGCCAAAAGCCACCGAGTCGAAGCCGGCGCCGGCCAATTCTGCTGAGACGACGACGCAGACAGGCGCCGCGACCGAAGCCGGCGCCGCGGAAAAGAAAGAATAGATGTTGCGTGCGACGGCGGCCCGCGCATGGTCCGCGTCGGCCAGGTGCCATGCATGGGCAGGCGCGTGAACTCCGCCAGGACCGGAAGGTAGCAACGGTAGCGACGTACGACCAGTGCCGTGGAGTGCCTGGCCACTTTCTTTTGCGGCGTGAGTGCGCCGCAAAGGAAAGGCCTGAAGTCGCTGGCGTCCCAATGTCCCCTGCCGTGTGCAGACGACCTGCCTGGAGGCTGGCGATCGGGCCGGGGTCTAGGACCGCAGCTACATCAAAAAGCCGCAGCTCGTGCTCTTGATCGTGATGGACCGATCGGATTTCGCAGGGATCAAGATCACGATTACGATCGCGAGTAAGATAGATGCCGGTGAATCAACCTGCTTGGCGTCCGACCAGTCGCTTGGCGCCCGCAGCTACGGCGATCCCAATGGATTTTTAGATTTGCGCTTTGCCGTTTCGGATTTGGGCTAACGAGCAGTGTCGAGCACTTACCAGGTTATCGCGCGCAAATGGCGGCCGCAGACATTCGACGATGTCGTGGGGCAAGACCACGTGGTGCGCACGCTGAAGAATGCGATCGGTCGTAATCGGATCGCGCACGCTTATCTGTTCGTCGGGCCGCGCGGCACTGGCAAAACTTCGACCGCCCGTATTTTCGCCAAGGCGCTGAACTGCACCGACGGCCCGAAGGCCGATTTCGATCCGAACGATCCCGCCTGCAAGTCGATCGCCGACGGCTCGCATCTCGACGTGATCGAGATCGATGGCGCTTCGAACAACGGCGTGGACCAGGTGCGCGATCTCCGCGAAACGGTGCGTTACGCACCCGCGCAGGGGAAGTACAAGATCTACATCATCGACGAGGTGCACATGCTCTCGGCCGCGGCGTTCAATGCGCTGCTGAAGACGCTCGAAGAACCGCCGGCACACGTGAAATTCGTCTTCGCGACGACCGATCCGCAAAAGGTTCTGCCGACGATCGTCTCGCGCTGCCAGCGCTTCGACCTGAAGCCGATCCCGGCGAATCTGATCATCGAGCGGCTCAAAAAGATCGCCGCCGACGAGAAGATCAAGGTGAGCGACGCCGCGCTCGCCTGCATCGCGCGTCTCGCCGATGGCGGCATGCGCGACGCCCAATCCATCTTCGACCAGATGATTTCGTTTTGCGGAAGCGAGATTGCCGAGCCGGACGTCCTCGACGTTTACGGCTTGGTCGCGGCCGATAAGATCAACGATCTCGCCTGCGCGCTTGCCGCCGCCGATCATCAGAAAATCGTCGCCATCGTCGACGAGTGCGATGCCGCCGGCCGCGACCTCGTGCGCTTGTTGATCGATCTCCAGGCGCTGGTGCGGACTGCGGTGCTCGATGCCATCGCCAAAGGCGGCAAGACCGACCAGCTCGGCTGCGTGACGATGACCACCGAGCAGCTCACGCGGATGCTCGATGCGCTCCGCGAAGGCGAGGGCAACGTGAAGCTCGGGCTCGCGGAAAAGATCAATTTCGAGGTCACTCTTCTCAAAGCCGTCGAGGCGAGCCGCGCGCGCGCGATCGACAGCTTGATCAAGGAACTCGCCGCCCTCGCGGACGCGCCGGCGGCGGCGACGGACGAAAAAAAAAAGGGCTGATTGACGCGCTCGAGGCGCGCCTTGCCGCAATATTGACGCAGCCGACGGCGCTGCCGGCGGAGAAAAAACCAGCCCGAGACGTCGCGCCCGTTAGCCCGCACGAACGTAGCACCGCGTTAAAGCACGTCGCGGCCGCGGCCAGCGATCCACAGACCGTACCCGATGAGGCAGTGACTGCGACGCCGCTAGGAATCGAGGACGGCCCGCCGCTTGTCGACGAAGCGGCCGAATCGGCGTTTCTCGCCGAAGCTCGCGAGCGGGGTGAACCAGTGGCATCCAAATCCCCAGCGTCCACGGCCGGCGAGGAAACGAGCGACGTTCCATTGCCTCCGCTCGACGAACTCGTGCAACGCATTCCCGCGGAAGTCCGCGACACGCTCGAAGACCTCTTTCGCGCTCGGTTTACCACGGTGAAACGCGTGCCGAAAAAAGCGCTGAAGCAGCCGTAAGCGGCACGGCGGGCATCGCGCGGCGTATCGGAAGTTGCGCCCGCACGGCGATCAGCAATCGCCCTACGATTCGTGCGAGGGTCTCTACGCTCCGCGTCGTGGTGCGCCCGATAGATTTTCCTCCGCCGAACGAATAAGTTACTGGTGCCATGGAGTGAACCGTTCCGGTCCATCCGGTCCGGCTCGACGAAATGGCTTTTACCCGAACCGAATCGCTCGCGCGGGTCCCCCCACTGCCGAGCGCCCAATTCAAACCGATGCGGATTTTGCCGCGCTCGTTCCCACTAAAGGCCGGCGTTCTGTTTCGCGACGCAACTGGAGCCACCATGAAACATCTTTACCGCGACCGGCGCGAAGCCGGCGAAATTTTGGCGCAACATTTGCAACCGGTCATTGGGCGGGACGACGCGATGGTGGTCGCCCTCCCGCGCGGCGGTGTGCCCGTCGGGCTCGAAGTGGCGCGCGCGCTGGATGCGCCGATGGACGTGCTCGTGATCAGAAAGCTGACCGTGGCGGGCCAGCCCGACGTAGCGATCGGCGCGATCGCACCGGATGGATTCGAGATTCTCAATGCCCCGGTCGTGCACGATCTCGGCGTTACGCCCTTCGAAATCGCTCAAGCCGCGGATCGCGAAACCGGCGAGCTGCAGCGTTGGGAAACGGTGTATCGCGAGGGCCGGCCGCCGCTCAATGTGCGCGATCGGACGGTCGTGATCGTCGACGATGGCGTGGTCACCGGCCTCACGCTGCGCGCGGCGATCACTGCGCTGCGCGAATACGGTCCGCGCAAGATCGTCGCAGCGGTCCCCATCGGCGCCGGCGACGCCTGCGACCCGCTCGCGGATGAGGTGTCGACGTTCATCTGCCCGCTGCATCCGTACCCGTTTCATTCGCTGGCGAACTGGTACGAGGACTTCGCACCGCTGACGGACGAACATGTGTGCGATTGTCTGGCCGCGGCGAATCGGCGCGTGGCCGGCATTTGGTAGCCTGCCGGTAAGCGGCGATGCGCGAAGCGCGGCCGCGTTAATCGGACATCATCGTGCGATTCGGGCTTTTCCCGACCGCGTTTTGCGTTCGCTGCTGCCTTGAATTGGGCGAGCTTCGTTGCTGCGCTGTTCCGCTTCTATGGCAACGTCGTCTTCGACTCCGTCCTTCTTCGCACGTCTCGGCTTGGCTTTTCGCGTTCTCGGCAACGCCGGGCTCGCCGCCAAAGTCGTTCAACTGGAAGCGGCGCCGGAAAAACCCGCCGAGGTCCCGCCCGAGCAAGCGCACGCGTCCGGCCTCGCCGTGCTCGCGCTGCTGCAACGCGAGGGGCGTCTGATCGATTTCCTCCAAGAGGACGTCGCGAGCTTTTCCGATGCGGAGATCGGCGCCGCGGCACGCGTCGTCCATGGCGGCAGCCGGAAAGTGCTGCAAAACTATCTGACGCTCGAGCCGGCGCTCAAGGATTCCGAAGGCGCGAGCGTCACGGTGCCCGCGGGATTCGACGCGGCCCGGATTCGGCTCACCGGTAATGTTTCCGGACAACCGCCGTTCCGCGGCACCTTGAAACATCATGGTTGGGTCGCGACCGCAGTGCGTTTGCCGGCCGTTTCCACCACGCTCGATCCGCGCGTAATCGCCCCGGCGGAAGTCGAGCTCTGATCGCCGCGGGTAGGCGAGGCACGCCTCACGGCTGCTTCTAACCCCCGTTCCCCGTCTTCTGCCTCCCGTCAACCTGTCGCCTGTTTTGCCTTCAAGCATGTCCCGTTTCTCCGTCGGCATCGATCTTGGCACCACGAACTCCGCGGTGTCCTACACCGAACTTTCGCGCCGCGAGCCGCGCGGCGGCGAGCAGAGCATGCTGGCGATCCCGCAGATCACCGCGGTCGGCACGGTGGAAAACAAGTCGCTGCTGCCATCGTTCTTGTACCTGCCCAACGCCCAGGAATTTCCCGCGGCGGCCCTGACGTTGCCGTGGCAGCGCAAGTCGGGCGCAGCGCCGGAGATCGTGGTCGGCGAATTCGCGCGTTCGCACGGCGCTAAAGTTCCGGCGCGGCTCGTCTCGTCCGCGAAGAGTTGGCTGTCGCACGCCGGCGTCGATCGCCAAGCCGCCATCTTGCCGTGGCAGGCCCCCGCGGACGTAAAGCGAATCTCGCCGGTCGAGGCATCGCGGCAGTATCTCACCCATCTCCGCGCCGCATGGGATCAGCAGCATACCGACGCGCCGCTGGCGGAGCAGGAAGTCGTTTTGACGGTTCCCGCTTCGTTCGATGCGGCGGCGCGCGAGCTCACGCTGGCCGCGGCGCAACAGGCTGGCTTGACCAACGTCACGCTGCTCGAGGAGCCGCAGGCGGCGTTTTACGCGTGGACCGAGCAGATGGGCGAGCGGTTCCGGAAACACGTTCGTCCCGGCGACGTCGTGTTGGTCGTCGACGTCGGTGGCGGCACGAGCGACTTCTCGCTCATCGCCGTGACCGACCGCGGCGGCGAGGTCGAGCTGACGCGCATGGCGGTCGGCGATCACATTTTGCTCGGCGGCGATAATATGGACCTCGCGCTCGCGTATGCCGTGAACCAACGGCTGACGACGGAGGGCAAGAAGCTCGACGCATGGCAGTTCAACGCGCTGACGTTCGCATGCCGTCAGGCAAAAGAAACGATGTTCGCCGATGCGAGTGTGGCTCGCGCGCCGCTCGTCGTCCCCGGACGCGGATCGTCGCTGATCGGCGGAACCATCAAGACAGAATTGACCCGCGACGAACTCACCCACGCGTTGACCGACGGGTTTTTCCCGCGCGTGGCCGTCACGGATTTGCCGAAAACGGCTCGGAGCACCGGTCTCACGCAGATGGCTTTGCCGTACGCCCAGGACGCCGCGATCACCCGGCATTTGGCCAGTTTTCTCACGCGCCAGGCGAAGGCGCTCGCGGCGGCGCCTGAGGTGCCCGTGGCGATTGCCGGCAAAGCCTTCGTCCATCCCACCGCCGTGCTTTTCAACGGCGGCGTATTCAAGTCCGCGATGCTGAAGCAGCGCGTGCTCGACGTGCTGAACGCCTGGCTCGCCGCCGACGGCGGCGCCGCGCTGAAAGAACTCGAAGGCGCGGAACTCGACCTGGCCGTCGCTCGCGGCGCTGCCTACTACGGCTGGGCGCGTCACGGGCATGGACTGCGAATCCGCGGCGGGACCGCGCGCGCCTATTACGTGGGCGTGGAGTCGGCGATGCCGGCCGTCCCCGGGATCGAACCGCCGGTGCGCGCCTTGTGCGTGGCGCCCTTTGGCATGGAAGAAGGCACGACGGCCGACGTTCCGCCGCAGGAATTTGGTTTGGTCGTCGGCGAGCCGACGCGGTTTCGTTTCTTCACCAGCTCGGTCCGACGCGACGATCCCGTCGGTGCAATGATCGAGGACCCGGCGGGCAGCGACGAGTTCGAGGAACTCGCGCCGATCGAATCGCTGATGTCGGCCGATGCCGGCGGAAGCGGGAAGCTCGTTCCGGTCAACTTGCAGGCGGCGGTGACCGAGGTGGGCACGCTCGAATTGCGCTGTATCGAGAAAGGCGGCGTCGGTCGCTGGAAACTCGAACTCAATGTCCGGCTGAAGGAATGAGCGTCGTTCTGATTGCCGTGACTGTAGGGCGGGGTATCCGAACCCCCCGGTCGCGATTATTATTAAAGAAAACGTCCCGCCCCGGGTTTGGCGCGTCCAAGGCAAGACGCTGGGGGTTCGGAGAACCCGCCCCCCCAAA
>CBINOT010000240.1:0-8297 GCA_966252355.1 uncultured Opitutus sp. | reverse complement strand
CTGCATCCCGGGGGCCCGAAATGGAGGTCGCGGCTTGCCGAATTTCCGCGACCGGAGAGACGGCCGGAGACGACTCTCCCCGCGCGGAAATCGTCGTCGTCCCCGCATCTTTGGCGGGCGACGTCCGCGCGACTTCGGGCGTCGAGCCCGGCAGAGTTTCGGCCCGCGTTTCGCGCGTGGCGCCGATGGCCGCCAGCGCGCCAACGACCGCCGCGGCGACAACGCTCTGCCACCTCGCAGGCCGACGAAACTCGGCGATCATCCGGACGCGTCGGGCGAGCTGTTGCTTGCTCTCGACCATGCTCACGACGATTGCGCCAGGCCGATACGTCGCGCGGGTCGCCCCGACGACACGCAACAAGGCGGCACCATACGCCTCCAGGGAGGTGCGGCCGTTGCGCAGGACAAAGGCGTCGCACGCCAGCTCGCAATCCGTGCGCGCCAGCCGCGTCGCGGCCCACACCAGCGGATTGAACCAGTGAACGGCCGCCGCGGTCTGCAAAATGGCATGCGAGACAAGATCGCGACGCCGATGATGACCCAATTCATGCAGGACGACCAAGCGCAGCTCTTCGTCGGACAATCGCGCGACAAGGCCGCGAGGGAACAACAACGCCGGCTGCCGGAGTCCGAACAACGCAGGTGCTTGCACCTCGTCCGTCTCGATACACGACGGTACGACGCGCAGCCCAATACGCTCGGCCTCGCTGGCCACGATCCCGTGCAGCCGGGCGTCGTCGAGCAACTGGCACGAGCGAAGCCGGCGCGCGAAACGCGCCGTGGCGACGATGCGCACCAGCACAATCGCAAGGGATATCGTGAGCCACACCCCGGCAATAACCGCCCCCCAGGGGATAGGCCGAGTCGGCGACACCGCTCCGCCGGCGTCCCCTTTGACGGCAAAGCCGGTGACGGGAGCCGGCGCCACGGCCGAAGCGAGCTCGAGTGCAACCGGTGGAGCGACCACCGCGGAAGACGCAGTGGATGCAATGGGCACGAGAGACGGGGCCCGACTCGTGAGGGCCGGCGAAGCCGCAATTCCGTGCGACCAATTATAGGGGCTGGCGGACGTTGGGACGCTGAACGGCAGCAAAAGCCGCAGCCCAACGACGATCCAGGCCCAAAACCAGACATCGGCGGGCAGCCGGCCGCGGAACAACACGCGCAAGGCCAAGACCAGAGCGATGAGCCAGCTCGCGCGCCACGAAAGCTGGGCGATGGCGATGAAAATTTCGGCCGGGGTAAAGGGGTTCATTTTTTGGCTTTCTTCTTTTTGAGCAGTTGCTCGAGCTCACGGATTTCGTCGGCCGAGAGATCGGCCCGCTCGCAAAAGTGAACTAGCATGGGGCCGGCGGCGCCGCGGAAAAACCGGTCGAGAAAGCCGCGGCCTTCGCGGGCGATGCACTCCTCGCGCCGGAGCTTGGCGGTGTACACGTTGACGTTGCCGTCTTTCGTGCAGCCGACCGCGCCTTTCGCGGTCAATCGCGCAAGGAACGTGTTCACCGTTTTCTGATGCCAGCCATGACCCGGCGGAAGCGCGTTGAATACGTCGGCCGCCGTGCGGGGCGATTGGTCCCATAACGTGGACATGACTTCCCATTCGGAGGCGGAAATTTTTGGGGGCATCGGATAAATTGGCGTTTCTTACAACTGTAGGAGAGATGGACTACAGTTGTAGGATACGTCAAGCGCAGAGTTGAGCGCTTCGCGCGGAGCGCGGAGGAAACAGAGAGAACGATTACGAGAAAGAGAACGATCGTGAGGTAGCGGCCGTCGTCCCTGACGGTTTGTCATGTAGGGCGGGGTCTCCGTACCCCGCCCTACAACCATACCAGGTAGCGTTTCTCTGTGATCTCTGTGTCTGGGCTCTGTGATCTCTGTGGCGAAGATCGAATCGGAGGCGGCAGCTACCTTCAAAACAAAGAGCGTGTCCGGAATGCGTCCGCTCGTTCGTTATGGAATGGACGGTCTTCATTCCTCGGCTATCAAACCCATGTTCTCATTCCCACAACCCAGCTCTGGCGGCAGAGCGTTTCTCGAATACCCATGAGCAAGATTCGACTATTGGTCGGAACGAAAAAAGGCGCGTTCGTTCTCACCTCCGATGGCGCGCGCAAGAATTGGCAGGTCGACGGGCCGTTCTTCGCCGGCTGGGAGATCTACCACGCCAAGGGGTCGCCGGCCGATCCCAACCGCATTTACGCATCGCAATCCAGCGGCTGGTTCGGCCAAGTGATTCAGCGGTCCGACGATGGCGGCAAGACATGGAGCACGCCCGGGAGCAGCGCCGAAGAGCTGAAGTCGGCGGATGGCTTTCCGAAGGGCGAGAGCAACAAATTCACGTACATCGGCAATGTCGGCACGCACAAGTGGTACGACGGCACGCAGCATCCCTGGGAATTCAAACGGGTGTGGCACATCGAGCCGTCCCTCACCGATCCGAACGTGGCCTACGCGGGGGTCGAGGACGCGGCGATTTTCAAAACCGTCGACGGCGGCAAAACCTGGAAAGAATTGCCCGGTTTGCGCGCGGCCCGCGGCAACTTGTGGCAACCGGGCGCGGGCGGAATGGCGGTGCACACGATCCTGCTCGATCCGAAAAACGCGCAGCGGATCTTTGTCGCAATTTCGGCGGCCGGAGCGTTTCGCACCGACGATGGCGGCGCCACTTGGAAGCCGATCAATCGCGGCCTGAAATCGCAGTATGAGTTGCCCGATCCCGACGCGGAGGTCGGACACTGCGTCCATCGCATCGCGCTGCATCCCGCGCGGCCAAACGTGCTTTTCATGCAAAAGCATTGGGATGTGTTGCGCACCGACGACGCCGGCGACAACTGGCGGGAAGTCAGCGGCAATCTGCCGAGCGATTTCGGCTTTCCGATCGACGTGCACGCGCACGAGCCTGACACCATCTACGTCGTCCCGATCAAGAGCGACTCCGAGCACTATCCGCCCGATGGCAAGCTGCGCGTCTTCCGCAGCAAGGTGGGCGGAAACGAATGGGAGCCGCTCACGAAAGGCCTGCCGCAGAGCAACTGCTTCGTGAACGTGCTGCGCGACGCGATGTCGGTGGACTCGCTGGATCCCTGCGGCGTTTATTTTGGCACGACGGGCGGGCAAGTGTACGGCTCGGCCGATGGCGGCGACTCCTGGACGGCGATCGTGCGCGATTTGCCCCCGGTGTATTCCGTCGAGGCGCAAGTGCTGCCATGATTCGCGTCGTCCTGCCGTTTCATCTGCGCACGCTCGCAGGCGTCACGGGCTCGGAGGTGTCGCTCGACCTCGACGGACCGGTGACGCTTCGAACCGTGCTTGACGCGATCGAAGCGCAATATCCGGTTTTGCGCGGCACGATCCGCGAGCACGGCACGTTGCAACGACGAAAACTCGTGCGTTTTTTCGCGTGCAAGGACGACTGGTCGGAACGGCCGACGGACGCGCCCTTGCCTGACGAAATCGTTCGTGGCTCGGAACCGCTGCTGATCGTCGGCGCGATGGCCGGCGGGTAGCCGGAGTTCGAGACGGATTATTGCGAAGCGCGCAGAGGAAAATCGCGCCGGAGCCGAGTCCACGGACATCACGATGGTAGCGATCGCCGCGACCTACGGACGGGACGCCCGCGCCGCGGCCGCGCCAGCCGCCTCGAGCACCTGTGCAAATGGCACCGTGGCGGCGAGGCCAAATTGGGCATGACGGGTCAGCTTCGCCGTCGTCAACGCCGGCGAGCTGATACCGCAGAGAAAGCGGGCCGTTTGCCGCGGGTGAGCGAGCGCCTTCGGATGGGCCGCGCGCAGGGTTTGCAGCTCGGACCAATTCACGTCGAGCGCAGGCGCATCGCGTTGCAGCCCGAGCGGCGGAGCGCCTTCGCACGGTCCGCAATGACCGCAATCGCGACCCAGTTCTTCGCCAAAATACGCGAGCAGACGCCGCACCAAGCATCCCGGGCCCGTGAGCGTTTCGACGACCCGCCGCGTCCGGGCGATGTCAGCCGCCTCGCGCGCGGCGAAACGGCGGCGCAATTCATGCGAAACCGCGGCGAGGTCCTCTGGTGCATGCAGCACGCGATATCCCTGGCGGACGCCCGCCACCTGCAGCTCGAGATCGCCCTTCTCCTCGAGGTAGTTCAGGGCTTTCACGACCCGATCGCGATCGCAGCCGAGCATTGCCACTACGTCCGCCAGCACGACCGAGTTCCACGTGCGGCCCACCTTCGCGTGAGCGAACAATCCTTCGAGGAAGGCGCGGCGTTCCGCGTCGAAGCGCGCGAGAATCTCCTCCGTCGGCCGGAGATATTTCCATTGGTAGGTCGTGTAGAACGGCGCGGTCGCCGCAATGACGCCATCCAACTCCAGATAAGTGAGCGCAGTCGTCACAACGAGCTGACGAATGTCGTGACGCGCCGAAAGCTCGTACGCCGAAATGTCGAACGTGGCTCCGGCGGAACGCCCCTGGAGTAATTCCTCCACCAGGCCGCGGATCGAGTCGTCGAGCGGCGTATCTCCGTACGTGAAATTTTCGAGCACGGTGATGTCGTCGGCGGCAGCGAGAACGTCGCAGTCCGAAGGTTTGCCATCGCGCCCCGCGCGGCCGATCTCCTGGGCAAAGTTCTCCAGCGTCTTCGGCAGATTGTAGTGGTAGACGGCGCGGATATCGGCCTTGTCGATGCCCATGCCGAAGGCGATCGTCGCCACGACAATCCGGTCCGACGCGGCCATAAACCGATTCTGCACGGCTTCGCGCGCTTCGCTTTCCATTCCCGCATGATACGCCTCCGCCTCGAATCCCGCGGCGATCAACGCCTCGGCGACCGATTCGGCCGTTTTCTGCAGCGTGACGTACACGATGGTCGGCCCACGCGGACGGGCTTTCAACTTCTCCAGCAACGCGGCCATTCGCCGATTCGGGGCGGACGCGACGGCGCGCACGTGCAGGTTCGGGCGGTAAAATCCCGTATGCACAAACGCTTCGGGCACGATCGCGAATTCCCGGCAAATGTCTTTGGCCACCGCCGGCGTGGCGGTTGCGGTCAAGGCGAGCACGCGGCCCACGCGCAGCTCGCGCGCGTAACGCGCCAGCTTGAGATAATCGGGCCGGAAGTTGTGCCCCCACTCGGAAATGCAATGCGCCTCGTCGATGACGAGCAGATCGAGCGTGAGCGATTTCAGCCGTGCGAGGAACCGTTCGTTCGAGAAGCGTTCTGGCGCGACGAAGAGCAAGGTCAGCGAACCATCGCGCAGCTTTTGCTGAATCTGTTCGAACTCATCCTGGCTGACGCTGGAGTCCAAGCGAGCCGCCTCGATGCCGCGTCCGCGCAAAAAATCCACCTGGTCTTTCATCAACGCAATCAACGGCGACACCACGACCGTTAGATGCTTCAGCATCAGCGCGGGGAGTTGGTAGCACAGGCTCTTCCCGCTGCCGGTCGGAAATACCGCCAGTGCCGAGCGTCCCGCCAGCAGATGACCGATGACTTCGGCCTGGCCGGGGCGAAAATCGTGGAAATGGAAGCGTTCGCGTAACAGTGCGCGGGCGGTTTCGAGAGTGGACATGGAAGCTGAGGGCGTCGCGAAGAGTGGATTACGGAAATCGCCGACGTTGGCGACAGTGGACGCGAAGCCAGTCCCACGGTCTCACTGCTATCCTACGCGATATCGCCATCACACAATGTAAACCCAGCGAAGCCTTTCCCGACAACGATCTGACAGAACGACCGTTCGCGCCGGATAATCGACGCGATCCAAGCCGCAAAACGAATGCCGGGCCGGAGGCACTTTTCGGCTCGAGGCCGCTCTATGGGGTATGCCCACACCCAATAGCCCAATTGCGCACAACGACGATATTCACAGCGATCCGGCGTTTGCGGATCAGTTTGGCGGTCACCCAGGCGATATGGCACAGGACACGACTCTCGGTGAACGATACGTCCCTCAACCGCGATCTCTCCGTCGGCTAAGCTGCAATGTCGGACGGACCGAACAGAAGATCCGGGTCGCAGCTGGAGCCGCGCTCGTGACAGCCGCAGCGGTCGCGCCGGTGAACCGGAATTGGCGACTTGCCATGGCGGTCTTTGGTGTCGCGCAGCTTGTGACGGGGAGCTTGCGGCACTGTCCAGTATGGCAAGCCGTCGGGGTGAACACGTGCGAGAAATTCGAACGCTAGGCGTCCTGCGTTCGCGGCGGTGACGATCCGGCCCGCGCGGATTTTTCCGGTTCTCGGCTCGACGCCGCGAGCCCCTTGCGGGCCGCTCGAGTGCTAATCGAACTTCGCTGCGAACAGCGGGCGTTTCGTCGCGCTGCCAGGAACGAAGACGAAGTCGTTAGCATTAAGCACGTGCTTCAGCTTGATCTCCTGCTTTGTCGCGCCGGGCTCGTTTGCCGGTAGCTCGAAACCTTGGGTGAGCGCGGCGATCGCGGAATGTGCATCGCGCCAAGCGGAGAGATCCAAGCCCGCGTTAAACAGCGTTTCGGAATACTGGTTCAGCACCTGCGCGGCTTGCGCCTTCGCAGCGTCCTGTTTCGCGTGGATCGCACGGCCGCCGATGGAGATCGCGAGCGCGGCCACCAGACCCAACACCGCGACAAGCAGAACGATCTGCGCAACGGCCATGGCTCGTTGGGCGCGCCAAGCGAAGCGCGTGGCGACAAATCCGGGCCTGGACTGAGTATCGGGCGGCAAACGTTTCATCGGACGTCGAGCGTGAGTAATCGCACGTTGTTAGGAGCGAACGGGCCCGGCGTCGATCTGGAAGCGGCAACCCTCCCCACCCGCGGCTTGTCGGCCCGCGACGCACGGGTCAGGCTCGGCGATCTCATGGCCCAGTTCGTCGCGCTTCTCCGAGGCATCGGTCCCACGAATCCGAACATGCACAATGACAAGCTGCGGGCAGTGCTTGAAGGCCTCGGGCTCACGCGCGTGCGGCCGATTCTCGCCAGCGGGAACCTGGTATTTTCCTCGAGCGCCCGCGACACCGGCACCCTCGAAGCGAAAATCGAGCGGGCGTTGACCGCAAAACTCGGGCTTTCGGTCGACGTATTAGTGCGGAGCCAGGATCAGCTCGAGAAAATGGCCGCGACGGATCCTTTCGACGGCGCAGAGCACGGGAAAAAATTTTATCTCACGGTCACGTTTTTCAAAGACCGCACGAAACCGGTGTTTACCAAGCTCGAGCACGCGACGATGGATGGCCCTCGATTCATGGCCGATCTCGAGAAACGCTATGGAAAACGCATCACGACGCGGACGTGGAATACCGTGCAGAAGATCGTGGCGAAGATGCGTAACGCATAGCGGCGACCTTGTAGCCGGGCGTCCTAGACCCCGGCGGTTTGAGCCAGTCTCTCCGAGCTCAAGGAGCTCAGCTACAACCATACTCAAGCGTTCAACGCCTGCTTCAGCGCCAGCGCGGTCTTGGGCGCAAAATCTTCCGCGTGGTTGTTCGCGATGACGAAGACGTCGGCCGCTTTTTCGGCGAGCGTTTGAACACGCTTCACCAAGCTCGCGATGTCACGCGCCGTGTACGCATAATGATGCCCCTCCGCCGCCGACTCGGCCTCGAGATATTTCGGATTGCGGCCATGAAGTCGCAGGTACGCTTGCCGCGGGTGCGTCACTTCATCGATCGCGGGCATGAGCGACGCTCCGGCAATCTTCGGCATGTCGACCGCGACCCACACCAGCCGGCGTTCGCGAAAATAGCCCAGTGTGGCGTCACGCTGCTTCCCCGCGACCCACGCTCGGTCGCGCAACTCGACCGCCAAAGGATGCGGCGCGAGCATCGTCGCGAGCGCATCCAATTCGTCGAGACGATGCCGGTCGGGAGTAAAGCGCGGCGGAAGCACGAGCAGGAACGACGTCAGACGCTTCGCCGTCGCGAGCGGCTGCATCGCTTCCAGCAACCGTGGCAACAGCAGGCCGTTCCCGGCGGCTTTCGCTGGACTCTGGGAAAACGCGCGATGGAGCTTAACGCTAAAAGTAAAAGTCGCGGGCGTTTGCTTCAGCCACGCTCCCACCGCGGCCGGCGAGGGAATCGCATAATACGAAGAATTGACCTCCACATGGTCGAACGAGCGTGCGTACTCGCGCAGTCGCTCCGCTTTCGGCAGAGCGCGCGGATAAATAACGTCCACATAAGCGTCGTCCGCCCAGCTGCCGAGTCCCACCTGTAGCGCCATCGGGGTACCGTCCTCGTTCTCAAAATCGGGTTCCGCAACGTCTCAGCGAGTCCTCCCGATGCATAATGCCCGATCGGGCTATATTCCCCGGGATGAACGCGAAAATGTGTAAAAACCCGCAGTCTT
>CBINOT010000239.1:0-8298 GCA_966252355.1 uncultured Opitutus sp. | reverse complement strand
GCACACTCGTGTTGCCAGCGTGCGTCGCCATTGTTGCTCTCGTGCAACCAATGGCCTCCTCACAGGCACGATGGTGCGCGTTGAGGCGCTCCAGCGCGGCGTAACGTCCGTCTCCCGGTGGAATCGCGCTTGCTTCGCGGCTGGGCGCCTCCCCGGCCTCGCGCCGTCGGGGTGGCGATCCCGACTTCTCCCCACCGCGCGCCACGTAACGCACGACGACCACTGTCATCTATTGGATGACGCTCGTCGGGCGGAGTTCTCCTCAAGGGCCGAGCCGAAGTGTCATCTAATGGATGACACTGGCGTTGGATTTCGCCGCGGGTGGCGGGGCTGACGACGACGCGGACTTACCGCGCGGGCGGATATGCGCCGGGGAAGGGCGCTTGGCGCTCCGTCCAATTGAGCAGCTTTCGAATTGGCTCGGGCAGCGGAATGCCGACGGACGCTCCGGCGAATCCGGGTTGCAGCTCGAAGTGGCCGAGCTCGGCGCTGCGAAATAGCGGGCCGGCGTAATCGGACCACGTTTTCGAGTGCGCTTCGAACTGCGGGTATGCCTTCGTCAATTCAGGCAGCGCGGAGATGGTCTCGGAGTTCCGCTCCGTTTGCGTGGGACTCCACGTCAGCCAGGGCTGCGGCTTCGTGCCGGGCCGCCGCAGGTACGCGTTGCCATCGAGCGCACTGAGCTGCGGGTCTTTGAGCTGAGCTTTGACTTTGTCGCCCTGCGTGACCTGGAGGAGTGCGCCTTTGAAGCTGGGTTCGGCCACGAGGAGGCTGTTTGCGAAGACATGGCTGTGACGCTCGGCGACATCCGGACCGGCGCTGGGATGCCAGCCGAAATGATCGCCGACCGCGCTGCGCTCGTCGCGCCGGATCCACGCCGAGCTATTGTAGAACGTGTTCTGGTACACCTGCGCCTTCGAGCTGTTCAACACGCGCACGCCAGGTGCGCAGCCCACGAAGACGTTGCCCGCGCAGATGACGCCTTTCGAGATTTCGAAAAAGAGGCCGTCGTTCGTGCGCTCGACCCAATTGTTGACGAAGACCGCATCCACTTCTCCGACGTCGAACCACACGCCGCTCGCGTTCGGATTGTCGATGATCAGATTGTCGCGGACGACCGGCCGATACGACTGGTTGAAGATTTTCACGGCGGAGGCGTAGTAGCCCATGATCTTCTCGGCGCTGTTCGTCCGGGTGATGATGTTGCCTTCCATCCGCAAGTCGGCCGAAGCGATCACGTAGATGCCTTCGGTGCCGCAGTCGGCCACGAGACAGTGACGGAAGACCAAATTGTCGCCGCGAAAATAACCCGCGACGCGCGAGCAAAACGAAATCGTAACATGCTCGAATACGCTTCCCACAACGTCTTTGCCGAACGAGGCGGGGTCGGCGTGCTGCTCGGGCTCGACGCCCTCGATTTCGAGCGCGCGGTAGGCGTATTGCGTGAATGTGAGTCCGCGGACCACGAGGCCTTTGCCGTCGTTCTGTTTCCCATGCACCTCTTTCACCGTGCGGACCAAGGCGCTGTCGTGGGCGGTGATTTCGACGAGGCGATTGGCCGGGTTCGTCCCAATGATCACCTGCCGATGCGGGTAATCGATGAAGTAAGTTTTGTCGGCGACATCCGCTTCGCTCCCGACCGCGCCCAACAACTCGCCGTCGATAAACACCATGTCGTTGTTGAAGAGATGCAGCGGCGTTTCTTTCAGATGCCGCTCCGCTCGCCACCAGTTGGCCGGCGCCGCGGGAAAGAGCGTCTCCCAATGGGCACGCCAGCGACGGTTCGGCAATTCCTCCCATTCCGCCGCGACGTCCGTGCCCTTGAGGATCGGCCGTTCATCGGCGTACGGCTGCAAGGTCACGCCTTGGTTCACTTGCAGGCCGCCAACGCGATAGGTGCCGCCGCGCAGCACGATGGCGTCACCGGTGACCACCTTGGCGATCGCGGCCTCGAGCGTCGTCGGCTGCTCGAGCGAAGCGCCCGACGCCTCGGCGCGCCCGTCGGGCGCCACATAGTACACGCGCGCCGCGGCGGGGATATCGTAGCGCAGCTGCACGGGGCCATAGGGTCCGCCCGATGGCTGCGCCGCCGCAGGTGCGCCGACGACAATGCAGGCGATGGCAGCGACCGCGCACAATGCGGGGAAAACATTTCGAGGTGACGTTTTCATGAGGTGCGTCCGCCACGCTACTTTGACTCACGCGACGGGCACACCGAATTCGCCGCAATCTCGGTCCAACATTAGCAGGCCCGGTCGCCGGACGGTGTCGTTCACGGCGATGCTGCACCCGCCCTTCGCGGTTGAGATTTTTCCAGGGCGCGGCGACTTTCGTCAGCGATGGCCGACATCGTCCTTGCGACGCTCAACGCGAAGTACATCCACGCCTCGTTCGGGTTGCGCTATCTGCTGGCCAATCTGGGCGAACTGCGCGGGCGCGCGCGACTCGAGGAATTCATCATCGACCAGCGTCCGCTCGAGATCGCCGAGCGAATCTTCGCCCAGCAGCCGCGGATCGTCGGGCTGGGCGTATACATTTGGAATGTAACGCCCACCACGGAACTCGTGGCGTTGCTGAAGAAAATCCGACCGGACCTCACGGTCGTCGTGGGTGGCCCCGAGGTCAGCTATGAAACGGACCGCCAGGAAATCGTTCGTCTCGCGGACCATACCATTACCGGCGAAGCGGATCTCGCGTTTGCCGCGCTGTGTCACGACCTCCTCGCTGGTCACCCACCGCCGCCGAAGATCATCGCGGCACCTCTCCCGGACTTCTCTCAGCTCGCCCTGCCCTACGACGAATATACCGCGGACGACGTCGCGCATCGGCTGATTTACGTCGAGGCGTCGCGCGGCTGCCCCTTCAGCTGCGAATTCTGCCTCTCGTCGCTCGACATTCCGGTGCGGCAGGTGCAGCTCGAACCGTTCCTCGCCGCACTGGATCGTTTGCTCGAGCGCGGCGTGCGCCATTTCAAATTCGTCGACCGCACATTTAATCTCAACCTCGCCGTCAGCCGCCGCATCCTGGAATTCTTCCTCGAGCGGCTGCGTCCGGATTTGTTCCTGCATTTCGAAATGGTCCCTGATCGGCTGCCGCCGGAATTGCGGGCCTTGCTCGCGCGCTTTCCCGCGGGACAGATGCAGCTCGAGGTCGGCATCCAGACGTTCAACCCCGAGGTGGCAACGTTGATTAGCCGACGGCAGAATTACGCGAAGCTCGAGGACAATTTGCGCTTCCTGCGGCGCGAGACGGGCGTGCACATTCACGCCGACCTGATTGCCGGCTTGCCCGGGGAGTCGCTGGAAAGCTTCGCGGCAGGGTTCGATCGGCTCGTCGCGCTGAATCCGCAGGAGATTCAACTCGGCATTTTGAAGCGGCTGCGCGGCACACCGATCGTGCGTCACGACGCCGCCTGGGAAATGGCGTATTCGCCTTCGCCGCCGTACGAGATCCTGCGCAACCGCTCGCTCGACTTCCCCACGCTACAGCGGCTGCGGCGCTTCGCGCGCTTTTGGGACCTGATCGGCAACAGCGGAAACTTTGTCGAGACCGCGCCGATGCTCTGGGCCGAGGGCGCTTCACCATTCCATACATTTCTCCGCTTCAGCGACTGGCTCCATGAAGCGGAAGGACGCCATCACGGCATCGCGCTCGTCACGCTGATGGAACGCGTGTTCGTATTTCTCACGCGCGAATTGGGTCGGGCAACCGGCCCCGTCGCGGCGGTACTGTGGCGAGATTTTCAACGCGGCGGCCGCAATGACCCGCCGCCCTTTCTGCGGCCGTATCTCTCGCCGGAAACGGACGCCGCCTCGCCAACGGCTGCGGCGAACAAATCCCATCGCCCGGTGCGGCAGAGCCGGCATGCGGCGATTTTGCCGTAGCTACGGCAAGTAGCTGCGAGTGCCAACTGAGCGGAGTCGGTGCTCCGCTCACGGGCGCCGCCCAGCTCCGGCCGTCCTCGTCAGGACGCGGGAATGATCTCGAGCGCGTTGATCTGCGGATTCTCGACTTGCGGCGTGAACGTGATGTCGAGCGCGCCGTCCTTCACCTCCACGTCGACGCTCTTGACGTACGCGCGGAGCGCGCCGCCGGCGGCATCGAAGACATCGAAGTTCTTGAAGTCTTTCCCTTCGACGTTGAAGGAGAAGACGCGCTCGCCCTTGCCGCTGATGCCCTCGAAGGTCTCCGCAAAGTGCAGTTTCACCGTGTATTTTCCGTTCGGCAGCGGCTGCGTGAACTTCGTCATGCTGTAGTGCTCCGTCCGGTACAGCGACGGCGTCTTCGTGTTCACGATTTCGATATCCGGCCGGTCAACCGTATCGCCGTCGGTGAAGCCCCGCTCGGCGTCCCACGTCACGCCCGTCTCGTCTTTCAACGGATCCGATACTCCCGCTTTGATGCGAATCGTCGGACGCGGCGCGGCCGGCTCGCCGCCGGCCGTGGGCGGGGCGGCGATCAAAGCGAGCGCCGCAGCGCTCGCGGAAACGACTACGATCTGACGGAAGAAACGAGGGAGGTGCATAGAGGAGGGATAAATCGCGGATCACCGTAGCAGCGAATGTCTCCCTATTCAAACAATAGGACGCCGGCTCCCGCAAAGTGGGGCGGCGTTCGGCCCGATAGCAGGTGGCTACCCACCCGCCAGCCTGAGGCGAGTTCGCCTATGCTGACGCGTTTTGTTCATTACCATGATTTCCATTTGTCGGTGCTTCCTGTTCCGCGCTGCCTGCGTCGCACTTGCCGGCAGTTTTTCGGTCGCCCATGCGGCCTCGCCCACGGTCAATATCTCACCGTCCACGTCGCAATCCATCACGGTCGGACAATCGGTCACCTTTTCCTCGACGGCCACCGATCCCGACGGCGACCTTCAGGTACATCGCATCTTCTGGCAGGATCCCGAGGGCCGCTGGAGCTGGCAGGAAGGAAGCGGCGCCAACGGCTTGACGCTGAGCGGCCCGGCCGACGCCTGGTACGGCGGCACCGGGAGCAGTTCGCGGTCGATCACGGTGACCGCGGATCGCACCGGCACGTTTGTGGTGCAATGGGGCGCGGCCGACCCTGGCGGATGGGTCGATAGCGCGGCGGTCACGCTCGTGGTCAACGCCGCGAATACACCGCCCACGGTCACGATCTCGCCAACCGGCGACGCCACATTGCTGCTCGGAAACAGCTTCACGACTTCGTCCGATGCCACCGATCCGGACGGTAATCTCCAAGCGCACAGCTTGTCGTGGCAAGATCCGGACGGAAACTGGAGTTGGTCCGGGAATGCCACCGGGCTTACCCTCAATGGGCCGGAAACGTGGTGGAGCGGCGGCAGCGCGTCGAGCAGCCGCAGCCTGACGGCGACGCCGACACGCGCCGGCGTATTTCATATCCAATGGAGCGCGCTCGATCCCGACGGTTGGGTGAACACCGCCACTTACGCGCTCACGGTTTCAGCGGACACGCGCCCAGTCGTGACCATTTCACCCAGCGCCACGGTTACCGCTCAGGCGGGCGAAACCGTCACCTTCAATTCGACGGCAAACGACCCCAATGGCGACATGCAGGCGCACAGCTTTTCGTGGCAGGATCCGGCCGGGCATTGGAATTGGGAGGGGAACGCGACCGGACTGACCTTGCTCGACCCGAAAGATGCGTGGTATGGCGGAGCGAGCACGAGTTCGCGATCGATGCGAGTGCAGGCCACCCAAACGGGCACGTTTCACGTTCGCTGGAGCGCCCTCGATGCCAATGGCTGGACCGACACCGCGGACGTCGCGCTGGTCGTTCAGGGGAATCCCCTTCCCCCCGACATCAGCACGCAGCCGCAGAGCCAAACGGTACCGGCAGGCTCCAGCGTCACGTTCACCGTCGTAGCGAGCGGCAGCGCACCGTTGACTTACCAATGGCGGAAAGACGGCGCGAACATCGGCACGAATTCCGCGACGCTCGCGCTGAACAATGTTCAAGTCGCGAACCAAGGATCGTATGACGTGACGGTCACGAACAGCGCGGGCTCGAAGCAAAGCGAGCCGGCCACGCTCACGGTCACGACGTCGCCGCCCCAAATCACCGCGCAGCCGCAAAACCAAATCGCCCCCTTGGGCTCGTCGGTCACGTTCAACGTCACCGCGACGGGCACCGCCCCGCTCGCGTATCAGTGGAAGAAAAATACGTCGCCGATCTCCGGCGCCACCGATGCGGCGTATACGATCCAGAGCGTACAAAACTCCGACGTGGCGGGCTACACCGTCACCGTGACGAACGCCCAAGCCAGCGTGACGAGCGACCCCGCCACGCTCACCATCGGCGATCCTCCGTCGAACGAAACGTATGCGGAGGCGGATTACGCGGATGTGCGGCCCCCGCCAGCAGGCGCAGAAACGATGCACATCCTCACGCCGACCCTGCTGGAGCTCGTCCACATTAGCCGCGTCACTCAGCCCAACGGCGCGCCCGATAGCTGGAATTGGGTCAACCACACGGGACCGGCGCCGGGCGACATCACGGTGAGCTGGACCGGCGGCGGCTCGACGACCGTGACGGAAGTAGGCTTCCGCCGCCACACGCTGCATGCCCCGCGGAAGAGCATCGATCAGAGCAAGCCGCTGAACATGGCCGACGGCCCCTTCGAGTTCACGGTGACGAATCATCTCTTCTTGAAACTCAACGCCGAGATCCCGGAGGGCGCCAACGTCGACGTCACCGTCACCTTCAACCGCGACAATCATAACTGGGAATTTCACGCGAAAGCGGACCCGTTGCGGTTCAACCCGGCGCTGCACGTGAATCAGGAAGGCTATCTCCCAGGCGCGAGTTGGCCGAAGATCGCGTTCGTCGGCTACTATCTCGGCGACATGGGCGAGCTCACCCCGGCTACGCTGGCCTTCCACATCATCGACACCAACGGCACCGCCGTGGCAAACGGCACGCTCGATCCGCGGCACGAGGTCGATTCGTCCAACAATCCCGTCTGGTACAACCAAGTCGTCTACGAGGCGGACTTCACCTCCGCACCGCTCGCGGCGAACGGTGTTTACCGGCTGAAAGTCGACAAGATGGGCGTTTCATTCCCGTTCCGCGTCGATAGCGGAATCGCCTATGCGTTTGCGCGAACCTACGCGCTCGGCCTTTACCATCAACGTTGCGGCACCGCACTGCTGACGCCGTTCACGCGATTCACGCACGACATCTGCCACGACGATCCCGTCTACATCCCGTGGGACAACCTGTCCTCAGGGAATGAGCGCGTTGCCTTCCAATCGAGCGGCCCCGGCACGTTGACCCAGCCATGGGACCTCGTGACCTCTCACCTCAACAACGATGCATGGCCCTCTGACATCGTGCAGCAGCAAGTTGGCCGCGCCGACGCCACCCTCGCGTTGCCCTTCGAACGCTTCGGCATGACGGCCACCAAACACGGCCATCACGATGCCGGTGATTATAGCCGCTACATCTACAACAGCGCCGCCCTGCTGCATTATCTGCTCTTCGCCGTGGACAATCTGCCCGGAGTAGCGGCGCTGAACAATCTCGGGACGCCGCGCGACGGCACGTCCACCGGGGACCTCCTGCGCGCGGCGAAATGGGAAGCAGACTTTCTCGCGAGCGCCGCCGAAAAGGACAACGCCAACAACGCGACCGGTTTCTACTATCTCGTGTATCCCCGCTTCGGCGAATACGAGGGCGGACCGCCGAACAACGGCGTCGAGCAATCGGCGTGGCCGAAACAATCCGCGGTGACGGCGTCGGGCATCGCCGCGCTCCTGCAGGCGGCCAACTGTACGGCATTCAACACGGCCTATCCGGCTGACGCCGCAAAATATCGCACGATCGCGACCACCGCGTGGACGTATCTCGAAGGAAAAATAACGGCCTTCGGAGGCGACTATGGCGGCCAGGAAACGAACAGCAATCGCATGCGACCCTCGAGCGCGTACCAATACATTCAACACTTCGGCAACGAATTTGCCGACGTGGACGACTTGGCCTGGGCGCTGTGCGAAATGTATCTGGAAACCGGGAATGGCACGTACCAGGACAAAATGAAGGCGCTGTACCAGCCGGTCCTGGTTCGCGATCCCAGCAGCTTCCGGAACGACACGTTCAACGGCGCAACGCTGACCGACAGCTACCGCCACATGTCCGCGGCCTTCG
This sequence comes from uncultured Opitutus sp., assembly GCA_966252355.1. Taxonomy (GTDB): domain Bacteria; phylum Verrucomicrobiota; class Verrucomicrobiia; order Opitutales; family Opitutaceae; genus ER46. Next base: position 153 of record CBINOT010000239.1, on the reverse strand, counting down.
GCAACGCCGCCAGAAGCTATGTCTTCGCCCAGAAGCACGGACGGCTCCCCGCGAATGCCGATTCCGACTACAAGGACAAGTTGACCGACGAAATTTACAAAGCCGCCGACGACATGCTCGGCTTCGGCCCGCTGGAAGAGCTCCTGGCCATGG
>CBINOT010000238.1:0-8405 GCA_966252355.1 uncultured Opitutus sp. | reverse complement strand
GGTAACAGCTTGGCTAGATTCCGGGCTCTGGCGCGTCGATGCCGCCGCCCCCATCGACGCAAACTTCGGGATTTCCTTGGTACGTGCGCTTCGGCGCGCCGTTGGCCAAAAAAGTATTGGCGCCGCTGGCGCGCGCCGATTGAACGCAGCATGGCGATGCGGTTTTGCATTTTAGGCAGCGGCAGCTCGGGAAACTCCGCGCTGTTGATGACCGAGAATGCCCGCGTGCTGGTCGACGCCGGTTTTTCGGCGCGGCGGCTGGGCGCGATGCTGGAAGCCGTCGGCGAATCGCTCGATCGGATCGATGCCGTGTTTCTCACCCACGAGCATGGCGATCACTGCGCCGGGATCGAAGGCTTGAAAAAGTTTCCGCGCATCCAGGTGTTCGCCAATGCCGCAACGGCGCGCGCGGTGCAGGGGGGCCTGGCGCATCGGCCGGATTGGCAGATTTTCCAGACGGGCGGGCGTTTTCGTTTCCGCGATCTCGAAATCGAAAGCTTCGCCGTGCCGCACGACGCGCAAGAGCCGGTCGGCTTCCGCTTCACGACCGGCGCGGACGGCGATTTATTTTCGCCGCGGCGCTCGGTCGTCGTGCTGACGGACCTGGGCTACGCGCCGCAAAACGTGCACGAGTGCATCCGCGAATGCGACGTGGTCGTGGTCGAGTCGAACCATTGCCCGGAATTGCTGAAGGCCGATATGCGGCGCCCCTGGTCGACAAAGCAGCGCATCAGCGGCCGCCATGGCCATCTCTCGAATCTCGCCGCGCGCGAACTGCTCGCCACCGTCGCGAGCCCGCGCTGGCGGCGCGTCTTCCTGACCCACCTCTCCCGCGAATGTAACTCGCGCGCCGCCGTCGAACTGGCCTTCGCCGACGTCCGCGTGACGCTCAGCACCTGCGAGTTCTCGATCGTCGAGCCCGGCCAAAGCACGCCGCTCTTCGACCTGAGCTGACGCCGGCGCCCGTAACGGAACACGCGAGCGTTTCGGGTTCGCCCGCAAGCCCCACGCCCTCCGCGACGTCGTTCGTCACCGCTTCAGCCGGAGCAAACGCTCGCCCGCCGCGTGCAAGGTGGCCGGGCTCTTGGCGAAGTTGAGCCGCACATAGCGATTCTCCCCATTCGCGAAAAAACTCGAGCCGGGCACGGGCGCCACGCCGATTTCCCGCGCCATCCAGTGCGAAAACTCAACGTCGCTCGCGTAGCCGAACGGCGAAATATCGACCATGACGAAGTACGCGCCTTCCGGTCGCGTATAGCGCAGCCCCGTGCGATCGAGATAGCTCAGCAAAATGTCGCGCGATCGCGCGTACTCGTTCGCCAGCTCGGCATAGTAGCTCGGCGGAAACTTCAGCGCCGTGACGACCGCATGCTGCAGCGGGGCGGCGGCGCCGACCGTGAGAAAGTCGTGCACCTTGCGCGCCTGCGCGATCACCTCCGGCGCCGCGTGCACATAGCCCAAGCGCCAGCCGGTGATCGAAAACGTTTTCGACAGCGACGAACACATCAGCGTCCGGCGCGCCATCCCCGGAAGCGTCGCGAAATACGTGTGCCGGTGCGGCGCGAAAACGATGTGCTCATAGACTTCGTCCGTGAGCACCCACACGTCGAACTCCTCCGCCAGCGCCGCGATTTGTCCGAGTTCGTCGCGCGTGAACACGCGCCCGCAGGGATTCGAGGGATTGCAGAGCACGAACGCCTTCAACCCGCTCGCAAACGCCCGCCGCAGCTCGTCGGGATCGAAACGATAATCCGGCGGATGCAACGGCACGTGCACGGGCGTCGCACCCGAGAGAATCGCGTCGGCCGAGTAATTCTCGTAAAACGGCGAGAACAAACCCACGCGATCGCCGGGATCGCAGACCGTCATCATCGACACCATCATCGCCTCGGTGGCGCCGCAGGTGACGACGAGTTCGCGCTCCGGATCGACCGGGACGGCCATGAAAGCAGTCAGCTTCGCCGCGAGCGCCTGGCGCAATTCCGGCGCGCCCCACGTCACCGCGTACTGATGACGATGCTCGTCCATCGCCGTTTTCGCCGCGGTAACGAGCGCCGCCGGCGGATCCCAATCCGGAAAGCCTTGCGCCAGATTGATCGCGCCGTACCGCGCCGCCACGCGCGACATTTCGCGAATCAGCGACTCGGTGAAAACGGAAGTGCGTTGAGACGTGCGCGGCATTGCCGGACGAACCTCCAACCAACCGGTCCCGCCTGACAAGGAGAATGAACACCGATGCCGCCGACACAAATGTAGCTGCGGTCCCAGACCCCGGCCGGGCTCACGGCGCCCAGCGACAAGAGACCGCTCGTACGGTACGCCATTCCCACCGCGCGCTTCTTTCGTGTCCTTCGTGTGTTTAGTGGGCTCTCTCTTCAGCCCCGCACCCGCCCGTCACGGAATCCGCAGCACCATCCCCGGGCGGAGATCGCTGTCGCTCTTCATCACGTCGCGGTTCGCTTGAAAGATCCCCTGCACCTGCGCCGCGCTCGGCTTGCCGTAGTACTGGCGCGCAATGCCCCATAACGATTTCTCGCCGCTCGTCACGGTATGCGAGCGACGCCCCGCCGCGGGCGCGGCCGTCCTTTGCGGCGCGCTCGGACGCGTCGGATTCGTGGCGACGCGTTCCGGCGTCGAGGGGGCGGCTTGCGCGGGCGGCGACGCGCGCGGCGGTGAACTCGCCGGCGTGATCAACGGCCGCGCAAACGGCGACCCGTCGGCCGGCGGCGTTTGCACCGGCGTGATCACGGATTCGTTCGATGCGTTGTTCGCCACCGCGCCGCCGCGCGCATCGTCCGGCAGCGGAATCAAGGGCGGGGCGGAATGCATCGTCGTCACCGGCGCCGACCCGCGGAGCGTGCTGAGCTCGGCTTCGAGGTCCTGCACGCGCCGGCGCAACTGCTCCGTCTCTTCGTTTTGGCCGATGCGCATCGATTGATCGCCCGGCGGCGCCTGCAGAATGCGCGCGACTTCGCGTTTCGCGGCGTCGAGCTGGCCGCGCACCATTTCGGCGCGCGGGCCGTTCGGCTGAAGCTCGAGATATTTGCGGAAGTGGTGGTACGCCTCGAACGGATCTTTCGCCCAAGTGCGGTACAGCGCACCGGCTTCGAGATGCGACTCGGGGGCGCCGGTTTCGCCGCGGCGATCGATCACCTTGAGGAAGGCGTTCAGTGCCTCGTTATTGCGCCCCTGTTTTTTCAGGTCCTGCGCTTGCTGATACAGCGGATCGGACGTTTCGTCCGGCGTCGGCGCATTGCCATTGCCACCGCATCCCGTGCTGAGGAACACGGCGGCGACGACCGACACGACGGCGAAAATACGACGGACCTTCATCTCCAGGGAAAGGGATTGAACGAACACTCGATCACGGTAAATTCCGCAACCTCCCAGCCGACGACTCAAACCCTAAATGGCTCTTTTACCCAAAACCGCCATCGCGCGCGCGCGAGCTTGCATTCGCATCGAGACCGCCGCGCTGAATGCGACGGCGCGCGATCTGGGCCCGGAATTCGCCGCCACCGCCCGCGCGGTCGAGGAGACCCGCGAGCGGGGCCGAAAGCTGATTTTCAGCGGCGTCGGCAAAAACGCCCCGATCGCCCAGAAGATCGCCGCCACGTTCAACAGCACGGGGCTTTCGTCCTGCTTCCTGGACGCGACCCAAGCCCTGCACGGCGATCTCGGCCTGGTCGACGACGGCGATCTCGCCCTGCTCTTGAGCAACAGCGGCACCTCCGAGGAAATCCTGCGGCTCGTGCCCATGTTGAAGCGTTTCGGGGTGCGCATCGTCGCCTTCACCAGCACGCCGGACTCGGAGCTCGCGCGCGGCGCGGACTTCAAGCTGATCTATCGCGTGCCGCGCGAGGCGTGCCCGCTGAAGCTCGCGCCGACGGCGAGCACGACCGCCGCCCTCGCGCTCGGCGATGCCTTGGCGATGGTGCTGCTCGAGGCGCGCGGCCTGACGCGCGACGACTTCGCGAAATATCACCCCGCCGGCAATCTCGGCCGGGTGTTGTTGCTGCGCGTGAAAGATATCATGCGCACCGGCGAGCGTCTGCCGATCGCCCGCGAAACGGTGTCCACCCAGGACGCGATCCTCGCCATGACGAAGGCCAAGAGCGGCAGCATCGCGCTCGTGCACGGGAAAAGCGGGCGCCTCACCGGCATTCTCACCGATGGCGATTTTCGCCGCAGCGCGCTGACCGGCCCGAATTTCCTGCAGCAACCGGTCTCGACCTTCATGACGCGCAATCCGAAGGTGATTTCGGAAAACGCGCTCGGCGTGGACGCGCTGCGCGCCTTCGAGGCGCACAAAATCGATGACTTGATCGTCGTGAACAGCCGCGGCCAGCCGGTCGGGCTGATCGATGGACAAGACCTTCCCAAGTTGAAGATCGTGTGAAGAACGCCGTCCAAATCGGCATCATCGGGATGGGCGGGTTTGCGGGATCGCATCATCAGGCGATCGCGCGGCTGGAGGAACGGGGCCGCGCCAAGCTCGTCTGCACCTGCGATCCGAATCTGGCCGCATTCGCCAGCGAGCAGCACAACTGGCGGCTGGCGGCGCGCGGCGTCGAGCTGTTCACCGATTATCGCGCGATGCTCGAGGCCTGCCATCGGCGGCTCGACGTCATTGTCGTGCCGACGCCGATACAATTGCACGCCGAGATGCACGCCGCCGCGACCGCGCTCGGCCTGCCCGTTTATCTCGAAAAACCGCCGACGCTGAATCACGCCGAGCTGGAGCGCATGATCGCCGCCGATGCCCGCGCGCGGAAATCGTCGCTGGTGGGTTTCAATTTCATCATCGAAAAGTGCCGGCTCTCGCTGAAGTCGCGGCTGCTGTCGGGCGAATTCGGCGCCATCCGCGGCGCGACGCTCAGCGCCCTGTGGCCGCGACCCGCGAGCTACTTCGGCCGCAACAACTGGGCCGGACACTTGGTTGCCGACGGCCACATCGTCGTCGATTCCTGCTTCGGCAACGCGATGGCGCACTTCGTCCATAATCTTCTTTTTTGGACGGGGCGTCCCGATCTGTTTAGCTGGGCGAAAATCGCCGCGGTGCGGTCCGAGCTCTATCGGGCGCACGCGATCCAAGGCGCTGACACCTTCTTCGTCGAAGCGGACACCGCGGAAGGCGTCACGCTGCGTTTTGCGATGTCGCACGCCTGTTCCGGCATCAGCGCCCACTGCGAAATGGTGCTCTGCGACAAGGCCACGCTGCGCTATGCGGTCGGCCATCAGATCGAGGTGCGCTGGAACGACGGTCGCGTCGAAAAGCTGCTGATGGATCCGTTCGATCCCTTGGTGGAGAATCACCTCGAGTATTTCCGCTATCTTCAAGGGGAGACGCCACGGCCGGCGACCACGCTGGCCGACTGCCGGCCGTTCGTCGCGTTGAACGACCTCGCTTATGTCTCGAGCGGACAAATCACCACGATCCCGCCCGAGTTGATCAGCCGCGTCCGCGACGAAAAGGACCAGAAAGATTATCTGCATCTCGCGAGCATGTTGCCCGCGCACGAGAACTTTTTGGTCCGCGGCGTCTGGCCCAGCGCCAGCGGCTGGGGCCGCGGCCCCGCCGACGTCGTGACCCTCGCCGACCTCCCGCGCTTCGAGCCCACCATCCGCGCCATGGCGGGCTGAGCCTCAGTTCAAGTAGCCGCGACAGGGCGGAGCCCGATGTCCCATCGGGCTGGTTTGAACGCGTTCGACAGAAGCCCGATGGAGACGTCGGGCGCCACCACGCACCCCGCTTGCGCCTCCCACCGCCCCCACTACCGTCGTCCCATGTCGAAAGAGCGCTACATCGAGGCAAAGCAGCGCTGGGCCGAAAAACAAAAGGCCCGCGGCGTTCGCGCGCAGCCCGTGGCCTCACGCGAGCGACTGCCACCCGGGCAAAAGCTCACGGACAAGTTTCCCGTCCTCGATCTCGGCGTGCAACCGGAGATACCGCTCGCCCAATGGCGGCTGAAGCTCGACGGCCTGGTCGAAAATCCCACCGAGCTCAGTTGGCATCAGTTCAACGCCTTGCCGCAGGTCGAAGATGTCAGCGACTTCCACTGCGTCACGACCTGGAGCAAGTACGACTGCCGTTGGGGTGGCGTCGCGTTCACGACGCTGTACGAATTGGCGCGACCGAAGCCGGAAGCGAAGCACGTGTACTTCACGAGCTACGACGGCTACTCGACGAATGTCACCTTGGAGAAGTGCCTCGATGACGACGTGCTGATCGCGACTTCGTTCGAAGGCAAACCCGTGTCACGCGAGCACGGCGGACCGGCGCGGGTGATCATTCCGAAACTATATGCCTGGAAAGGCGCAAAGTTCGTCAGCGGCATCGCCTTTCTCGAAAACGACAAACTCGGCTTCTGGGAAGTGCGGGGCTACTCCAACACCGCCGATCCCTGGACCGAAGACCGCTACGCGTAGCGTTTTCGCCCGTGAATCACGCGGATCGACGCGAATTCAGACCCCGCACCATCCGCAAGGATTCGCGGGCACAGCCGTCGTGATGTGCGGCAAATCACGAACGGTTACGACGACCTACGGAACGTTTCGATTCTCAAACCAAGCCGCTTGCCGGGCGTCGATTTCCACCACGTGCAAAAGCCCAGCGCGTACCGCGGCGTCAATGAGTCCCTGCAGCGAGTACTCGCCCCGCGCAATCGTCTCCCACGCGAGCCACATCATTTCCTTCGGATAAATCGCCGCCAACGGTTCGTAGAATCCCTCGCGCCGGCCGACTGCGCCCACGCCGGCGCCGCACTGCTCGAGCAAAGCCGAAAACCAGTCGGTTGGCATCTGCGGCAGATCGATCGCGAGCGCGGCGACATGCCGCTGGGTGGTGCGTTCGATCGCCGCCGTGATGCCCATGATCGGCCCGCAATCGGGCATCGAGTCATTCACCACCGCCGCAAAGCCGGTCGTCGCATACGCCCAGGCCTGGTCCGTCCGCGCCGACAAAAAAATCTCCGTCGCACCCGCGCGTGCCAGCACCTCGCGTTGCCGCCGCCACATCGGCGCGCCGTCCGCTTCGATCAATGCTTTCTCCCGACCCATTCGTGTGGATCGTCCGGCCGCCAACACCACCGCGCTCAACGACGTCACTTCTAAATTCCGTGTCATCCGTGTGTGGCTGATGTTTCCCTCGGTACCGTGGGCACGTCGGGTCGGGTACTTTTTCGTGTCCTTCGTATGTTTCGTGGGCTCATCCGCCTTCGTCGTCTTCCGCGACCCGCGGTGTCTTCGCATCCACGACCAGCGTCGTCACCATGTCCGAACCGACGTTCGTCATCGTGCGTGTCATGTCCAGAATCCGGTCGACGCCGAGCACGATGCCGATGCCCTCGGGCGGGACGCCAAACTGATTCAGCAGGACCGCGATCAACGGCAGCGATCCACCTGGAATTCCCGCCACCGCGACGGCACTGAGCACCGCGAGCAACAACAGCGTGATCTGCTGCGAAATCGAAAGCGGCACGCCGAACACCTGCGCGACGAACAGCACCACGCAGCCTTCATAAAGCGCCGTGCCGCTCATGTTCATCGTCGTGCCGAGCGGCAGAACAAATCCCGCCACGCTCGGCTGCAGCTTCAACGTGTCTTTGGCGCAGGCGAGCGCCGCCGGCAGCGTGGCGTTGCTCGAACTCGTGGAAAACGCCGTGATCAGCACCGCGCGGATGTCGCGGAAAACCGCGGCCGGCGAGCGTTTGGCCCAGAATCGAATCCAAAGCGACATCGTGCCGAAGAGGTGCAACAACATCACCGCCACGCAGCCGAGCACGAACACCCCGAGCGCGACGAGGATATCGATCCCGATCTTCACGATCACGCTATAGATCATCGCCGGCACCGCATAGGGCGCCAACTTGAGCGCGAAATTGACGATGCCGGTCATCAGCTCGGTCACGAGTTCCAAGCCATGTTGGAGGCTACGACGCTTCGCATCGTTCAGTTGCGTGCCGGCGGCGCCGACGAGAATCGCGAACAAGATCAGCGGCAGCACATCGCCAATGACGTTGTTCGTGTGCCCGACGACCGCGCCGAGGAGATTCTTCGGCATGAACATTTCGACCAGCGTCGCGAAGCTCATCCCCGGATTGGCCGCGCCCGTCGCGATGTGCTTCTGCGCCGCGCCGCCAAACTCGGCGAGCAACCGAGTCTTCGCCGCCGGATCGAGGTGATTGCCCGGCTGAACGACATTCATCATCACGAACCCCAGCGCGACCGCGATCGCCATATTGAGGAAGAACAGCGCGAACGTGCGTCCCGCGAGCGGCCCGAGCCGGTCCAGCCGGCCGAGTTGCACGACGCCGGCCGCGAGCGACGCGAACACCAGCGGCACGACCACAAAGAACAGCATCCGCAGAAAGATCTGACCAAACGGATCGAGCACCGCGGTCGAG
>CBINOT010000237.1:0-8484 GCA_966252355.1 uncultured Opitutus sp. | reverse complement strand
GACCTCCGCCGCCGCGTCGCCACAAACCGGCACGCCGACCTTCGCAACGCGGCTCGCGCAAGCCCGGCAGGAAAGAAACGTCGAGCAGCGACTGCAACGCCTGCTCGAAATCGCCGCCAGCCTCTCGCGAGCCGACATCGCCGATGCGCTCGGCGCGGCCGACAAGCTCGATGAGCTGCGCGAAGTTTTCGTGTGGAAACAGGCGGTGCTCACGCGTTGGAGTGAGTTGGCGCCGGAGGATGCGTTCGGGCACATCGCGAAGCTGCCCGAGGGCCGGCTCAAGTCCGACGCACTACGGATCGCCACCGCCAATTTCGTTCGCAAAGACCCCGCTCGCGCCGCGGCTGCCGCAGCGACCTTGGGCGCCGGCGTGGCGCGCAACGACACCGTCACGCTGATCGCCGATCTGTGGGCGCAATCCGATGTGAAGGCCGCGCTCGCGTGGGCGGAGCACTTGCCGGCCGGAGGTGCCAAAGACTCCGCGCTCAAGGCGATCGGTTATGCCTGGGTGCGCCTCGACCCGGTGGCCGCCATCGCCTTGGTCGAAAAGCTTCCCGCCAGCGGTGCAAAAGACGATCTGATCGCCAATGTCGCCCACGGCTGGGCGCCGATCGATCGCAAGGCGGCGATGGCTTGGATCGACCGGTTGCCCGCGAGCCCAGGCAAAGACTCGGCGCGCGTGAGCTTGGCCGAAAGCTGGGCCAACCAAAACCCGGGCGACGCCGCCGCGTACGTTGCGACTCTGCCGCCCGGGGACTTGCGCATTCAAGCCGCTGCGGCCGTCGCCTCGATCTGGGCCAAACAATCGCCGCGCGCCGCCGTGGAATGGGCATGGCACAACGAAGAGCCCGCGACGCGCGAGCGCGCCCTCGAGGCTGCGCTCGAGGTTTGGGCGCCGATCGACCCCGCCGCTGCCGGCGAATGGGTCGCCGCCCTCCCCGCCGGTACGCCCCGCGAGGCGACCATCGTCGCCTACGTGAACGCCGTCGTCACGTACGCACCGGATCTTGCCGCGCGTCTCGCGCGACAAATCGCCGAACGCAATGCACGCACGCGCGCCATCGAGCAGTGCCTCGAACGATGGGAAGAAGTCGATGCGCCCGCCGCGCGCGACCTGCGTGACGAATATGCGCGCTCTGTTGCAACCGCGACCGGCGATCCCGACGCGCCGACCTGCCAATCGTGCGGGCAAGTCCGCCGGCCTGGCGGGCCCGCCACGGCCACCGCACGCCCCGCGGACTCGGCGCCGGCGCCGCAGTAAGGCGTAACGATTCAGTTGCCGTACTTTTCTCGTGAGCAATCGCGTGGAGGCGGAGCGCCTTGTCCGCAACGCGCTGCTCGATGGGCGCTCGCACCCAGCGGGTTGAGGACACGCGCCGCACCTCCAACGGCATCGCTACGGCTTAGCGTCCGCGTCGCGAGCCTCCACGCGCGCAGTGCGCCGAGGTGTTTACCGTAAACGCCTAAAGGGGTCGAGTCTGGCGACCGCGTTTTCACTTTGGGCCGGCCGGCGTGCATGTCGCGCGACGGCTCCTCGTGCCTCCTTTCATTTCGACCGCCTCGTCGCGTCCCGCGGACGCCCCTCGCTTGGCTTCGCTCCTCCGGGAAAATGCGGCCGTTGCCGCGGCGCAATACACCATGCTGTTGGCTGCGACGCCCGGCCCTCGCCGCTATCCGCGCACCTTCGAGCGTGGCAAGCTCGCGTGCGTGCGCGCGGCGGATTGGACGAGCGGCTTTTTCCCGGGCGCGTTGTGGTTGATCGCCGAGCTCACGATGCCGCGTGGCGCGTCCCCGCTGCGACCTACTCCGCCGGGCTCGAAGCGATGAAGAGCAATCGGCGCACTCATGACGTGGGCTTCATGCTGCTCTGTAGCTTTGGCCAGGGGTGGCGGATTTCGGCCGATCCTCACTACCGCGAGGTGCTTCTCGCCGGGGCCGAGTCTCTCGCGAGTCGGTTCAATCCGAACGTCGGCTGCATCAAATCGTGGGACACTCGCGCCGAGTGGCCCTTCCCCGTCATCATCGACAACATGATGAACCTTGAGCTGCTGCTCTGGGCCGCGCAAGCGAGCGGCGAACCCAAGTACCGCGACATCGCGATCAGCCACGCCGATGTCACGCGACGCAACCACTTCCGCGCCAACGCGAGCAGCTATCATGTCGTCGACTACGACCCCAAAACCGGCGCGGTGCGCAAACGGCAAACGCATCAAGGCGCAGCCGACGAATCGGCCTGGGCGCGAGGCCAGGCCTGGGCGCTGTATGGATATACGTTCATGGCGCGCGAAACCGGAAAGCCAGAGTATCTCGACCAGGCGAAGCGCATCGCCGCTTTCGTGATGCATCACCCACGGCTGCCCGAGGACAAAGTGCCGTATTGGGATTTCGATGCCCCGAAGATTCCCCGGGAGCCACGCGATGCCTCCGCCGCTGCGGTCATCGCCTCCGCGCTGTTGGAGCTCGCGACGCTACTGCCAACGCCGGAAGCCGTCGCGTACCGCGATTTCGCGATGGATCAACTGGCTTCGTTGAGCTCACCCGCCTACCGCGCCACGGTCGGCGAGAACGGTGGGTTCTTGCTGAAACATTCCGCCGGTTGCGTCCCGGGACGCAGCGAAGTCGACGTACCGCTCAACTACGCCAACTACTACTTCCTTGAAGCCCTCCTGCGCGCTGCGCGTTCCTGCTCGTGCTCAAGCCAATAGACCCTCCCGCGAATAGCACGAATCCACGCGGATAAAGGCAGGGCATATTTTCCCGAAGCCTAAGTGCGCCGCCTAAGCTTTCCTGAGCCCTGTCGATCCCTCGAACGGCCGAGCCCGGCACCGTAGCTGCGAGCACCAGCGAGCGGAGGGACCCGCCATTGGCTGAAGCTTGTTTCATCGCTCCGTCATCCGCGTCCATTCGCGTCATTCGCGGGCAAGGTTCGAGGTCCCGCCATTCGTGTCCCGTCGTGTCCATTCGTGGTTCCTTCTCCTTTCTTCACCGCCAGGACTCACACGCTGAAATCGACTTGCTCCGCAAATTTGTTGTGGCCCAGCCAGAAATTCTGGAGCGAGCGCACGAGCTCCGGCCGACGTAGACCCGCCCGGCAGCCGTTCCTCGACTAGAATCTCCCGGTGGCCGAGCGCACTTCATAGATCTCGAGGAGGGCGACGCCAGTCGTCGCATTCACTCCGCGAATGACCGCCGTGTACGCGCCGGGCATGAGCGTGGCCAAAATCGCCGCGTCCTTCGACTCGGCAGACAGCGGGAATCCGACCTTCGCGCTCCACTCCGCCGCCTCGACCGCATTGCTCGCCTCCGACCAGTTGTCGTTCGACTGCAGCACGGCCTCATTCGCGTGGAGCTCGATCGTCGGATCCGTGAGCCGATCGCTCACGCCGAACTGCTTCAAGCCTGGGCCGACCGCACGCACGAGCACCGTGAGCGGTCCCGAGCCACCCACGACAAAACCACCGATCAGCACGGCGTCGCCCGTGCCCACGTGCGCGCGCGCCGACAAATTGACGAGCCGCGCCGACGCGATGCCGGCTACGCTGCCACTCGCATCGTATACCTCCGCCATTCCCACCCCGGCGCCCCCGCTCGCCGCGATGACGTGCGCGCTGTTCGCGCCCGGTGAGACCGAAGCGAAGAGCGCTGCGTCTTTGCTCCTGGCCTCGAACGGATAGGCGCCGACCGCATTCGCGGCGGCGACCGCCGTGCTGCCGCCGCCCCAATCGTCGTTCTCCGCGGTGCGACTGTTGCCTTGAAACAAAGCAAGCAACGGATCCGCCAACGCGCCCGCGATATTAAACGGGCTCGCCTTCAACGCCGGCCCCCACCCGCGGATCAAGACGGGCAGGCCGCCTTCGCCGCTCACCACAAAACCAATGATCAAGGTCTGATCGTCGGTGCCGGCCACGGCCCGCACCGACAGATTCTCGAGCCGGCCACTCGGCACCGAAGTCGTACTCACCCACACGGCCACGAGCGTACTGACGCAGCTGCCGGCCGCATTCGCGACTCGAACCGCGTAGTTGCCGGCGTCGCTCGGCTGGACCGCGCTCATCATCAACGTGTCCGACGTCGCTCCGGCGATCGCTTGGCCATTCTTGTCCCACTGATAGCTCAGCGGGCCCACGCCGGTCGCCGTCACCGCGAGCATCGCATCCGCTCCCGGCGCGACCACCACGCTTTGCGGCTGAGTCGCAATCGTTGGCGCCGCGAGTTCGGGCGCTTGCGTCGAATGCGTGACGAGCTGCGTGCTGCTCCATACGCTCACCGAATTCATCGCCCGAATCGTGATGCGATTATCGCCCGGCCGAAGCGCGACTCCGACGACGCTCCAGCTGTCGTTTGCCGCGGATCGCGTTGCGACGCCTTGCCCGCCCCGATCGTTCGTCCACGTGATTTGCTGCAGCATGCTACCGCCGGCCGGCACCATGACGATACCGGCGACATCGACCCGCGGCTCCGCCGTGGTCCAGCTGCCGGTAGCCGATGGCAACGTGACCGCGATTGCAGGCGGCGTCGGGCTCGCCGATCGCGGTATGATCCAAACGAGGTTGTTCACGGTGGTCGCACCGCCACCCACCAAACCCATGCCCCACGTCGGTCCGCGAGCGAACACCATGAAATACGTTGCGGTGGCGTCCGATGGCGCCGGCGCAATCGACCACTCGGCGCTCCCACTCGCCTGGGCGGCGCCGAACCCGTCGGCCAGCGGCCCCACATTCACGGGCGTGTACGTTCCATAAACGTCGAACGCAGTGCCGCCGGGAAATGCCGCCGTGCCGGAAACCACCAGCGGGCCCTGCGTTTCGAGCGACGGCAGCTTGGCCGGCGACGCAATGTCGATAAGCGGCACACCCGCGGCCGCCTGATGACGCCGCTGCGCCATCAGCCAGGGCATCAAATACGGATTGCCGTACGCCGTCGGCCAAATGCCGTGACCGCCGACGGCATAGCGCGTGTAGATCACCTGGTCACCCGTCGCGCGCAAGAATGCGACCGCCAGGTCCCCCTGGGTCACCGCGACCGACAAATCGTCAGCGGCGTGGAAAGCCCACATGGGCACGCCGCTCATGCGCGTGACGTCGCTGTTCAAATACGCCGACATCGGCACCGCCGCCGCGAACACCTCTGGGTACAACGCCACGAACTGATACGTGCCTGCGCCGCCGAGCGACAGCCCCGTCACGTAGATGCGATCGGGGTCGATCGAATATTCGGCGGCCAGCGCCGCCATCGCCCGCATCGTCTGGCCCAAGGCATTTTGATCCCACGTGCTGCCGAAGCCGAGTTGGGGCGCCAGCATGAACGCGGGAAATTCGGTCTGGTTGCGGCCCGCCACGAGTTGGAGCGAGCCATTGCCGTCACGCGCGAGTTGCGCGGCGTTGTCGTTTCCGCGTTCGCCCGAACCGTGGAGAAACACGATCAACGGGTAACGCCGTGCGGCATCGTATCCTGGAGGAACCAAATAGCGGTAAGGCAAATCGACGAGTTCGTTCCCCGACTTCGCCACCGTACCGGCGAGAAAATCGGCGGCCGTCGATGCCCGCAACCCGATCGCGGGGCAGAGCAGCCCGATCGCAAGCCCGAGCAGCGTCCAGCCCGCTGCCGGCTCGCGCCGCGCGCTGTGCTCGATGCCACGGTGCGATTTCATTCAGGCGAGAAGGGAGGGATTGATGACGAGCGATGACGCGAGGAATGCAACGCCTCGCAGCGCGGCGCGGTGCATCAACGTAAACCCGCAATCCGCCATACCCCTTCATCCGCCCGCCGTCCGCGACGGTTCCGACGCGAACGCCCGCCGTCCACGACGCTTCGCCGCGCGCACGCGCGAACGGCGATTCTCGTTGTAAATATTTCGCTCGCATCGCCGTTTCGCCGATTCCGGTCGTGACGCCGACGGACGTGCCGATAAATTCCGCACCGTTACATCCTATCCCCAGGATTACATGAAACTACTCCGTATCGTCAGCGTTGCTACGATCGTCGCGGCCACGGCCGCCTCTGCGTCCGCCTACATCATCACCAGCTACCAGATGGTTCTCGGCAACCCGAGCAGCGCCGGAACCAGCGCCAGCAATTACCTGATCCAGCGTCCGCAATACGCCCTCGGGTACGTCAGCGCGAACGGCATTCCGCGTTGGGTCGCGTGGAGCCTCACCTCGGGCGATCAGGGCAGCGGGCGCTACGACGGCAATTTCATCACCGATACTTCGCTGCCCGCCGGCATGAAGCGCGTGACGCACAGCGATTACACCAACAGCGGCTACGACCGCGGCCATATGTGCCCCAACGCCGACCGCAACGTCACGCTCTCGGACTGCACGCAGACGTTCATCCTGACCAACATCCAGCCGCAAACGCCCGATAACAACCAAGGCATCTGGGCCAGTTTCGAGACCTACTGCCGCAATCTCACCAACAGCACCGGGCGCGAGGTGCTGATCATGTCCGGCGGGTATGGCTCAAAAGGCACGATCGGCGCCAACGTCGTCACGGTCCCTTCGTACAATTGGAAAATCGCGATTCTCGTGCCCACCGGCAGCGGCTCGCCGGTCACGCGCATCAACGCGAATCCATCCGGCACCCGCGTCATCGCCTTGCGCGTGCCGAACATCTCCGGCATCCGCAGCACGCCTTGGACGAACTATCTCACCACGGCGAGTTCGCTCCAAAGCAGCACTGGGCTGTCGTTCTTCACCGCGCTCACCTCCACAGCGCGCACCACGCTCCTCAACGATCTGGATAACGGGAGCAATTGAGCGTCTCCGCTGATTAAGCCCGCAAGCTGGGTCGGAGGTCCGACCCAGCCATTGTCGACCGGATGTTATCGAGACTCACCGAGCGTCCCGTGAGGAGGTGCGCCTCGCATCGGCCCGCCCGGAGGTCGGGCGCGACCTCCCTCTCAGGATCGCTAATCGAACTGCATGTGTAGCGGTCCCGAGCGAAGCGACAGCCCGCCACGCGTAAGCGTTTCGTTCAAATCCGAAAGCCTTACGGCTTCCGCTACGTCGGATTTCGGATTTTGAAAACTGCCAGCCCATGCCAATGTCCGGCGGGCCTTCTATAACAGTAGGCGTTCGCCGCGACTCATCTTCATTCCTTGTCTCGCCGCTTCATCGCTTTCCTCGTCGCCGTCCTCGTCGTCGCGGCCGCGCTCTGGCTCGCGTTCGGCGCGCGCTGGCCCGCTGCCTCGCCCCCACGCGCGGACGCGCACCTTGCTGCAACGGGTGAGGTCGACCGGGGCGCTCCCATCGCCGCTACCCCATCGGCGACACCAAACGACGCAGCGTCGGCAGCGCACCTCCCGCCGTCGCTCGCCTCCGAGCTGGCCTCCGTCATGGCGATCGCCGACGCGGACGAGCGTTTCCGCCGGCTCGATGCGTTATGGCGCCGTTGGTTCGTCCGCGACCAAGAGGCAACGCTCGCCGCAATCGCCAGGCTCCCGCTCGGCGACGAGCGTTCGCAAGCGTTGACCTACGCCTTGCTCGAACTGGCCGGCATTGATCCCGACCGCGCGCTCGAGCTCGCGGTGCGTCTGGCCAACGACGCGCGCGACGCGCACGTGTTCGCCGCGTTGTTCGATTTGTTTGCCAAGCAGGATCTCGAGCGAGCGCGGGAACGGTTGCTACGCGTGCCCGCTGGTCCAGGCTTCGAGCCCGCGTGGCGCGCGTTCACCGACGCGTTTGCGCTCGCGGATTTGAACGCGGCGCTTGCTTGGGCCGGCAATCTGCCCTCCGGCCCCGCACACCGGCTCGCGCTCGAAACCGCGATCTACTCGCTCGCGGAAAAGGATCCGCTCGCGGCCTTCGACACCGCGATGAAGACGCTCGAGGGCGAGTCGCGGGACCGCAGCCTTTATCAAGCCCTCACCCGCATCATCCCGCATGACCCGGCCACCGCGGCGACGTTGATCGGGGCGATGCCGGTCTCCGAGCTACGCGGCTTGGCCATCGCCGAAGCCGCCCGCGCGTGGGCCGACGGCGCGCCGCAAAGCGCATTCGCTTGGGTATCGACGCTCCCGTCGGAAGCCAACCAGGCCGCCGCGGTCGCGACCGCCAACATTCTCGAAATCTGGGCGCGCCAGGACCGCGCTGCGGCGCTCACCGCCTTCGCGTCGTTGCCCGCGGGCGAAGCCAAAGCCGCGGCGATCGAGCGTCTCGCATCCCAATTCGCGCTCGCCTCACCCGAGGCCGCGCTGGAATGGGCCGCGAGCCTGCCCGACCCCGCCGAACAAGAGCGCGCAATCGGGGCGTCGGTCGCAGCATGGGCACGACAGGACCCGGCGAAGGCCGCCGCATGGACCCTCGCTTCCGGTACCGAAACTGACCGGGCTGCCTTGTTCGCCGATGTTTTGTCGCACTGGGCGGTGCAAGATCTCCCCGCGGCGGCGCGTTACGTTCAGACACTGTCCAACCCCGCGGCACAACGCGCGGGCGCTGCCGCGCTCGCGCCCGATTTCGCTCGAGCGGATCTATCCGCAGCCAT
>CBINOT010000236.1:0-8681 GCA_966252355.1 uncultured Opitutus sp. | reverse complement strand
GTCGGCGTAGCCCCAATATTGATAACCCTGAGCGGACTCCTGGAAGTATGTGCCATTGTCGGAAAGGATCACGACGTTGTCGTTCGAGCTCGTGCTCCAGCCCGAAGGATTCGCGATCGTGGCGGTCACGGATGCGCGATTGGCGCGGGCGCGGTATCCATTCGAGAGCATCACGCCTTCCCAATCGTAGAAATCGAGGCAGGCGGACGCGCTGTTCGCCGCGTCGTTGTACAGACTGTCGTTAGTCGTCTTCGTCGCGTCGAACGCGTTGAGTCGAAGGTAGAATGGGCCAAACCAACGCGTGGCGACCTCGCCCGCGGCAAACGTAACGTCGGCGCCGCCGAGGTGGGACGACTCGTGCTCGATGTTATTCGCCGTCAGCATTTGCTTCGTCGGACCGCCGTTCATCGTTTCGTGGCTCGGCACGACCCACCAGAACGCGCGCGCATTACCGATGAACCCGTGCGCGACATGAAATTCTTCGTAGGTTTGGTAATTGTATTTGGTGACGAATTGCCGCGTCAGCCCCGGCGTCGAGAGGTAGGTGCCGAGACCGGTCGCAGAGTAATCCATGCACTCCGCCTGCACCTTTCGCCCCGGATTCAGGGACTCCAAATTCGCGGTGTATGTCGTGCTCGGGAACGTATCGGTAACAGTGATCAGATCGTTCGGACCGATGTTCTTCCGGTAGAGCAGCGCGGTACCGTCGGAGCGGCTCAACGCGTTGCCCGACGGGAAAAAGTTCGTCGTGGCGGCGCCATAGCTCGTCGCTCCATCGCCGGAACGGTGGCGCAGGACTTGATACCAGTGTACGCCCGGATCGTTGTCCTTTAGGACCCAGTGGTCTTCGATTTCCAGCGGGTCGGACCCGGGGATGTCGGCTTTGGTGGCCCAGATGTCGACGTAGCCGGCGCTCGTGTGATAATTACACGTGATCGGCCCGGTTGCCGTCGCGTTGGAGTAAGCATGGAGATTGTACAACGCGACTGCGTGCGAGTCCGGCACGCCGACGGTGCATGGGTAGTTGGGGTCGAGCCAGTTCGTGGACACGCCGTTGAGCAGCGTGTACAAGCTGGTAATCCCGCCCGTGGTGGGATTGACCGTTAGCGTTACGATGCCGTTGCCGGCGGTCCATTGCGTGGAGCTGTTTTGCGTGAACGTGATCGTGGCCGTCGCCTGCGACACGGCGAAGCAGCCCATTGCGCATGCAACGAGCCGGCGGAGGTTTGGAATCTGTATCATGGGGTTACTGGGATCAGCCGCGCGTGGAAACGCGCTGCCGGGGTATCGGTTGATCGGTTTCAGAGTCAGCATATCGACTCCGAGTCTCCGGAAACCATAGTTAGAAATGAGGGTTTTTGACCCTCATTGCGGCGTTGAATTCGACCCGGGCGGGATCAGCATCGCGATGTAACCCCCGTCGACGACCAGCCGCCGTCATGTTCCGCTTTCCCTCGCTTTCTTACCTTTTCGCCGCGCTCGCGGCGGCGGTCGGCGGCACAGGAGAGACTTGGGCCGGCGAGCGGGACGCCTACGCCGTGCGGCGATTCGACGTGCAGGACGGTTTGCCCGACCTGGACACGCAAGCGCTCTGCCAAACCAAGGACGGATTTCTGTGGATTGGAACGGCGAGCGGGCTCGCGCGATTCGATGGCCTGGAGTTCACGTTGCTGCGCTCGCCGTTGATCGCGCGTGAATCGATTCGTTGCCTCGAAACGGACGCTGAAGGAACGCTGTGGATCGGCACGCAATCCGGCGTGTGTCGCCTTCGCGGCAACACGATCGACAAGCCCGTTCCGATCGAGACGGCCGTTATGGCGCTGATGATGGACAACGAACACCGCCTCTGGATTGGTACGCGATCGCAAGGATTGTGGCGCTTCGAGAACGGCAAACTCGTCGATTGCAGTGGGGGGCTTCGCGGTTCGGCGGAATTGCTGGTCCGCACGATTTACCAAGATCGCTCCAACCGGATTTGGATTGGCTTGGGCAACGGCGGCCCCGCGTACCTCGACGGTGACCGCATCGTGCGGCTGTCGGAGCTGCCGACGGGTCCTCCCGGCGTCGCTCGTTTCGCCGAATATCCCGAAGGCACGCTTTGGTTTACCTGCGGCCCCGCAGTGTATCGGTGGCGCGATGGCGTGCTGACGCGATTCGGCAAGGAGGAAGGGCTGAGCGGCGAACCGGTGTGGGGCATCGCCGTAGATCACGACGGCCAGATTTGGGCGGCGGCGCGAACCGTCGCGCGATTGCGATTTCCCGACGCGACGAAGTTCGAGCCGGTCGACATTCCCGACCTGGATCTGTGCCGAACGGTGACGGTCGACCGCGAGAACGGCTGTTGGATCGGCACCTCCGCCTTCGGGATCGCGCGCTTGTCGCGCACTGCATTTTCAACCGCGACATTTCCCGAACTCGGATCCCTCAAACCGATTACGATGGGTTTCGCACTCGACGGCACCGTGTTCGCAGCGACCCCCGCAGGTCTCTTTCGACTCGGCGGCTCGGAATCGGTGACGGCCTTGGATCACACCCCCCCCGCGGAAGATTCGCCGCGCGCAATGTGTTGCACGAAAGCCGGCCGACTCTGGGTGGCGCGCCGCTCGGCGCTCGAAGTATGGACGGGCAGCGAACGCGTGTCGTATCGCGAGTACCCGAACGTGCAGGCGCTCTTCGAAGATCGTCTGGGCGCGGTGTGGATTGGCGCCGGCGAAAACGTGTGGCGCTTTCGCGACGGCACGTTCGAACGCATGAATGAAGCGCTCGGCTTGCGCGAACACTTGCCGGTGGCGACGTTCGCGGACGCCGACGATGCTTTCTATGTCGGCCTGCGGCGGGGTGGATTGTTGCGTTGGGCAAACGGACGAGCGGACTTCTTCCGAGCCGACGCGGAGTCTCCGCTCGACGGGATCCGAACCCTGCAAGCCGATCGCGACGGTTACGTGTGGGTCGGAACGCGCGGCGCCGGTCTCGCCGTGTTTCGAGACGGCAAGGTGTTGAGCCCACCGGCGTTGTCGCACGGGTTTCTCGATTTCGTGACCGCCGTGGAGTTGGACGATGACGGCCATCTCTTTGTCGGCACCCCGGCAGGGTTGTTTTGGGCGAATCGTCGCGAGGCGCTGGCGACAGCATTGGGCAGCGCGCCGGCCAGCCCGTTCGTCGCGATCGGCGCGGCCGATGGCGTGGCGACAGCGACCGTCGGTTTCGGCGCCTATCCGGCCAGCGGACGTTGCCCGGATGGCCGGCTGTGGTTTGCGACCCGCGCCGGCGTCGTCTTCGCCGATCCAGCGCGCCTGGTGCGAACACCGCCGTCCCCGCCCCCCGTGCACATCCTCGCGGTAGAAGCCGACGGTCGTTCACTCGCTCACAGCGGCCCGGTGACGATTCCGGCCAATGCCGGAGGATTTCGCATCGATTACACTGCGCCGGCCTTCAACCGGCCTGAACTGATCCGCTTTCGGTACCGAATGGCGGGATACGATACCGAATGGGTGGATGTCGGGACGAGGCGAACGGCTTATTATGGGCGACTCACGCCGGGGCTGCATCGGTTCGAACTCGAAGCCGCGGCCGCCGGCGGACCTTGGGCCGCGGAACCGATCAACCTGGTCATGGACCAGCAGCCGCGGCTTTATCAAACACTTTGGTTTCAGTTTTTCGTCGGCGTCGCTATCGCCGGTTGCGGCGCGCTGATTGCGCTCGCGCTCTACCGCAGCCGCATAAAGCGCCGCCTGGCTGTGCTCGAATCGGAGCGCCGAGTGAGCCGCGAGCGCGAGCGGATCGCGCGGGACTTGCACGACGAACTTGGCAGCACCGTGACGAAGATCGGATATTGGATCGAGCGACTCGAACAGCAGCGCAGCGATACCGACGCGCGCCACATTCAGGAAGGCTTGTCGTCGCAAACGAAAAAACTCGCGCTCGATCTGGATCGTGTCGTTTGGAGCATCCGGCCGGCGAATCCCTCGCTGCACGCCCTCGCGGAATTCATCGAGCGGTTTGTCCGTTCCTTTTTCCGCGGTACCCCGATGACGGCTGAAGTGCGATTTGAAGCGCAAATCCCCGAGCTGCCGATCTCGCCGGATGTGCAGCACAACGTGCTTGCCGTGGCGAAGGAGGCGCTGAACAACAGCCTCAAACACGCCCACGCCACAAATGCGGTCGTAACCCTCGGCTATGGTGCCGGCGTGTTCACGATGACGATCGCGGATAATGGTTGCGGATTCGACGTCGAGGATTGCCGGCATGCCGAGCGAAACGGACTTTCCAACATGAGAAGCCGGATCGACGAAGTCGCCGGAACCTTCACGATTTCCAGCCGCGTGGGCTCCGGCACGCATGTCTACGTCGCGGTCCCGGTCGGCGTTCCGATTGTGGCGCGACCCGCACGCTGACACCCAGCTCCATGGCAACGACGGTCGCGATAGTCGAAGACGACGCCGAGATCTGCGAGCATCTGGAACAGGTTCTCGCGGGTTCACGATCGTTCGAAAGCGTCGCCGCTTGCCGGAATGGCCGCACGGCATTGACGCGGATTCCGCTGCTCGAGCCGGAGATGGTTATCATGGATATCAATCTGCCGGACATCTCAGGCCTCGAATGCACGGCGAAGTTGAAATCGCTCCTGCCCAACCTGCACGTCGTGATTTTCAGCGTGCATGAGGACAACGATGCGATCTTCAATGCGCTGCAGGCTGGCGCGACGGGATACGTTCTGAAGCGTGCGAAAACCGCCGAACTGCTGGCCGCACTCGAGCAGGTTCGGAGCGGCGGCGGCGCGATGAGCGGTGAGATCGCCCTAAGGGTGATGCGCAGCTTTCAGAAGCCCAATCCGGCCCCTGCCGCATCAGCGCTCACCCAACGGGAGGAGGAAGTGCTGCAGTTGCTTGCGAAGGGCCTGCTCTCGAAGGAAATCGCCGCGCAACTTTCGATCAGCCTGGCCACGGTGAATGGTCATCTGCGCAACATCTACGAGAAGCTCCACGTCCGCACGCGGACCGAAGCGGTGCTTAAGTACCTCCATTAGGCAATCGGCAAAGAATCGAACGATTTCCCGCGGATTACGCGAATAGACGCGGATATTTAGGGCGGTTGGTTTGAAATGAAGAACGTCCTCCCGCGTTCGAAAATCCGATCGCGGGTTAATGAGCTTCTTTTTTCAAACGGGTTGGGGCGAGTTGGCCTCTCGCAGGCCAGCTACAACGGGATCGGCACGGCGGCCGAGCGATTTTGAGCTTTCATCGACAAGGCGCTTCCAAAAAGTGTCCCGCTTGTTCCAGCTCGTTTCTCAGCCGTGCTCAGGTGCGCGACGTTTCCCCATGCTTCCATCGTTTCCACTCGATCAATCCGTGCCCGCCGCGTGCGTTTGCCGCATTCCGCGGCTGGCTCGGCCGCTCGGACATCATGAATAAGCCAGCGCCACCGGTGGGTTTTCGCGTCGTCGATTGGCCGCAGACGCGGAATCCAGTCGTCGACATGCTCGAGGTGGCGCGGCGGCAGCATAACATCAGCGCGGCGTGGGAGGTCGATTTCACGGAGGCGTGGACGCGCATGAATCAGATTCGGCGCGCGACCGGCCTCGCCGTCTCGCTCAACGCTTATCTCGTCCATGCGCTCGCGCACACGGCGAAGCAGCATCCGATGATGCAGGCCGTGCGCTGGCGCCGGAAAGGGAAGATCGCGCTCTACGATGGCGTCGACGTCGGCACGCCGGTCGAGTGGACGCGGCCGGGGCAGACGCCCGTCGCGGTCGGCGCGCGGATCGCCAATGCCGACACGAAGACGCTCGCACAGATATGCGTGGAGATGCGCCGGCTCGCGAAGGAAGATCCGCGGTCGCGTCCGCTCGTGCAGTGGCGGGCGAAGATCGGCCGCTATCCGGCGTGGGTGCGGCGGTTGATTTGGACCTGGATCGACGCGCACCCGGAGCGACGCCGGAAGTTCCGCGGGACGATTGCGCTGACGAACTTGAATTTCCTCCTCGACGAGCGCCAGCCGGTCTTCGGTTTTCCACTCTCGCCGTACACGACGACCCTGTGCGTCGGCTCGATATATCCTCGGGCGCTGCCCGATCCGGCGGCGCCGCACGGCGTCGTGTTTCGTCGGTTCCTGGCGCTCACGATGACGGTCGACCACGATCTCCTCGACGGCGGGCTGGCGGCGCGTTTTGCGCGGACGCTGACATTCTACCTCGAGGCGGCCGGCGGCTTGGACGATGCGTTCGCGACGGAGTTGCGCACGGCGTTTCCCCGGAAAGCCCGAACCGAATGAGCGCCGAAAACGCGCGAGGTTTGCCGCCGGCGGTGCCCAAGCATTGGCTGTGGGGCAACGCCCGTGAACTCATTCGCGGCGGCTACAGCTTCCTCGCGGGCGCGGCGGAAGCACATGGCGGCATCGCGCGTTTCCACGTGATGCGGAAACCCGCGATCGTATTGACGGATGTCGATCTGATCGAGCAGGTGCTCGTAAAGAATGCGACCGCGTTTCCGAAGAGCGCGATCTATCGGAATCTCGAGCGCTTGCTCGGCGCGGGGCTCGTTACGCACGAAGGCGATACTTGGCAGCAGCATCGTCGCGTGATTCAGCCCGGCTTTCATCGGCAGGCGATCGGCCAGCTCGTCAACGTGGTCAACGACGCGATGGCGGCGCGCTTCGACGCCAAGACGGCAGCGAGTGCAGCGCCCATCGACGTCGTGGCGGAGATGCGGGCCGTTACGCAACAGGTGATCAGCGAGGTGCTGCTCGGCACGCCGGTCGATGCGTGGCGCGGGGCGAAGTTCACGGAGAATTTCTACGAAGGGCAGCGCTTGCTCGCGCGGCGGAATTGGGGACCCGTGCGGTGGCCGGACTGGATGCCGACGCCGGTGAACCGAGGGATCCGTCGGATTCACGACGAAATT
The DNA here is from genome assembly GCA_966252355.1 of uncultured Opitutus sp. Classification (GTDB taxonomy): domain Bacteria; phylum Verrucomicrobiota; class Verrucomicrobiia; order Opitutales; family Opitutaceae; genus ER46. The sequence continues at coordinate 1,782 of CBINOT010000236.1, read as the reverse complement.
CAAAGCTTTCTCGACGAACGCATTGACGCGCGTTTGGCGGCCGGGGTGGGGCAGCGCGGCGACATGCTCGATCTCCTTCTACTCGGGCAGCAAGATCCGGCGTCGCCGCTCTCGCGCGACGACGTGCTCGGCGAGATGAGCACGCTGTTTTCCGCCGGGTACGACACGACCTCGAGCGCGCTCGCGTGGGCGATGTACTTTTTGGCAACGCATCCCGAGACGCAGGCACGACTCCACGCGGAGTTGGATGCGGCGATCGGCGAGCGCGCGCCGACCTGGGAGGATCTCGACGCGCTCGAGTACACGGGGCGCGTGCTTGACGAGACGATGCGGCTGCATCCGCCGATCCACTCGCTCAGCCGCGAAGCGCGCGAGGCGGTGGAACTCGGCGGATATACGATACCGGCGGGCATGAACGTGATGATTTCGATCTATGGCGTGCAGCGGTCGCTGCGTTACTGGCCGGACGCGGAGACCTTCGATCCAGAGCGATTCGCAAACGGTTCGCCGCGAGCGGGGCATCCGAAAGCGTTCATGCCGTTCTCCATTGGACGGCGCCGCTGTATTGGAGCAAATTTCGCGATGACGGAATCGAAGCTTGTGCTCGCGAATCTTGGTCGCCGTTTTAGTTGGCGGCTCGCCGACGCCTCCCAAGACGTCCGGGCCCTTCCAGGTCTCACTCACTATCCAGCCACCTTTCACGTGCGCCTCGAGCCTCGCTCGCGGCGCACGGCCTTCGTTTCCGCATGACCCAGTCCAACCCCTCGCTGCCCAACATGGTTTTCGTGTCCGGTCCCCACCGGTCCGGCACGACCTTTCTCCATCAATGGCTGGCCGACACCGGACGGTTCTCGTACGTGACGCCGTTCGATATCATCCATTTCGATCAGCTGCGGGCAATGCATGCCAGCGGCGCAGCGGCGGAGACGTTCGCGGCGCTCGATCGCGAGTTGCGCGCGCTACCGGATCGCGGGCTCGATGCGTGCGGCGTGGGCGCCGGCGTGGCGGAGGAGTACGGCTTTCTCCTGCCGAAAGCGGGCGACTATTCGTTCTTCACGCCCAGCCTCACGGAGGCGAACCGGCCGCGTTTCGAGGCGCTGCGGCAAATCAAAGCCGAGTTGGACCCGCGTCCGCTGGTGTTGAAGAACCCCGACGATCATTACTTCAACTTCGCGGCGATTCAGGCGTGGTATCCGGAGAGCCGGTTTATTTTCACGCATCGGCATCCGCTGGTTGTCTTGAATTCGCAGGCGAAGGCGTGGATCGGTATGCTCGAACGCGAGAACGCGTATTTCGCGAAAGTGAGCGGGTTCTATCGCGCCGTCATGGCCGCGCCGGCGAAGCGCATGATGTTCCTTGGGCTCCTGCGCTCGCGCCGCTGGGCGGAGCAAGCCCTCGAGCAATTGCTGAAGAGTATCGATTATTATGTGCAGCACGTCGCGACGTTGCCGGCGGCGCAGGTGCACGTGTTGCGTTACGAGGACCTTTGCCGGGATCCCGCGGGGAAGCTCGGCGAGGTGCACGCGTTTCTCGGCTTGCCCGCGCCCGGTCCGGCGGCGGCGACGGCAGTGCGTCCGCGCCCGGTGAAATTGTTGCCGCACATCGAAGAGGTGTTCAACGCGCGCGCCAGCGAAGCGGCGCCGCGATTGGCGGCGCTGGGGTACGAGGTGTCGGTGCCGGTGGCGGTATGAGGAGGAGGGTGGCGGGCGGCGAAGTGAGCGCGATGTCGACCATCGCGTGCTCGAGGGTCATTCCGCCCGATCCTTCCGGTCCACGCCGAGC
>CBINOT010000235.1:0-8777 GCA_966252355.1 uncultured Opitutus sp. | reverse complement strand
GTAGCGTTCGCCGTGGACCGTGATCGCGGCCGACGCTTCGTCGATGCGACGGAGCGCCTGCAAGGCCCGGGCGAGCCGGTGGTGATGCTGCGCCGTCGAGGGTTCCGCCGCGACCGCGCGCCGGAAAAAGGCCACTGCGCTCGCAGGATCGTCCGCCCGGAGCGCCATGGTGCCGAGCCGTCGCAGTGCGCCCGCGTGCGTGGGTTGCACGGCGAGGAGTTCCAGGTAGGTCGCCTGCGCTTCCGCGAGGCGGCCGCTGTTCTCGTAGGCGCGCGCGAGGCGAAAAAACTTGTCCGGCTCGGCCATCATGGAAGGCGCCACAGGTAAATTTGCGCCATCCGAAGTCGCGTGCTACGGACGAGCTCCGTCTTCTCCGGCGGCCAGTCGGGAAAAATAAAATCGTGCGAGACGATGCGCGCACCGGGCGGCATCTCGCGCTCGAGCTTGCGGCGGATTTTTTCGTAGACGAATCCCTGCAGATAGACGCACACAACCGTCGCTTCGCCGACACTCGTACGCATCAGATCGCCTTGGACAAATGTCGCCCGATCGTTGACGCCTCGGGCGGTGGCCGCGGCGCGGGCTTCTGCGATCCTCTGAGGGTCACTGTCGATCCCGAGTCCGCGCGATCCGAATTTCGCAGCGGCCTCGATCACAAGGCGCCCGTCGCCGCAGCCCAAATCGCATACAATATCGGTCGGCCCTGTCTCCGCCAAGCGCAGCATAGCGTCCACGACCGGCGGCCGACTGGGACAATATAGTCCGTAGGTTGTGAGTGCCGATTCCGAATTAACCCTCACGGAGGCAGTCGGCTGAAACGCGCGCCGCAGGTGCCGATATGCCCAGCGGACTTTCTTTCGCAGATCGGGTTGTAGCGCGATTCGGGTTTGCACTTTCGCATAATATCCAATCGCGGCTCCGGTGCGGAGCGATCGCTCGAGCGTAGCAACGGTCCGGTTCACCGTGGGTCGGTGGACTAGTTCGCGTTCGATGGAGATGGGGAGCGTCCAACTCAGCATGCGATGAGCGACGGCGAGGCCGACCAAGACGGACGACAGCATTTGTAAGCGGCTCCCTTGTGTCAGCGCCTCGTCCCAATCCATTGCGGAATGGCGCTGGAGCAGGAGCCCCACGTCGAAAATATCCCTCCAGTCAGACCACAACTCACGGCTGCTCACGCGGCAGCGATGCAGCAGCCAGTTTATTGGGGACAGTACGGGTAGGTTTCGTCCCGCGAAAGCAAAGTGCTCCACACCTTCCCATACCACAGCTTCTGCGGACGTTCCTGAACCGAGGCGGGTTCTGATGCGTACTCGGCTCCGAGTTTGGCCGGCGAGATCGAACGCATCGGGGGTCAAGTCGTAGCCGAGTGCTCGCAAAGTTTCTTCCGCCGCGGCGCGATCTGCAGGACGCACGAAGACAGATAGCAGGAGCTCCGGCTCTCGCAGAGTGAGCTGTCGACAAAAACGCAGCGCGAGCACCGAGCCGCTGGCAACAATCGCGGTGATTCCACGCCGGCTGAATTCGTCCTGCACCAGGCACCACTCGCGACTGCGCTCCATGCTGCGTAACTGGCAAGTGATGCGGAATTCTGCCAGTTGCGCCTGCATGGATGGGGGACAGGAGCCCGGACCGACTTGCCGCAAGGCGGCTTCGAGGAAGGAAAGCCCGCCGCATTGTCCGCCGATCCATAGTAATCGCGTCCAGTTAACGTGATGAATCAACGCCAGGCATTCGTCTCGGGCGCCGTGAAGCCCCAGGCATAATCGAACGCTCGCACGCAGCAGTGCCGTCTCGGGGGGATACGGCGATACCGAAGACGATTGCTTGAGCATAGAAGAAAGGCAGAAACATCGCCTGCGTCCTTCGTCGCAAGCTTGTTTACGCCTACGATGGACGTGTCTCCAACCAGACTCGACGCTGTGAATGGTCACAACTGATGTAAGCTGCACTTGACGCCGCAACTGAATTTCGACAGGCAGTTCTGTGTCGCGCATGAACCAATATCCCTACGAACCTCCATCTCCCAACAAGGGGGATTTGCGTTTAACGAGAGGTAAACGCGCGTGGAGCGCACCGTTGATTTCCAAGCTTGGGGTTGACTCTACCGAGACCAATCCGGGCGCAACGGCCGAAGGGATGAGTGCTCATGGCTGTGCAGCCTATGCAATGGGGAAGACTTTTATGTGCTCTGTCACGTAAGAGTGGTTCTATTTACCGGGTGAGGTAAGGGCTCAACGTGAAGTGCCTGGTTGTTATTGTGTAACCTCCCCGCTTATAGGCGTTGGTACCAGGCAAGAAAACGGGCCAAGACGACCGTCATAAGCAGAGGGCGGGCATAGGTGCCGAACGGATTGGCAGCGCCCTGTTCCATGCGCGAGCGCAGCCAGTTGAAATCGAGCAGCTCACCGGCCCGTCCGTCTGAACGAAATTGTTCGAGCTCTTGTCGGAGCGCCGGTTCGATTTTCAGGAAATGACGCCGGAACGCCGGCTGCGGAAATCCTCGGGTGACGCGCAGCCGCACTTCTTCGGGGAGCAACCCGCGCATGGATTCGCGTAACAATCGCCGATCCCAACCATGACGAATCTGTTGGTCGAAGGGCAACGCGAGGCAGAACTCGTTGAAACGACGGTTGAACATCGGCGCAGCTCCGAGCCGCAGTTCGAGGTCATGGCGAATGACCGAGCGAGTAACGCCGATTTGCTGCGTCGCCACCTGGGTAAGCACGTGGTGTCGCCCACGGCGAAAGTCCCATGGCAGAGCGGTCTCAGCAGCGATGTGACTGCGAAGCTGTTTCTCGATGTTCGTGCGAGCGCGCAGAGACGGATGCAGAAGAGAAAGCGGGCCCACTTCGCTGAACGAGGAGTCCAGCCGGAGCGACCGTTTGACCGGTCCAAGCGCGGTCTTGCGAATCAGGTAGGGCAGAGTGTGTCCATAGACCCGACTATGCCCCCGGATCTCGTGGATCCAGGTTGCCCAGCAACCGGTGACGAACAGATGTGTCAGATAGCCCGTGGTAAAACTCTCGAGCGAAACGAGGTAGTTGCCGCCGACCCCCGTGAGCCGGAGGCCGATATCCAGTCGATCCTGCAGGTTGCTGAACGCGGTGTCGCCACGATCCGGCAATCCCCGAAAAGGAGCGAAATCGTCCTCGAAAAATTTATCCCAAGCATCGGGAGTGGCCGGCTCGGTTTGGGTCGGCACAAAATGGAAATCGATATGTGGCGCGTGCCGTCGCAGCGTCTCGACGAAGCGCGATTCGTCCAGTTCGCGCAGCCGACCGTCGGTGCGGTTCTCATCCGGCGGCACTAAATGAAACGCCTGCAGTCGCTGGCCGTGTTCGGAGAGAATCTTTCCGGCCATGACTGCAACGGAGGAGGAATCTAGGCCGCCACTGACCATAACGCCGACGTTGCGTGGACCGCGTTCCATAGCTGTCCGCACCGCGCGTTCGAACTCCGAGCGAAACGCATCGAGGTAGTCCTTATCCGACGGAAGCCGCAGCACCCGCGCCGGATTGGGGTTCCAGTAGCGCGTGACGCGAATACCAGTGGCGTCGGCGGTCAGGTGGTGACCGCCGGGTAACCTAAGAATGTCGCGATAGAGCGTGGCCGCAGGGTCCGCCGGATCGAGACCTACAACGTGAGCAGCGAAAGTGGATTCATTGATCTCGCGGGAGATACGTCGCAGTGCGAACATGCCGCGCAACGTGCTGGCCAGGACAAGCTCGGCGGCGTGGCGCCAATAATAAATCGGACGGCGGCCGAAATGATCCACGGCGCAAAACAGCCGCCGCTCGCGCCGGTCCCAGACGACGAGCGCGAACTGACCCTCGAGATGCATCGGACAGTCGCAGCCCCAGCGGTCATAGGCAGCCATCACAAAGGCGCTGTCTGGACGTGGCGCCGCTTCAGCGGCAGACCAGCCTAGTTCGACAGCGAGTTCTCGACGATTTTCGAGCATCGCATCGGTTACAAGCACCAGACTGCGGTCGGCGCTGGACAACGGCTGCGATTCAAAACGATCTTCGACGAAGAGAGATTTGATCAGATGCGCGAAGGCAGCCGGTCCCTCGTGCCAACTGCCGATATGATCCATTGGCACGACAGCCATCGTATGGATCACCCCATCGATTTCCGTCGGGTCAACGGAGGCCAGGTCAAAGCGAACGATTCCGGCGATGCCACGCATGAAGGGTACGGTGTGGGGGCAAACGGCCTGCGGCGCGATAACGGAGCAACAGCCAAAGTAGGCTGACAAGAATAAGCCCGCCGCCCGGGTAGTTCCGGAATCGGCGGGCCGAGTGAAGGCCGATGTAAGATCGTCAGTTGCGCGAAGGAAAAATGCCAGAAGTGCAGATACAATAATTGATCACTAGATAAGGCGATTGGATATTAAATGGCTGACTTCCGCCTGCCGTGTTCACGGTTGTAGCTGCCGTCGCGGTAACCACTCCGCCACTGATCGCAGTTACTGCCATCGTCGGCTCCATTGTCACCGCCGTCCCGGCGCCCAACGCAGCATAACTCTGCGCGGTCGAACTCGACGACGGTGTAAAGGTGCTCGTCGGCAGGTTGCCTCCCGGATTCAGAGCACGGGCCGTCGGGGCGTTAATCGCGTTGATCGTCGTCGTCGCCGTAATCGGCGTGATCGTCGGCGTGACCTGCGTCGTCGCCAGGTGGATGTGCATCGGCATTTGGAGCTGGGTCAGTGTGATGTTTTCCGAGCCGGCGAGCTCGCCCATGACGTATTGGGACGTGCCGGGGCTCTGGCCCTGGCCCATCGGATAACGACCGCCGAGGTTAGGAAGCTGGAACGTCGTTTGGCCGTTGCCGCCGTACGTTGTGCCAAGCAGCGAAAACAAGGCGCTATTTTGCGCGATCGACATCGTCGCGCCTTGCGCGACCGCGAAATTGCGGGGGGCAAAGCTGAATCCGTAGGCCCTGACTTCTCCGAGGAATGCTTCTGACATATGAGTATGCTGTTATGGATGGGTGATACAGCCGGAAGGCTGTGGTGGATTATGGCCCCGTTTCCTTCAGCAGGTTAAAGACGGCCTCGTAATCGAGTCCGGGTTTTCGCGACTGAATGGGAACGAGAAACAAATCGAATTCGCCCAGCTTCGGGTGGCTGACGCGATAAATCGCCTGCGGCCAGCGTTCCGTGCCAACGAAACGGAGCACGAAGCAGCACTGAACCTCATCGTCGATCTTCGGCACCACCGCTTGCAGCGTGAAGGTCGCCGTAGCCTCTCCGTTGCGCACGAGAAACGTCTCGCCCACATGCGGCTGATAGTCGTTGACGGAGGTGAGCAGCGTCATGCGTGCGCTTTCAATGCCGTGTCGCGCCAATGCGCGCAAACGACCGTGTAAGAGTGCTCAGTAGGGCCTGCTGGGGCTGGGGCTCGGGTGGGACGGGCATGGAAGAGCCGACTAAACAGCGCCGGCTAGGTAGAAGAAGTGCAGCGCTATTTGCACGTTAAAAATGCCGATACGGTGAAATGTTATATATTGGCCGGATGCCGAAGTTGGGCGAGCCGGAATCGATGGGGTCCGAATGGGTCACAGAGATCACGGAGCGCTGGCACAGAGATCACAGAGGCATCGAATTTTCCTCCTTCATGCTCGTTGTGACGAAGGCAGTAAGATCGCAACGGTCGCGAAGCGCAGACCTAGATGTCGCGGAAAAATGACGCGGCGCTTGGTTTAGCTCTGTGGGCTCTGTGTCGGAGCTCCGTGTCCTCTGTGGCTAAGATTGGAGTTTCTTGTCCTCGGTGGGAGCTGGGTTGACAGTCCTCACACCGGCGTTCCAGTGGAGCGGCTATGGATGCGATGCTGAAACTGCGCCCCGTGGACGCTGACGACGAGCCCTTCCTCCGCGAGCTGCGCGCCCAGGTCGACGTAGAGCGGCTCGGGCTGCAGTATTGGTCCCCCCAGGACATACCGCTCGCGAAGAAAATCGTCGATCTGCAGTTCAAGGCCCACGCGGCGCACTACCGCACGGTGAAGAACAATTGGGACACGAAGGACTGCGTCATCGAACTGAACGGCCGTCCGGTCGGGCGATTTATTGTCACACAGGATTCGAAGGTCGTCCACTTGGCCGATATCGCCGTGCATGCCGCCTTTCGGGGCATGGGCTTGGCCCACGCGGTCATTGAAACGACCAAAGCGGAATGCGAGCAGAGCAAGCGCACCTTGCGGCTCCACGTCGATCCGCTGAACCCAGCCCTCCAGCTCTACGTCGGTCTCGGGTTCAAAGTGGTCGAGGAAAAGCCAGGATCGTACTTGATGGAGTGGGTGCCGCCTTCGCTCCAAGGGAAAACGCTGTATTTTGGACCGGCAACGGGCTGAGGTCGCTAACACAGACCCTTAATCCTTCCGACCTCATACCTTCAATTCTCGACACAGAGGACACGGAGATCGACCCGGAGGACACAGAGGCTCGCGAGATACTCGGTGTGATTGCCTCGATTTCGTGGACAGAGAGTCGAGTTGTTCATCAAGCTGCCCGAAGCCGACGGCCTGCCTTTACCCGTAAGGGTAGCCGTGGGCGGGAGGGAGCTTTGTGAACAACTCGACTGGGATGAGGGCTGCGCAAGCAAAACGATGAACGCGCCGAAAAACGAAAAAGATGGCGGCTATAAGCCGCGCCGACAGCACGACGAAGACTTCAAGCGAAATGCCGTCGCGCTAACGCTCAAGGGCGACCGGTCGATTCGGCAGGTCGCGGCTGAACTGGGGATCAACGAGTCGATACTTTACGACTGGCGTCGAAAGTACGCGCCGCGGCCGGGAGCGCAGACAGGCGCACCGGAGAACCTTGAGGAGGCGACGAAGGAGATTGAGCGCCTGCGGTCCGAGTTAGTGCGGATGCAGGAGCGGGAGAACGTGCTAAAAAAATCGTTGGGCATCCTCTCCGAAACGCCCGGGAGCGGTATGCCGAGGTCAAAGCCATGAAGGGCAAACACCCGGTGACGATGCTGTGCGATCTGCTCGATGTATCGCGCAGCGGCTATTATCGCTGGGAGGAAAGTCCGCCGACGGCACGCCAGCGTCACGACGAGGAACTCGCCGATCGCATCGTTCGTTCGCACCACCACAGCCGCGGCAACTATGGCGCCCCGCGCATCCTCGCGGACCTGAAGGACGAGGGGATCAAAACCAGCAAGCGTCGATGCGCTCGGTGATGCGCGAACACGGGATCCGTGGCCGCAAGAAGCACCGTAAACGGCCGCGCATCACTGACAGCCAGCATGTGCATCCACCCGCGCCGAACCTGATGCGCAAGGCCGCAAAGCCGACCGCATCCAATCAAGCGTGGGTGACAGACATCACGTATCTCGACACCGGCGAAGGCTGGCTCTACTTGGCCGCCATCCTCGACGTGTGGAGCAAGAAGGTCGTCGGCTGGGCCTGCGGTCCGACGCTGCACGTCAGCTTGGTCCTAGCTGCACTGGCCAATGCCCGACGCAACCGAAAGCCGCCACCGGGACTACTGCATCACTCCGATCGCGGAGTACAGTACGCCTGTGACGAATACCGCAAGGCGGTGCTCGCAGCGGGGATGATCTGCAGCATGAGCCGCAAAGGAAACTGCTACGACAACGCCGCGATGGGTCCTTCTGGAGTACACTCAAGACCGAGACCGGCCTTGACGAAGCAACGCCGATCAGCCGTCGTGCGGCGCAGCTGATCGTCTTCGATTACATCGAGACCTTCTACAACCCGAAGAGGCGCCACAGCTCGCTCGGGTACCTCTCACCTGTGGCCTTCGAAAAACAAACAGCGAAAAACCACATCAAAGCGGCCTGAATCGCTGTCCATTTTATCGAGGCAAGCCCACGGGCATTAAATTCCGCTCTGTGACCTCTGGCTCGGCCCTCTGTGCGCTCTGTGCAAAGATCGAAACCGTCGGCCGCGGTTAAAGACTAGCCAGCCACTGCTCATAGGGTTGTTTGGTCCAACGATCGAAAGCGGCGCGTAAGGCCGGCGTAACGACCTCGTGCTTGCGGCCGCTGTCGGGAACGAAGCGTTCGGTCGGGTGTTTTGCATCCTGCAGGGCGGCGGCGATCATCTGATCGCGTTCCGTCGCGGTGAACTCCAAGGCAGATAGCTGATCGAGCGCCGCGCTTGGCAGGCCTTCATAGCCGATCGGGATCAACCGAGTGCGGTGAGTTAATGCAGCCCGAAAGAACGCGCCGAGAATCGCGGCCGCGTGCTCCTCGGCGGAAAGTCGGTCTCGCTCTTCCGAGGCGATGCCGAGCTGTTCCGGTGTCACGGTACCGCGAACGAGAGTCAGGCTTGGGCGACGCATCAACGACACGAGCACCTCGAGCGGATCGCGATAAACGAAGATCCTCGGGGCTTCGGGAAACGCGCGCTGCAGCAGCGGCAACGAAAAGAGATGCCAGCAGTCGAGCTTGATGAACAAGCGCTCGGCACCACCAGCGGGCGGCTGACTTAACGCGTTCACGGCGCCGCGGAGAAAAGAGATTCTTTCGTTGTCCGTAATTGGCGACGCGGGGAATTCCAGGCGTAGAAGGTCGTCTAGGATCTGCGGTTCGGAGGCGACCAGATGACGTGGAATGGCGGCGAGCATTCGCGCCAGGAGCGTCGAACCACAGCGCGAAATATGAAAAATCAGTCCGGCGACGGGTAGTCCGGCGGGCATTGCGTGCAAAGCCCGCAGCGACGTTCGCGGACGATTGCCACTGCGATTGGCGGGGTGTTCGCGTCGCAGACGGCCGAGTGTGTCTTCGAAGAAAGGTTCGACG
>CBINOT010000234.1:0-8849 GCA_966252355.1 uncultured Opitutus sp. | reverse complement strand
GGTCGTCGTCTCCGGCCCCATCGCGTCGCTCACCGACGAAGTCGTTAAGCAGCATCTGCAGGTATGATGGATTTATGATGTATGATTTATGATCTACCAAGCCACCCACATGATCCCGAAAGTCCGTCCTGTCCTCACGACATGTCCGCGCAGGAAATCATAAGTCATAAATCGTAACTCATAAATTCCGGTGCACCTCACTCCACGCGAACGCGAAAAGTTGCTCGTTGTCGTCGCCGCCGATCTCGCCCGCCGGCGACAGGCCCGCGGCGTAAAGCTCAACTATCCCGAGGCGGTCGCGATCATCACTTACGAGATCATGGAGGGCGCGCGGGACGGAAAATCCGTCGCCGACTTGATGAGCTTCGGGACGACGATTCTGAAACGGGATGACTGCATGTCCGGCGTGCCCGAGATGATTCACGAAGTCCAAGTCGAAGCGACGTTCCCGGACGGCACGAAGCTCGTGACGGTTCATGAGCCGATCAGATGATTATTTATGATATATGATTTACGATTTATGATATATGATTTACGATTTATGATTTTTAAAGTTCCGCTGTCGAAAGAGGTCTGCCTGACCGGGCCATCACAAATCATACATCATAAATCATAAATTTCCTTCCCATGATTCCCGGCGAAATCATCCCCGCCAAAAACGCTCCTCCGCTCGAGGCTAACGTTGGTCTTGCCACCGTGACCGTCGATGTGACCAACACCGGCGACCGGCCGGTGCAAGTCGGCTCACACTTCCATTTCTTCGAAACCAACGAGGCGCTCGCCTTCGATCGGGCCGCAGCTCGTGGATTCCGGCTTAACATTCCTGCGGGAACCGCGGTGCGCTTCGAAGCCGGGGACACTAAGCGCGTGGAACTTGTCGCGCTCGCGGGCAGCCGCGAGGTGTGGGGTTTGAACGCCAAAATCAACGGCAAGCTCGACCGTCCAAAAACGAAAAAGCCGAGCAAAAGGTAGCGCCCGACCTCCGGGCGGGCCGTCAAAATGTACGACCGCCAATGGCCTGCACGGAAGTCAGGACCTACCTCGAACTGATTCAACCTTCAGCCTTTTAGCCCTCAGTCTATTTATGAAAATGTCCCGCCGCCAATACGCGGAAATGTTCGGTCCCACCGTCGGCGACCGAGTCCGGCTTGCCGACACGGATCTGTTTGTCGAAGTCGAACGGGACCTCGTTGCAGAAGGCGGCGGCTACGGCAACGAGATCAAATTCGGCGGCGGCAAAGTCATTCGTGACGGGATGGGCCAATCGTCGACCGCCTCGGATGCGGAGTCGCTGGATCTCGTCATCACCAACGCGCTGGTTCTCGATCCGATCCTCGGTATCATCAAAGCCGATATCGGCGTGAAGCACGGCCGGATCGTCGGGATCGGTCACGCGGGCAATCCCGGCATTCAAAGCGGGCTCGGCTCGATCTATCCGGACCCCGCGACGAAAAAGAAAAATCCGATGATCGTCGGCGCGGGTACGGAAGCGATCGCCGGGGAAGGCTGCATCGTGACCGCCGGCGGGATCGACACGCATATTCACTTCATTTGTCCGCAGCAGATCGACGAGGCGATCAGCGCCGGAATCACAACGATGATCGGCGGCGGCACCGGACCAGCGCATGGCACACTCGCGACGACGTGCACGCCCGGCGCGTGGAATTTGCACCGCATGCTCGAGGCCGCGGAAACGTATCCGATGAACCTCGGATTTCTCGGCAAGGGCAATTGCTCCACCGCAAAGCCGCTCCGCGATCAGGTGCTCGCCGGCGCGATCGGGCTCAAACTACACGAAGATTGGGGCACGACGCCGGCCGCAATCGATACCTGTCTGGGCGTGGCGGACGACCTCGACGTGCAGGTCGCCATTCATACCGATACGCTGAACGAAGCCGGTTTCGTCGAAGCCACGCTGAAGGCAATCAAGGGCCGCGCGATTCACACTTATCATTCCGAAGGCGCCGGCGGCGGCCATGCGCCGGACATCATCCGCGTCTGCGGCGAGGCCAACATCTTGCCGTCGTCGACCAATCCCACGCGGCCATTCACGGTGAACACGATCGACGAGCATCTCGACATGCTCATGGTCTGCCATCACCTCGACTCGAAGATTCCGGAAGACGTGGCGTTCGCCGAATCGCGGATTCGGCCGGAGACGATCGCGGCGGAAGATCGGCTGCATGACCTCGGCGCGATCTCGATGATGTCATCCGATTCGCAGGCGATGGGTCGTATCGGCGAAGTCATCAGCCGCACGTGGCAGACGGCGCACAAGATGAAATCGCAATTCGGCAAGCTAAGCGGCAAAGGACACGATGCCGCGGATAATTTCCGAGCGCTCCGTTATCTCGCGAAGTACACGATCAATCCCGCGATCACGCATGGCATCTCGCATGTCGTCGGCTCGCTCGAAGTCGGCAAATTGGCCGACATCGTCATTTTCAAGCCGGCGTTGTTCGGCGTGAAACCGGAGATGATCTTGAAAGGCGGGTTCATCGCGTGGGCCAACATGGGAGACCCGAACGCTTCGATCCCCACCCCACAGCCGACTTTCTATCGTCCGCAATTTGGCGCGGCCGGTCGCGCCGTCGGAAGTACCTGCCTGACCTTCGTGAGCGCCGCCTCGCTTGCCAGCAAGAGCGGTCCCAAACAGCTGGGACTGTCGCGCCGGCTCGAGCCGATCAAACGGACGCGCAAGATCGGAAAACGCGACATGGTGTTCAACGATGCACTGCCGAAGATCGAAGTCGATCCCGAGACTTACACGGTCAAAGCCGACGGCGCACACCTGACGTGCGAGCCGGCCAAAGAGCTGCCGATGGCGCAACGTTACTTCCTATTCTGACCATGCCCCCGTGCCATACGTTCGTTCGGCCAGCTCGGGCCCACCCCTCGCACCAAACCTAAGTGTCATCCATTAGATGACACTTGCCCGTCATGCACTTGATCAACGCTCCCCTCGTCGCCGCGGACCTCGGATTGCCTGAGGTGCCGTTGCGGGCCGATCGCGTGATGCTCGCCAAGCGAATTTGGCGGGGGACGGCCGAGGACGGCGTGGAGTTCGGGTTCGAGCTCACCGCCCCCTTAACTCACGGAGCGATCGTATTTCAGTCTGATAGGGCGCGGTACGTCATTCGCCAGCACGAGGAACCGGTGGTTGAAATCTCACTCGACGTGACACCGTCCGCCGCCGCGGGGATCGGGTGGGCCATCGGCAATCTACACCTGGAGTTGTCCGCGGAACCCACCCGTCTGATCGCCGCCGACGAGCCCGCGGTCCGGCAACTGCTGGAGCGACTCAAAGTGCCGTATCGTCAAACCACCGCGATCTTCCGTCCGGGACGCTTCGCACGGGGCCGCCAGTCTGTCCAGGAACTCGGCTCAAGCCATAAACATTGAACGAATGGCAACGAAGCGCGCCCGACCCGTAGATAGGCGATTTGCTGCCGTAGCGGAAGCCGTGAGGCTTTCGGGACCGGACGAAACGCTCACGCGTTCCGCTACGCTGCCAGCCAAGGCGGAGCCCGATGTCGCTAGCGGGATTTCCGGCTCGCCGGCCACGTGGTTGCTCGGGCTGCTGCAGGCTGGCGATTCCTTTTATCCCACCGGCAGCTACGCGCACTCCTTCGGGCTCGAAGGATTGGCCCAGGCCGGGGTGATTCACGACCGGTCTTCACTGCGTGAATTCGTTTTCGGATCGACGTTGCGCTCGCTCGAGCACGCAGAGCTGCCGATTGTCGCGCACGCCTGGCACGCCATGGCGAAAGGCGATTGGGTGCGAATCGGCGAACTATCCGTGTTGTGTTCGGCGTTGAAGTCGGCTCGCGAAGCGCGCCTGGCCTCGGAGAATATCGGCCGTCAACGCGCCGAACTGATGGCAACGCTGCACCCGACTTCTCTGGCGCCGGAATACCTCCGCCGGGTCGCGGCGAAAGGGTGGCCATTTGCGGCACCGGTATCGGCGGCACTCGAAGCCCGCGTGCTCGGCGCGCCGATCGAAGCGGCATTGGCCGGGTATAGTTACTCGGCGATCGCCGGGCTGCTCGCTGCCGCCATGAAGCTCCTTCGCCTCGGCCAAAACGGCGCGCAGTCGTTGCTCGCCGAAGCGTTAGCCGCGACGCCCGCGATCATCGCGCGCGCCCAAACCGTGTCGTTCGACGAAATCGGCTGGTTCAACCCCTGGCTCGACATTGCCGCCGCCCGCCACGAAGCCGCCGACGCCAGAATGTTCATCTCCTAACGCGGTGCGCTAGCCGCAGCTCAATCCAAAATCCGCAATCCCCAATCCAAAATCTTCATGTCTCGTCCTCCTCGTATTGGCATCGGCGGTCCGGTCGGCTCCGGCAAAACGATGCTCTGCCTCAAGCTTTGTCAGCGTCTGCGCGAACGCTACTCGATGGCGGTCGTGACGAATGACATTTACTGCTCCGAAGACGCGCAGTTCCTCATTCGCCATACGGCATTGCCCGCGGACCGTATTGCTGGCGTCGAGACCGGCGGCTGCCCGCATACGGCGATCCGTGACGACACGACGATGAACGAGCAGGCGTGCCGCGCACTCGAAACGAAGTTTCCCGATCTCCAATTGCTGCTCGTGGAGAGCGGCGGCGACAATCTCACCGCCACGTTTTCACCGGAATTGGTCGATGCGTTTGTCTATGTCATCGACGTCGCGGAAGGGGACAAAATCCCGCGCAAGGGCGGGCCGGCGATTCGCCATAGCGACCTGCTCATCATCAACAAAATCGATCTCGCGCCGCTCGTCGGCGCCGACCTCGGTGTCATGGACCGCGACGCCAAGGCGCAACGCGGCACGCGTCCATTCGTGTTCTGCGACCTCAAACGTGAGCACAATCTCGCTGCCGTCATCGCCTGGCTCGAACGCAACGTGCTGTTCGCGCGTCAGCCGAAAATCGCTGCGGTAGCTTCCCACGGATGACGCGGAACGATCCGGATCTAGATGAGCAAAAGAAATCATCCGTGGCTTGAATGTAGGGCGGGGTCTCCGAACCCCGCCCTACATCTGATTCAAGCGGCCGGCGATTGAACGATGATTAGCTTCGCCGGACATCTTCGCTTGCGCGCGGCGGCGCGGGATAACGCGCGCACGACGCTCGCCGAGCAGTCGTTTCGCGCGCCGTTCCATCTGAGCAAACCATACTGGGATAGCGAGGCGCGCACGCTGCTCGTTCAGGTCGTAAACCCCACGGCGGGGATTTTGTCGGGCGACCGACTGGAATCTCACATCGCGGTGGATGAGAACGCCACCCTGCTCGTCACAACGCCGAGCGCGAGCCGCGTGTTCACGATGCGCGAAGGCACCGCGGAATGCCGTCAGCATTTCAGCGTCGCGCGGAACGGCTGGCTGGAGGTTTCGCCCGAGCCCCTAGTTCCCCACCGGGGAGCCTGTTATCGCCAAACGACGACGATCGATGTCGCGGCGAAGGGCGCGCTGTTTTTCGTCGACCAACTGATGCCAGGCCGTGTCGGCCACGGGGAAGCATGGTCGTGGACCGACCTTCGTCTCGAGTTGGACGTTCGCTACGACAACACCCTGATCTTGCGCGAACGTTTCGCGCACAATGGGGTCGATCTCCTGCGGCTCGCTGAACTGAACCGCTCGGGCTCGAAAGCGTGTTTCGCCAACGCGGTGTTGATCGGCGGGGACCTGAATGCCAACGCTCCGTGGCGCGTCGAAATCGACGGGCTAAACCACGAGCTGGTTTGGGTTGGCGTTAGTGCGCTGCGCCATGCCGGCTGGAGCCTCAAGCTCATCGCCCGCGACGCCGTCACGCTACGGCAAACGCTACGAGACGTGCGCCGAATCTTGGCCCCATATTTTCCGGCGCTGCAATGCGACGCGCGAAAGCTATAGTGCGTAGTGCCACGAGCAGGGTTGCCGCCGTCTCGCGCAACGGCGGCAATCGCGACCTGCTTAGCGCCGCTCGCGGCGCGAGCGCACAATCGCCGCAACGACTTGAACGATCCCTCCGGCAGCGACGAGCCCGATGGCGGCCCACGTCGCCGTCGCCGCTGGATGTGCGGCCAAATGCCCGAAGTCCCACGTCAACTCATGGCCATCGTGACCAGGATGCGCACCGGCAACGGACGCGAAAAGCGAAACGCAAAAGACAAAAGCACTGCAATGGCGTGGGGTGAATTTCATACCTGATCGTTAGCAGGCGCCGTTCCAGATGCCAATTGCGCGACGCATCGATCCCGAAAAAAGCCGCCACTTACGCGGCGGCTCGAAAAGGGCTTAGCGCGGGGATCAATACGACACCGTTCCGCTTACCGACGCATACGGATTGGGAGTACCATACGGATTTCCCATGTAGGTAACGTCATATTCGATTTCGTAGTTTCCAGGCGGCAAGCCCGTCACACTCCAGGTCCAGCTTGCGAAGGAACCCGAGATGGAGCCGGAAACGCCGGAATAGTAATAATCGTCGAGCGCCACGTCGTACCCCCAGGCGGTCCAACCCGTGTACGCCTGGAAAAACGCCACGTCTCCCGTGCTCGTATTGCGGAGAGCGACCGTATAATCTTCGACGCTATCCCCCGATATCGAGATATCCACGGAACCGGTATAGCCGTTTGCCACCGAACCGGCGGAAAACGTTACCGGAGACCAGGCGTGCAAGGCGGGGCCGAAGCACAACGCGGAGAACAAGGCGGTTAATATCAATAGTTTTTTCATGTGGGTGCTTTCATTGTTCACCCTGTGGCGGCGGAGGCCGGCACAGAGTGATCGGTTATCGTCCCGTAGTGAAACGATATACCATCCGAGTGGAGCGCTCGGCCCATGCCTGCAACCGCCCAAACTCCACTTTAAAGTGGTGCCTACGTTGCCGACTTACGCTCGTTGTCGGAGCTGTGGACGGGGCTTGATGCCCTGCCGATCGCGATGGGGTTTCGGTCTGGGCTTCCCCTGGCCAAAAACAAAAACGCCGACCGCGAATGCGGTCGGCGTTGAAAGTGGAGTCGGGTGAATCCGAGAGCGCTTAGCGCTTCGAGAACTGGAACCGCTTGCGCGCGCCCGGTTGGCCGGCCTTCTTGCGTTCCTTTTCGCGCGGATCGCGCTTCATGTGTCCGGCCTTCTTCAAGGCGGGGCGGAGCTCGCCATTCATTTTCTGCAGCGCGCGAGCGATGCCGTGAGCAACGGCGCCGGCCTGACCGGCAACACCGCCGCCTGCGACGTTTGCGGTCACGTCGATCTTCTCACGAAGGTCGACCGTGAGCAGCGGGGCGTAAGCCTGCTTGGCGAAATTCTCGTGCGAGAAATACTTTTCGAACTCGCGACCGTTGACGGACAGTTTGCCGGAACCCTCGGTAATACGGACGCGGGCGGTCGAGGTTTTGCGGCGGCCGGTGCCGAGGAAGACGTTAGCAGGTGTAGCAGCGCTCATGTTCTAACAAAAATCAGACTTTGATTTTGACGGGATTGTTGGCCTCGTGCGTGTGGGTCGCGCCGGCAAACACGCGGAGCTTCGTCAGCATCTTCGCGGCGATCCGGTTCTTCGGGAGCATGCCTTTGACCGCGTGCTCGATGATGAACTCCGGATGGCGCTCACGCATGAGCGAAACTTTGCGGTAGCTCTCGCCGCCAACGAAACCGGAGAAGAACATATACTCGTTCTGCTCTTCCTTCTTGCCGGTCAGGGCGACTTTTTCCGCATTGATCACGACCACGAAATCACCGGTATCGACGCTCGGGGTGTAGGAAGCTTTGTGACGGCCGCGGATAATGTTGGCAGCCTTGACCGCGAGACGACCGAGCGGCACCCCAGCGGCATCGATAAGAAACCACTTGGGCTGCACCGTCTCCTTCTTGGCGAGGAACGTTTTCATGCGAAAAGAGGCCAAGTGCTAGGGTGAAAAAAGACCGTGTCAACCGAGTTTTCGGCTTTGGGGCGAAAACTTCCGGTTCAAGCCCGCACGGTCTTGGCCACCCAGGCCGCCGATGCCGCCTAGGTTTTTGCGAACCAAAAGCCTCCGCGCTTGTTTCCGCGAGCCAATTTATGGGATCATTGCAGCATGAGTAATGCGGCGTCCCAGCGGTTTCCGATTCTCGCAGCCGGTCTCTTTGGCGGAACGGGTGTCGGGCTAGGCGCACTCGGCGCCCATCGGCTCGAAGCGCTCTTGGCGGAACGCAGCATGACGCATGCCTGGGAAACCGGTTCACGCTACCATTTGTTTCATGCGATCGCGCTGCTCGCACTTGCCGCATTGATACGGACGACGACCGGCGCGGTTGCTTCGCGTCTTGGCTGGGCCGCACGCTGCTGGAGCGTGGGCATCGTGTTGTTTTCCGGATCACTCTACTGGTTCGCGCTCGGCGGTCCGCATCCGCTCGTGTACGTGACGCCGCTGGGAGGCGTCGCCCTGCTCGCTGGCTGGGCTTATCTCATCGCCGCGGCTTTCGGGGTCGGAAATTCGGCGGCGGATAACAGAGGGGGCTTCGGATGAAGCGGGCTCGAACGGCAGGGTCGGCGCTTCGAACGGGCAACGAGCATGCGCCTGTGGTGGCGGCCCGCCCGGAGGTTGGGCCCTACCGTCCGCGAAATGCGCCGATCCCACGCGGTTCTCCATCTGCTCGATGCTAACGCCGTTGATCATCCCCGACGACCTCCGCGCGATGCTCGACGCGGTGCGCCGTGTTGGCCGGCCGCGACTGGTCGGAGGTGGCGTGCGCGACTGGTTGCTGGGCATTCCACCGAAGGATTTCGATGTGGAGGTTGCCGGCGTGGAATTCGACCGGCTGCAGCGCGCGCTCGAATCGTTCGGCGCGACCGACGTCGTGGGGCGCAGCTTCGGCGTCATCAAGGTCCGGAGCGCGACGACCG
>CBINOT010000233.1:0-8852 GCA_966252355.1 uncultured Opitutus sp. | reverse complement strand
AAATCATGACGTGCCGCGCCATCGCTCCCGCGACGACGATGAGCCCCAGCAAGATCGCGCGTTGCGGGTGATCGTACAGCGACGAGAAATGATTCGAGATCATCAGGAACAGGGCCGGGATCGTCAGATACGAATTATGCATCGACCGGCGCTTGGCCTTTTTGCCGAGTTCGTAATCGGGCTCTCGATTTTCGTTCGCGGCGCGGATGATCGCCCGTTGGTTCGGCAGAATGTGCACCCACACGTTCAGCACCATGATCGTGCCGAACATCGCCCCGAGCTCGATGTAGGCGCCGCGTCCGCTGAAGGTATGCGTGAGAAACCAAATCAGCGCGCCGAGGAGGAGGAGGGCGAGAACCGTGCCGACTTTCGATTTGGCGAGCGGAAAGCGAAAAAAACCGTCGTACACGAACCAGCCCCCGAACACCACGCCGAGCCCGATCCACGTCGCTTGTGTGGGCGTCAGCAGCTTCACCGCCGGGTCGGTGAGATATATCCCGCCGGTCGAATAATACACGACCCAGAGCAGGATGAAGCCGGTGATCCACGTCGCCGTTGCCTCCCACTTGAACCAGTGCAGCAGCGCCGGCATCTGGCCCGCGCCGAAGCGGCGTTTTTCGACGCGATAGAAAAAGCCGCCGTGGACAAGGTAAGCTTCCCCCTCGACGCCGTTTTCCGGTTTGGCCAGCGGCCGAAATGCGGAGTCCAGCCACACGAAGTAGAACGACGTTCCGATCCACATGATGCCCGAGACGAGGTGGGCAAGGCGGACGAGGATATTCAGCCACTCGTGCAGATCGGGCAGAGGCATAGGGGGGCGAGGAACGTTCGGACCCGCGAGAGACAATTCCGTGCCCGAACCGGTTTCGAGGGCAAAATAGGCGGATTGGGACGGTCGGGGCGCCTCGCCGAGGCGCACTGAGTTCCAGGGGGAAAAACCGATCGGGCGCTAAAATCGCCCCGCCACCGCGCATTCAGGGCGACTGCGGAGAGCCGCCCCTACCTTCCAATCGCGCTACCTTGCAAACACGCGATCGCGCTCGCTCAACAATTGCGCGGCGATGCTCAGCGCGATTTCGTGCGGATGATTCGTGCCGAACGGCAGCCCCACCGGGCAATGAAACGCCTGCGCCCGCTCGGCATTCAGGCCTTCCGCGACCAACTCACGGCGCAAAATCGCCGCTTTCGCTTCGCTGCCGATGGCGCCCACATACGGAAAATGCCGCGTGCTCAGGGCGCGCATCAGCACCGGCCGGTCGGTTTTGTGCCCCTGCGTCATGCAGAGGACGAAGGCGTTATCGGGCAGCCGATCGACGGCCGACGTGAGATCGGCCAGCGCTTCGGTCGTCACGTTTCGTGCCGGCGGCAGGCGCGCGAGCCACTCGGCGCGAGAATCGAAGCAGAGGATCCGACCGGGAAGCGGAATCAGCACCGGCAGCAGCGCTTGCGCGATGTGGCCTGCGCCGAAGATCGCAATTGTCCACGGTGCGCCGCCGCCAGCATGCGGTTCAAAGTACAGCTTCACCGCGCCGCCGCAGGTCATCCCGATATCGCCCTTGAGCGTCCAGGAGACGAGCCGCGGGCCCGCGGGCGCGGCGTTCTTTTCGGCGAGCATCTCTTGCGCGAGCGCGATCGCCTGCGCCTCGACCCGGCCGCCGCCAACCGTGCCGGCGTGCAAGCCGACCGCGGTCACGAGCGCCTTGGCGCCGGCATCCTGCGGCACGCTGCCGGTCGTTTCGACCAAGGTCACCAGCACGAACGGCGTGTTTGATCGCTCGAGCGCGACGAGCTGCTCGTAGAACGTAGGCGCGTCGTTGGGCAACGAGTCAGGCATTGGTGCCACGCTGGTGCGGGAGAACCACGCTCGCAAATCCGAAGCTCAGATGTGGGGGCGGCGTCACCTGACCTGAGCGAGTCGAACGGTCCTGACCACGCCTACATTGCCAGCCCGTGTCCCTGCTCGGAGCGCGGGCGCCCGCGGCCGCATTCCGCCGGCGCCCGGACCGCATCCCCCAAATAAGCGGACGAGGGCGTCCGCGCTCCGAGGAGCAATGCTCACCGCACGAACAGCGGCTCGATCTTCATCGCGGTCACGTCGACCAAGCCGCGGTCGGTCAGGCGGAACTCGGGAATCACCGAAAGCGGCAGCAGATTGAAACCCATGTACGGGACCTTGCAGCCGAGCTGCGCCCAGGCGCGCTTCAAGGCGGTGGTTTCTTTCGCCACGATCGGCGCGCGTTTGTCCGAGAGAAGTCCCGCGATCGGCAGCGCCACGCTCGCAAGCACTTTCCCCTGCTGGACGGCGCACACGCCGCCCTTGAGCTTTTTCACCGTCGCGAGCGCGAGTTGCATGTCGGGTTCGTTGGTGCCGGCGAGCACGATGTTGTGCGCGTCGTGTCCGACGCTGCTGGCGACCGCGCCGTCGCGCAGCCCGAAATCGCGCAGCAAACCGTGGGCAACGTTGCCGTTTTTGCCGTGGCGTTCGACCACGGTCAGAAAGCAAAGCTCGTGCTGGTTTAACAGCTCGGACCAGGTGGCCGCCGCGGACAGCGCGACCCGATCGTGCGCGGTCACGATGCCGGGCGGCACGACGCGAATGACATTTGCGGTCACGCCTTTTTTCGGGAGCGCGGGCGTGAGCGTGACCCGGGCGGGGAGTTTCACCGTTTGATACGCGGCGCGCGGATATCGGTAAGGCCGGCTCAGGGCGCGATCGAGCAGCGGCGTGATCTTGCGGCGCTCGACGACCAGTTCGCCGCCGAACCACGTGTTTTGCACTTCCAGCGCGTCGTTGAGCAGGACGATGTCGGCGCGGCGCGCGGGCGCGAGGCCGCCGAACTCGCCATCCTTGGCGTAGCGCGTGGCGGGATGCAGCGAGCCAAAGCTCCAGGCGGTCGCGGTCGGGATGCCGGCGGCGACGGCTTGGCGCACGACCCAGTCCAGGCCGAAAAGCAAGAGATCGTCGGCGTCGCGGTCGTCGGTGCAGACGCACACGCGCTTCGGATTCGCGCCGAGCTCGGTCACCGTCTTGATCGCGGCGGGCAGCGAATGCCACGGCGTATTGGGATTTCCCCCACGGAGGAAGAGCCACACGCCATTCTCGAGGAAGTCGTCGGCGATCTCGCGTTCGATCGCCTCGTGCGTATCGGAAATGCCGCTCGCCGCGCCGGCGGCGACGAATTCGCGGCCGTAAATGTGGCCGCATACGGGACGGCCGCGTTGCAGCGCCGCCGCCAAGATCGCGTGGCTCCGCGTATCGCCCAGGGCGACGGACACGTAATCCATCTTCTCGCCGAGCGCCGCGGCTTCCGGCCAGCGATCGAAGATGCGCCCGATCTTCGCCGCCGTCAGATCGCCGCCCGCGGTCTCGAGCTTGGCATTCGTGGCCGGGACCGTGCTGGGGACCGTGAGAAAAATGGACAACGGCGCTTGGCGGGCGTCTTCGAGCATCCACTCGATGCCTGCGACGTCGCACACATTGCCGATTTCGTGGCTGTCGCAGAACACCGTCGTCGTGCCGTTGAGCAGCGCTGCTTCCGCGAAAGCGCACGCGGTCATCATGCTGCTTTCGATGTGCACATGAGGATCGACGAGTCCGGGCGCGAGGATGCCGCCGCGCGCGTCGTACACTTTGGCGCCGCGCAGTTTTGTCCGCTTGAACGCGCCCGCCGGTTTGATGGCCGCGATGCGACCGCCCTTGATCCAAATCTCGCGATTGCGGTGCAGCCGTTCGGTGTAGGTCGAGAGGACGCGAGCGCCGGTGATGACAAGATCGGGCGAAGAGCGGCCCATGGCGACGGCGGCCAGGCTGCGCGTCATCGTGTGCAGCGGCGCCACGGAGAATCGGGTAAGCATGTGGGGTGGGAAAGCATGATGCACGCCGGACGGCCTGCAAATCCGCCGGCCGAAAATACGCGCGTTCCCCGTTGTCACGCCGGTGAACCTATGCAGCGTATGCGCCGCGAACCCCCATGGCTCACGAATCCTTCATGCAGGCGGCGATCGAGGAAGCGAACGCCGGGATGCGGGCGAATCGCGGCGGACCGTTTGGCTGCGTGATCGTGCGACGCGGCGAAATCGTCGCTCGTGGCAACAATCGCGTCACCTCGAGCAACGACCCCACCGCCCATGCCGAGGTCACGGCCATTCGCGAGGCGTGCCAAACGCTCGGCAAATTTACGCTCGAGGACTGCGAGCTATTTACCAGTTGCGAGCCGTGCCCGATGTGTCTGGCGGCGATATATTGGGCGCGGATTCCGCGCGTGTATTACGCCAACACGCGCGCCGATGCGGCCGCCATCGGGTTCGACGACGATTTCATTTACCAGCAGATCGCGCTGCCGCTCGAACAACGCGCGATCGACATGCAGCCGCTGCTCCGCGACGAAGCCCAGCGCTCGTTCGCCGACTGGATGAGCAAGTCCGACAAAGTGAAGTACTGACGTGGCGCTGCGCTCCGACGGCGGCCAAGGTAGTGGCGATCGTCCCGATCGCCATCGGATCGAAAGGTAGGGCCTGATCTCCGAGCAGGCCGGTTTGATACTCGTTGCCCTCGGCCCGCTCGGAGATCGGGGCCCTCCCTTCCGCAACGCGTTTGATGTCCGTGCGGTGCCGTCGTTGTTCCAGACGTTGCGTGGAGATGGCCGGGCGAACCGAGATAATACGACAAATACGTCGAGTTATCTTAGATAAGACGACAAAAATGACGCATTATCCCTGCGTGACCGCGAAAAGGACTCCCAGCCTTGCCGGGCGGAATGGGGTTCTGGCGCGGCTTGTCAGAGCGCCGCCGCGGTCCGATCCCGTGTTAGGGACAGGCCAGAAATCACGGGCGCGAGCGCCGGGAAATCCGCTGGCAGTGTCCCGGCCGGGGCTGCTACGCAGTGCCGGAATGAAAACCACCGCGAAACTTTGGCTCTGCTGTTTGTTCCTCGCGACGCTTCGTCTCCAGGCCGCCGACGCGAACGCCACGCAGTGGTTTTCGTTGGAAGGAAAGCCGGTACCGGCCGGCAACGCGCCCGACTCGCAAGGTTTGGTGAGGACGTTCGAGGCGCCCGTTTTAGGCGTGACGCGAACGACGCAGTCGGCCGTGCAGGGCACCGTGCTGCTTTTCCCGGGTGGCGGTTATTCCATCCTCGATGTGCTGAACGAAGGCGCGCGCACCGCCGAAGCCCTGAACGGGTTTGGCTACGACGTGGCGATGCTGGAATACCACGTTGGCGAAGGAGCGAAGTCCCGCGAACTCGCCCTCGCCGATGCCGTGGCCGCGTGGCGGTTGTTGAACGGCAAGCCTGACGCGCTGGGCCTGAAGCCTGGCCGCACCGTGGTGATGGGCTACTCCGCGGGCGGGCATCTCGCGACGCGTTTGGCGCACGAGTTGCCAGCGCACCAGCAGCCCGACGACATCGTGCTCGTGTATCCCGCTTACCTCGATGCCGCCTCGCCGGACGCCCAGGCGCCTTCGGTGCCGCCGCCGCCGCAGCCGAGGGCGCGTCTCGTGACGCTCATGTCGGCGGACGACCGCGTGGCGTGGCTCAAGGGTGCGCGCGCGTACGTGGACGCCTGGCGCGCCGCCGGCGGTTACGGGATCATGTTCGAATTCAAGACGGGCGGTCATGGCTTCGGCATGAAGCCGGACCTCACGGGCGACCTCGCGCAATGGCCCAACATCCTGAACTATTTTTTGGAGAACGGCCCGAAGCCGGGCGTGGGACCTTTCAACACCGTGCTGCCCTGGTTTCTCGCCAACTACGCAGGCCGGCAGTCGAAGTTTAAAAAGGACAAGGAGGCGGATCAGGGCGCGGTGGTGTTTCTAGGCGACTCGATTACGTCCAAGTGGAAATTGGACGAGGCGTTTCCCGGCTACAAAGTTGCCAATCGCGGCATCGCCGGCGACACGACGCGCGGCATGTTATGCCGGCTGCAGGAGAACGTCCTGGCTCTGCATCCCCAAGCGATCGTGTTTTTGGGCGGCATCAACGATCTGTTTGGGCAACCGCGCGGCACGCCCGAGATCATCAGCACCAACCTGCGCTCGATCCTCCAAGAGATCCGTGCGGCCGGCCGCGATACGCCCGTCCTGGTGTGCGAAGTTCTCCCCTGCGCGAAACAGCCCGCGGAGCTTATAACCGCCACGAATGCCGCGCTCGCGAAAGTCGCCGGCGAGTTCGAGCACGTGCACCTCGTGAAAACCTATGCGCCCTTCCTGAAGCCCGACGGCGCCCAGAACGAAACGCTCTTCCTCGATGGCACTCACCCGGACCCCGCCGGCTACGCCGTCATGCAAAACGTGCTGAGCGCAGAGCTCGCTCATTACGTCCGCGGCGAGCAAGCGAAGCGGGAGTGAGTCGAACAATTTAGTGCAGCCATCCTCGGCGCTATTCGCCAGGCGTGGCCGCGAGATCGACACGCTCATGTGGCAGTTTCCTGGGGTGATGTGATTTTTTCGCGAAGCGGCGGATTAGCCGCATGTTTGCGACATGCGTTTCGCCAGCGACGGTTACCCAAAGGGTTGAATCGGGGGAGAAGCCGGTTCTGGGCGGCACGGAGATATATCGGCGACGCGATTGTCGCCATGTTCGGCGCCCGCGTTTCATTTGCCGATCACGCGTTGCGCTCATGCAGGGCCGCCCTGCAATGCCAAGCCCGTGTCGGGGAGCTGCGCGACGAACTTCAGCGCGCTTCCGAACCATGGCCTGTTCTCGCCAAGCACCTTCGAGTGCGGATTGGTTTGAATTCGGGCGTAGCGAGCGTCGGGAACCTCGGCACGGCGACGCGCTTCAACTATACGATGATGGGCGACAACGTGAATCTCGCCGCCCGGCTGGAATCGGCCGCGAAAAGCTACGGCGTGTGGACACTTTGCAGCGAGACGACGAAAACCGCCGCCGAACGTGCGGCGCCCGGAGAAATTTTGTTTCGTTCGTTAGGCCCGATCGCCGTCTCCGGCCGAACGCACCCCGTCGGGGTGTTCGAGCCATTAGCGTTACGAAACCAGGCGGCGCCAGCGCTCTTGGACTGCCTGGAAGTCTTCGAACAAGGTCTGTCTCGCTACCGGGAAAAAGATTGGCGCGGCGCAATATCGCTTTTCGAGAAAAGCGCCCGACTGGAGCGCGATCGGCCCGGCGCTGCGCCGGGAATCAAAACCAACCCGTCCCTCGTGTTTTTGAGCATGGCGCAATCCTTTCGAGACAATCCCGGCCCGGGCCCGATGGTGATTTAGAACGCACCGTCGTCAGGCAGCAGCGAGTCGAGAGTCATGGTTTCCGCTTGCCGCGAACGTAGCGGCCGTGACTGCCAGTGTAATCGCACGGGAGTCCATCAACCGTCCCAGCGAATTTCGCGAGACTTCGACCCCAGTTTGAAGAGGCGGCGCCTTGTCGGGTGGCCGATGACGCGAGCAATGCGTGCAGCCCTGATTTCACCGTTTCCAACTTGGCGTGGTTCAGCTTCGGCAACTCCGCGATGATGTCATCAAGCTCACGCTATCTTGGCTGAATCGGGGGCGCGCACTCTCAGGTCGACGATTGCCAATCTTCAACCACGAGTCGAGGAACGCGGGTGAGCTCGCGCACGTTATTCGTGACCAGAACGGCGCCCAAGGCGAGTGCATGACCCGCCAACAACACGTCGTGCGGGCCAATTGGCTGTGCGTTGGGCCTGAGCGTTTCAAGGTAAGCGCGCACGGACGCCGCCTCCGCGGCCTCCTCCTCACCTAATGGGCGCACGAAAGGAAATATCGTTCGCAGTAGGGCAAGGCGTTGGTCGGATTTCGCGGGGTCCGGACTTCGCGCTGCGCCATACTCGAGTTCATACGGTTGGTGGCCTACGATTCGGTTTTTAGACTACATCCGACGCTCGATGGTCGGACCTTCGATGGCTTAACGCGGCTTGCGTGAGTGGCACAGTTGTGCTCCTTTTGTGTCATGCCATCCACAGCCATCCTACGCGCCCGCATCGATCCACGCCGGAAGGCTCGGGTTGAAAAGATTCTCGATCAACTCGGCGTAACGCCGACCCAAGCGGTTAACATGTTTTACGCTCAGATCGAGCGCCGCAAGGCGATCCCCTTTCCGGTCACAGTCGAGGACAACAGCGACGTGGTGCCGCCCATCGAACACGTCGCTCGCGCATGGGACGACTTGGACCAAGAAGATTTTGCTCACCTCGATAAGCGATGAACCCAGCGCCGGGTGAGTTGTTTCTTGTCGATCTTGGGACGGTGGGAAAAGTGCGACCGGCCGTGGTCGTTTCGCGAGAGGACGCCGACAGTCCGCGGGCCATAGCTATTTGCGCTCCGCTGACGACGCAGAATCGCGGTTCGCCCTACGAAGTCTCGTTGGGGAAACTGAAATTCCTCGACAAGGAATCGTGGGTGAACGTCCAAGGTGTCATGAGCGTCGGCCACGAAAGGCTAACTCGAAAGCTCGGACGGATCAGCGGCAGTCAACTCGACCAAGTGAAAGCCGCACTACGGTTCGCGTTTGATCTTTAGGAAGCGCGAGTCCCGGAGGTTCTAGCGGACCGGATGGGCTGCATGAATTTTCCAGCCCCCGCGTTCTTAGTCGAGTCGCTGCTTTGTGGCGTTACAGGTCCCCGTAATTTCAGGTGCTGGCACGCATACGCGAACGCGCCGGCATGATCTCGGGGGCGGATGCTCATTGCCCCACCGCGCGAACTAGCATGGCACAGATTTTCAGAATTCGAAAACTAGGTCAGGATTAGGTCAGTGGATTTTCGCACATCGGTTCGCTAAAAGCACAAAACCCGCTGCGCCTTACGGCACAGCGGGTTAAAGTGGTGGCTCAGCCCGGAATCGAACCGGGGACACAAGGATTTTCAGTCCTCTGCTC
>CBINOT010000232.1:0-8871 GCA_966252355.1 uncultured Opitutus sp. | reverse complement strand
CCGCCTCCTGCGGCGGAGCAGGTGACGAACCCGACGCCCGACGAGCTGCGGGCCGAAGTCGACCGCATTCTGGATAAGATCAACAGCCAAGGTCTGGCCGCGCTGACGCCGGAGGAGAAACGCATCCTGGACGATGCGCGGGACCAGCTTAGCCGGCATTGAGACGTTGCGAAATCCCGCAGCTTTTCGGCGCTGGCGCCCGTCTTCTTTGCCGCCTCGCTTGAAATCCGCCGGCCGGTCTGAACATTTCTATCCAAGTTCCATCTAACCCGCCCATGACTCGCGTACTCTGCTTCGTTCGCCGAATTGCTCTGCTCTCGTCTTTTATCGCTCTCGGCACGCTCGGAGTCGCCGCGACGGACCAGCGCTTCACGACGCCCGCGACGGTCTCGCAAGAAGCGACCACGCTCATCCAGCTCCTTGAGCAAGCGCACTACAATCGCGATGCGATCGGGACGGATTACTCGCAGGTGATTCCCGACTACATGAGCGATCTCGATGGGCAGCACCTGTTCTTCCTGAACTCCGACAAGACGAAGTTCATGCAGGACTACGCGAAGAACGTGTACTCGAACGTACGCTATCTGGGAAACATCAACGCGGCGTACGACATCTTCTACGTCTACCAGACGAGGGTGGAATCGCGGATCAAATGGATCTTCGAGGAGCTGAACAAGGACATCGATTTCAACGGCAACGAAACCTACCGCGTCGATCGCACGAAGTCCGAGTGGCCCTCCGATATGGCCGCATCCGACGATCTGTGGCGGCGGCGGCTCAAGTACGAACTCATCGGCGAAATGCTCGTCGCGAAGTCGGAGGAGACGAAAACGGCGGCGACGACCGACGATGCCTCGAAGTCGAAGGCGGGGGCGACGGCGGCCGCTTCCACGACACCGCCCGCGACGACGCCGACGGCCAAGCCGGCGCCAGAGGAGGCGAAACCTGCGGCCAACGCCGTCGCCGCGAGTACGCCGGCGAAAGACGATGCCGCGGCCGCAGCCGGAAAGCCGGTGAGCAAGATCGACAAGGCCAAAGCCACGGTGCGGAAGCGCTACGAGCGGATGCTCAAAAACCTCTCGGAAATCGATCAAAACGACCTCGCGGAATTGTATCTCTCGTCGATCGCGCGGCTCTACGATCCGCATTCGACCTACTTTTCGGCGGCGACCTTCGAGGATTTCGCCATCCAAATGAAGCTGCAGCTGGTGGGCATTGGCGCCTTGCTCGGCCTCGAAGACGACAACTGCGTCGTCAAGGAGATCGTGCCGGGCGGCCCCGCCGATCTCGGCCGTCAGCTCAAGCCGAACGATAAAATCATTTCCGTCGCGCAGACGAATCAAGAGCCGGTGGAAGTGATCGGCATGAAACTGCGGAAGATCGTCGACATGATTCGCGGCCAGAAAGGCACGCAAGTTCACCTCACCGTGCAACCGGCCGATGCGCCCGATCCGTCGGCCCGCAAAGAAATCATCATCACGCGCGACGTGGTTAAATTGAACGCCCAACGCGCCCGCGCCGCGGTGTTTCAATTGCCCACCGCGGACGGCAAGACCGAACCGATCGGCGTGATCACGTTGCCCGCCTTTTATGGTCCGGCTGACGACGGCGATACCGATGCGGAAAAAACCTCGGCGTCCAAGGACGTCGCCCGATTGATCGTCGAGCTGAAGCAGGCCAACATCAAAGGCCTCGTCCTCGATCTCCGTCACAACGGCGGCGGGTATCTCACCGAGGCGATCGAACTCGCGGGCCTCTTTATCAACCGCGGCCCGGTCGTGCAGGTGAAGAACTACAACGGGGAGATCCAGGTCGACGAAGACGAAAACCCGAAAGTCGCGTATACCGGTCCGCTCGCGGTGCTCGTCGATCGCTTCAGCGCTTCCGCCTCGGAAATCGTGACCGGCGCGCTGCAGAACTACGGCCGCGCGGTGGTCGTGGGCGATAGTTCGACCCACGGCAAAGGAACGGTGCAGCAGGTGGTCGAGCTCAAGCAGATCAAGCCCGAGCTCGCGCGCGCTTCCGCCAAAACGGGCGCGGCGAAATTCACGATTCAAAAATACTACCTGCCGAGCGGGGCCTCGACCCAGCTCAAGGGGGTGATTCCGGACATCGTGTTGCCCTCCATCGACGAATTCATTCCGAACATCGGCGAAGCGGATCTGCCGCACGCGTTGGTGTGGGATCAAATTCCGACAAGCATGTTCGACGGTGAGCCGCTCGATCAGAAAGTCGTGAAGCCGTTGCGCCAAGCCAGTCTGGAGCGGCAGCAGAAGCTGCCGGAATTCACTTATCTCCGGAAAAACGTCGACTGGTTCAAAATGCGGCAGCAGCAGAAGCTGATCTCGGTGAACCTTGCGGAGCGCCAAAAACAAAAGGCGGCCGACGAATCCTTCCGCAAGGAAATGAAAGCCGAACGCGAGCAGATCGCGAAGAGCGATTACAGCTACAAGCCGATCTATCTCGCCGCTCCGCCGGCGCCCAAGATCAAGGCGCCGAAAAAAGATTCCGACGAGGACGCCGACGAACTCGAAGACAACGACACCTACATCAAGGCCGACATCCATCTCCGTGAAGCCATCCGCATCGTGAGCGACGCCATTGCCCTTGGACAAAACAAGGAGACGTGGGTGAGCAATCACCCACCCCTGACAGTCGCCGCGACCGGCGGGTGAACGCCGCCCGTCGGGCTTGGCGGCGAGGACGCGGTTCCCGTAGCGGAACGCGTGAGCGTTTCGCAGCCTCGAGCGACAGAGAATTCCGGCTGGCGGTAGAGCCCCACCCTTCGGGCGGGCCGAAGGCCTTCGCGTACGTTTCCGGCCCGCCAGGTCGGGCCCTACCCCGCTCTCAGCTACGATTCGATCAGCCAGGCGAACACGAATCGATCTCGACCGGTTAGGTCAGGATGCGATTCCGTGCGACGAAATCCGGCGGCGGCGGCGAGTTCGAGGAGCTGAGCGTGATGGCCGATGCCCGTTTCGAGGGCGAGCAGACCGTTCGGGGTCAAGAAGCGCGGCGCCCCCGCGATGATTTCGCGCAAATCCGCGAGCCCGCCGTCCGCGGCGGTCAATGCGGCCACCGGTTCGAAGTCGCGCACCTCAGGGGCAGTTTGCGCGGTCTCATCCGATGAGAGGTAGGGCGGGTTCGAAACGATGACGTCGAAACGGTCATCGACGGGCACTGCCTCGAACCACGACGAACGAATGAACGTCACCCGCGATTCAAGCGCAGCGGCGGCGGCGTTCTCGCGCGCGAGGGCCAGGGCGTCTTCGCTCCGATCGACGCCGATGACCGTCGCTTCAGCGAAGGAGCGGGCGACCGCCAACGCGATCGCACCGGTGCCCGTCCCGAGATCGAGCAGGCGTCGCGGAGGATTCGCGCTGCACGTGGTGACGACGCGCTCCACCAGCGCTTCGGTTTCCGGCCGTGGAATCAAGGCGCGGCGGTCGACCTTCAGCTTGAGGCCGCAGAATTCGGTTTCGCCGAGAATATATTGCACCGGCTCGTGCTGCGCGCGCCGGCGCACGAGCGGCCGAATTTTTTCCAGCTCCGGCTCGAGCAACGGACGCTCGAACTGCAAGTAAAGTTGCATCCGCTTCAACCCGAGCGCGTGGCCGATCAGCAACTCGGCGTTAAGCCGCGGCGACTCGATGCCTTTGCCTGCGAAAAAATCCGTGGTCCGCTTGATGATCTCGAGAACGGTCAACATGTCAGTCGTCGGAATCGACCGCCCGGGCGGGCGCGAACGTTTGCCCGGTCAAAGCGGCGAGCTTCTCGTCGTAGTCCGCTTTCTGCAGCGCCGTAATGAGCGCCTCGATGTCCCCTTCCATCACCTGCGGCAGACTGTACAAGGTGAGTCCGATCCGATGGTCGGTCATGCGATTCTGCGGGAAATTATACGTGCGGATGCGCTCGCTGCGGTCGCCGGAGCCAATCTGACTGCGGCGCGTCGCGGCGTATTTCGCCCGTTCCTCTTCCTCGCGGCGTTTCAGCAGCCGCGACCGCAAAACCGTCATCGCCTTTGCCTTGTTCTTCAGTTGCGAACGTTCGTCGGCGCAGGAAACGATCAAGCCGGTGGGCTTGTGCAGAATCTGAACGGCGGAGTCGGTGGTGTTGACGCCCTGCCCGCCTGGCCCGCTGGCGCGACTGACGGTGATTTCGAGTTCCTGCGGATCGATCTGCACGTCCACTTCCTCGGCTTCGGGCAATACCGCGACCGTGACGGTCGAGGTGTGAATGCGCCCGTTCGCTTCGGTGACGGGAACGCGTTGCACGCGATGGACGCCGCTCTCGAATTTGAGCTGTTTGTACACGTCCGTGCCGGTGATCAAAAATATCACCTCCTTGAACCCGCCGCGCTCGGACATGCTGCTGCTCATCGGCTGAATCTTCCAGCCGCGCCCGTCGGCATACTTCGAGTACATCCGGAAAAGTTCCGCGGCGAACAAGCTCGCTTCGTCGCCGCCCGTGCCCGCGCGAATCTCCATCACCGTATTGCGCGAGTCGGTCGGATCCGGCGGGATCATGGCCAGCAAGATCGCGCTGCGCAGCTGCTCGCGCCGACGTTGCAAGTCCGGCAGCTCGGCGGCGGCGAGTTCGCGCAAGCCGGGATCCGCGTTGGCGTCGCGCGCGAAGTCGGTGGCCTCGAGCACCTCGCGTTCCAGCCGGAAGTACGTTTCGTGATCCGCGATGAGCTGCGAGAGCTTCTGATGTTCGCGGGTGACCTCGGCGGCCCGCCGGGGATTGTTATAAAACGACGGCTCCGCCATCTGCGCCCCGAGTTCGTCAAAGCGTCGTTGGAAAGGAGCAATATCCGGAAGTTCGTCCATGTTCAGCGATGGCGCGGTGGCGATTTGCTAATTGCGCGAGCCGCTACGGGCGGCTTGTGTAGCGCCAATCGATCCGCGAGGCAAACCGCCTCGCGCTAGTGTTCAGCAATGGCCACGACACTCTTCACTCAAAACACCATCGCGTGCATCTGGGACTTCGACAAGACCTTAATCCCGGAATACATGCAGGCGCCACTGTTTCGGCGCTATGGAATCGATGAAGCGACGTTTTGGGAGGAGACGAATCGGCTGGCTGACCACTACAAGCGTCGGGGTTATCATCTGTCCCCCGAGATCGCGTATCTGAATCACCTGCTCACCTACGTGCTCGCCGGGCCGCTGCAGGGGCTGAACAACAAGCTGCTGATGGATTGCGGCGCCGACATTCAGTTCTACCCCGGATTGCCGGACTTTTTTCAACGGGCAAAAGAGTTCGCGCGCGAAAAGCCCGAGTACGTGAAGCACGAAATCTCGGTCGAGCACTACATCGTCAGCACGGGGCTCGCCCCGATGATCCGAGGCAGCTCGATTGCGAAATATGTCGATGGAATTTGGGCCTGCGAGTTCGTGGAGAACCCGCTGCAACCAGGCTTTCTGACCCAAAAAGAATTTCCGCTGGAGGCGACGGCCGAGATCGCCCAGATCGGCATGGTCATCGACAACACGACCAAGACGCGGGCGATTTTCGAGATCAACAAAGGCACGAATCGGAACGCGGCGATCGACGTGAATTCGAAAATGGCGGCCGAGGATCGGCGAATCCCGATTCAGAACATGATCTATATCGCGGATGGCCCGAGCGACGTCCCCAGCTTTTCCGTGGTGAAAAAAGGCGGAGGACGAGCCTACGCGGTATACAATCCGGAGAAGCCGGAAGAGTTCGCGCAGAACGATCGCCTGCTGCAGTCCGATCGGATCGATGCGTATGGCCCCGCCGATTACCGGCCGGCTTCTAGCACGGCGCAATGGCTGCGACTGCACATCCACCAGATCTGCGATCGCATTGTGGCCGATCGCGAGACCGCCGTGGCCACGAAGGCGTCGAAACCCCCGCGGCACTTGAATGCTTCGCCGGATCAGATCGCGGCCGGCCGGACCGCCAAAGAGCCCAAGCAGGGGTCGTTTCTCGAGTAGTTGGCGAGTCGCGCCCCTTATCGGGTGGCGGCTTCGGCCTGCATTTCGAACGAAAGCCTCGCGGCTTCCGCGACAATGAAGGAGCCCACATCCCGTGGGTTTGCCCAAACGGCGCCGGCACCCATGCGGCATCGAACCGACCGCGAAGCCTGCCGCTGCATACCTACCTGGCGCTGGCGGCAAAAAAAAGAACGCCGAGCAGAGCGCTCGGCGTTCGAATTAAAATAACTGGGACGGCAATCAGCTACCGGTGCTGACGCTGATCGTCGGGTCCACTTGCGTGCCGGGGGTGTTGTTGTCGCCGGTGCTGACTTCATTCAACGTCGTCGGCAGCGAAGGAGCATTGGGCGTGATCGTGGTCACGATCTGCACAACCGTTTGAGCAACGGTCGCGGCCTGCGAGGCGGCGGCCTGACCGGCCGCAACGTTGGCCTCAGAGGAGGCTGAGCTGCGGACGCTATCCGTGGAGGTATTCGTCGACGTAGCGACCGATTGAATGACCGCGCTCGATTGCGAGGGAGCAACGGCAGTCACTGCAGCGGTAACGGCGCCCGCTTGAGCGGGAGCGGCAGCAGAAACCGAGCCGGCGATCGCGGCGGCTTGCGACGGGACGACCGTGACGACGGCCGCGGCGATACCGGCGGCTTGCGTCGGGGCGACGACCGTGACCGCAGCAGCGACTTGAGCCGCTTGCGACGGGACGACCGCGGCGACCGCGGCAGCAACCGTGGCGGCGGAAGCCGGATTGGCGGAAGCGGCGACGCTGGCGATTTGGCTCGCGAGAGTCGGATTATCGGCGGCGGCCTGCGCGATCGCGCGGGTGTCGCCGCTTTGAGCGGCAGCGCGGACCTGCGCGGCCAAAGCCTCAGGCAAAGCAGCTTGCTCAGCGGCAATAGCGAAAGTGCTCACGAAGCCGACGACCAAGGCTAGTAGTACAGAACGGATTTTCATGGGATAGATGGTTAAAGTCAGTGAGATACGAGATGATGCAACTGGGATACCGAAGCAAGTAGGAAACCGTGAAACGTAAAAAAAAGCGCCGGATGCGGTGTGAGGGTACTTTTCGGATAGGCGGCGTATCAAGTCCGTGGGTCTATGGACCTTGCGAGGCAGGCATTTAACCGCGAACCGGTCCGATGCCCTTGATCGGCACTTGCGTGCGGCATGGCGGGACTTGGATTGCCGAAAAGCGGGATAAAAAGGGGTACGTTGGCATCCGACGGTTATCGGACTGCCTCAGCGAGCGCGGTGGATTTTTCGACACTGTGCCGATTCGCGTCGGCCAGCAGGGTTTCAAGCAAGGGTCGGGCTCGCACGGTGGCGTAGATCTGATAGCTGAACAGCCGCGGCCATAGCTTGATCGCAAGCCCCTGCGCGCGCATGAGCCAGCGCCGCCAGAACACATTACGGACCACGAGCGGTACAGGAGCCGGAATCCCGCTCATTTCGTCGACGACGAAGCCGGCTTCCTCCAGGAGCCGGCGCATCGAGGCAAAGGTAAAGAGCCGCGTATGCGTGAGATCGAGGATGCCGCGCTTGCTGTAGTTGAATTGTCCCAACAGAAGCATCCAACGCGTGACGAAATAGCCGATGTTGCCAGTCGAAATGACGATCTTCAGCGCGAGGTTCTCTTGTGCGGCCCGGCGGAGCTCGTCGCAAAATTTTTCGGGCGACGCAAGATGCTCGATCACGTCCAGCACCAGCGCGACATCGATGCCGGCCAACGACCGCGGAAACGGATTAACGTTGAGATCGCTCACGAAGAACTCGTCGAACGAATGTCGATTAGGCAGCGGAAAACGGTCCACGCCGATGACCCGACATTGCTTCGCGTGCAGCACCTCGCTCAGGTGCCCTGGACCGCAGCCGAGATCCATCACGGTGGCGCCCGCGGGAACGTCCGCCACGGCGCGCGAATGCGTGCTCGGGAAGTGAAGCTTCGGCTCGTAGTACTTGTTGTCGGGGCGCAGCGCTTCGACATCGAAATTGCGACGGTACACCAGGCCGTAACGCATGAGGCCCGCCGCCGTCGATGCCCGCGCAACATCCAGCGCGTACCGCAGCCCGTTCACATGACAAATCTCGTCGCCGTAGAACGTCGGGATCGGCACTTCCACCAAGCGACAGCGGGCGCGCAGGAGTTGGATGATGATTTCGGTGTCGAAATGGAAAACGTTCGAATTTTGGTCGAAGGGAATGCGCCGTAGCGCCGCCACCGCATAAGCCTTGTAGCCGGTGTGAAACTCGCTGAGGCGGGCATGGAGCACGCGGTTTTGATACCACGTCAGCAGTTTATTCCCGACGAACTTGTACAGCGGCATGCCTCCGCGCAGCGCATCGCGCGGCCGCAACATACGCGAGCCATGCACGACATCGGCGCCACCGCCGACGATCGGCGCAACGATATCGGGCAAAGCTTCCGGAGCGTATTGGCCGTCGCCGTGTACGAGAACCACGGCATCGAAATTCCGCGTGATCGCGTAATGATACCCGATCTTCTGATTGCCGCCGTAGCCCTGATTGACCGGATTCCGCAAAACGGTGAGCGGATACCGGTACTCGCCCGAACGCCGCAATCGATCGGCCAACGCGAACGTGCGATCTCGCGAACAATCGTCGATGATCAGCACCTCGACCTCGTACGCCGGCATCGGAGGAATTCGCTCGAGCACACGCAGAATCGTCGCCTCCGCATTGTAGGCGACGATGAACACGAGCACTCGCGGCTGATTCGACATGTGACGGCTGAAAACCATGGCGCCACCCCGCCCGGGAACACAAGCCCGTGGACATCGCCCCGCTTCGCCCGCGGCCCTCGTGTCACCCATTACCTAGATTCCGAAGTTGGAGTGGGGAGGAGGAAGAGAGCATCGTTCCGTTCTAGAGTTAAAACCGCTATGGGTTAGGG
>CBINOT010000231.1:0-8940 GCA_966252355.1 uncultured Opitutus sp. | reverse complement strand
TTCGGCGCGCGAGGCGCAAAAAAGTTATGGATGATGTCGATCGGACGGTCGAACGCCAGCAGTCGTCGGGTTTCTTCCCGTAACCATTCGGAAACGACGGTGACGGCGTCGGAGCAAACGAGCGCATGGCGAATCGCGGGGCCGTAGCCCGGATCGCGCCCGAGCAGCGTCGTATCGGTGCCATGCAGCGTCGTCACCACGCGGGGCTGCTCGGTTTCCGGCAGCATCGCGCGCGCGAGCACCGCCGCCGTCGCATGCGGTACGGCGTAATGAACGTGCAGCACGTCGAGCTTCGCTTCGCGGGTGACCTCGGCCATCTTCACCGAAAGCGGCAGCGTGTAATCGGGATACTTGAACAGCGTGTAATCGTTGATCTCGACGGGATGGAAATGCACCCGCGGGCTCTCCGCCGAAATCCGAAAA
Organism: uncultured Opitutus sp.; assembly: GCA_966252355.1. Taxonomy (GTDB): domain Bacteria; phylum Verrucomicrobiota; class Verrucomicrobiia; order Opitutales; family Opitutaceae; genus ER46. The sequence continues at coordinate 8,517 of CBINOT010000231.1, read as the reverse complement.
GGTCGCTCGTAGCTGATGAAGTGAACTTCGTGCCCGCGCGCCGCAAGTTCCTCGCCCAGCGACGACGCCAGAATGCCGCTGCCCCCCACGGAGGGGTAACAGGTAATGCCGATGCGAAGCGGACCCGAGGACGTCATTGAAAATTCAGCGTAAAGCCGTCCCGGGACTGACGCGCGAAGCAATCGAAAGATTCATCGTCCGTGAAGGTGGCAGCCGCGAAAACGGAAAAACGAACATGGGCCGATTCGTATCGGGTGAAAGATGCCTTCGCGAGCACGCGGTCAGAATCGCCGCGCCGCTCGCCCCAGCGTGTCGAGCGACGTGACCACCAAGTCATCGTTCGGCCACAGCGGAATCGCATAGTTCACGCCGGCCAGGAGCCCGTTCATCCGCGCGCGAGAGAGTTGCAGTTCGGCATAATCGCGCGTTTGGCGCTGCGTGGCGTGCGCTTCCATGGCGGCCTTCCAAATCGCGATGACTTTCGGCTCCGAAACGTCGACCACGATCCGAGCGCCCTCTTTCGGCTCGGCGCCAGGGGTCACGGCGAAAAAGAGCAATTGCTCGATCTCGTGCGCGGGCAGCGCACGCAGCTCTTTCACACCGCCGTAACGAGCGATCCGCGCCGCATCGCGCACCATCCGGCCGAGCTTGGCGTGGTCCGGGTGCTGGTTCTCGACCAAGGTCGGGGCGAGCACGATTTTCGGCGCCACACGGCGAATGATCTCCGCGAGCCGCAGCACTTGCGCGACGCTAATTTCGAAATGCGCGTCGCCGCCCAAATGGATGAATTCCACGCTCGCACCCAAGAGCGTCGCGGCATTCTGCGCTTCTTCCACGCGCCGCGCCGGCAGACCATTTGTCGCGGACTCGCCTTGCGAACAAATCACCAGCCGGACGCCGCGGCCGGCCAGCGTCTCGCGAGCAATGACCCCGCCGCAGCCAAACTCGACGTCGTCAGGATGCGCGCCGAAAGCGAGCATGGAGGCGGTATCAGGTTTGGGATTTGGTTTCATGGCGAGAGAGGAACGGATCACCCAATGTACGCTTCGTCCGAACGGTCGATCGGGTCTCGAGGGATAAACGTGATCTCCGGGGCGTCGGCGAGCCGCAAGTAGGCCTGCTCCCCCGCCCCGGCGATATAGTGCGTGCAGTGGATCACGGATTGCATCCAACGCAAACGCGTGTCGCGGGTCGGACTGATCTGTTCCTGCCCAAAGGGGGTCGGCGGCAACGTGACAAAATGCTCGCCGCCCTCGTGCAACTTCAGCGCGCCGTCGAGCCAACGCGCTCGCACCGTCTCGCCTGCGTGGGGCACGTCGACGAAATAGTCGTCGACCGGACATGCGGCCCGGCGCACGGCGGCATCGCCGGAACGAACCACGCGTACGCCGTCGAGCAGTCCCATTCCACGGTACATCTCGAGGCAAAAGTCCGCGACGGTCGCTGCGGCAGTGCGGTTGAAAACGTCGATCAGCGTCGGCTCGACATACGCGCCCAGCTGCCGGGCCGTCGTGCCGCGCCATTCCGGGACGATCCGTTTGGCGTAAAGCGGCGACCACTTTCGCTGCACTTTGTTCGCGAAGCCAAAGTTCAGGGTCGCGGGTTCGCCCGTGCGCCGATGCCGCAGAATGGTCTGCGTTTCGCGCGGATCATGATCGCTGTCGTGATAAAAGAACACGATCTCGCCTCCGAGCTCCGCTTGCAGCCGGCGGGCCGTGGCGAATTTTGCATAGAGAAACCGTCGCGGAAAAATTCCGCAGGGCTGCTGGCCGAAACAAATGATGGGCGTCGCAGTCATCGTGCGCCTTCCCGCGGTGGCCGCGGAACGGCGGGGTTCGGAGACCGCGCCCTACATGACTGCAACTGAGCCGTCGGCCGGTGATGCTCGATCGTAATCGTGCTCGTGATCTTGATCGTAATCGTCATGGCGATTCGCCCAAGGCTGAACCAACCGAATCGATCACGATCACGAGCAAGATCACGATCACAAGCAAGACCGCGACCAACGGAGATGAGGTTTAGCGCGCTCACGCGCCGGGCTCCTCTCCTTGCCCACGCACCGCTTGAACGAGCATGCTGAAGACGATGCACGCTCCGCAGCCGATCAGGTTGTACCATAGGTACGAAATATTCAGCGCCGGAATGGTATCGCGGAGAAAATAGAGGGCGAAGATCAGCGTCTGGGCGGCGAGCGCGCCGACGAACACGGCGGTGCCGCGGACCCAGGGAATGAAGAACGCGACGAGGAACAGGCCGAGCATCACGCCGTAGAAGATCGAGCCGACGATATTCGACCATTGGATGAGGTTCTCGGCAAAGGTGACGGAGAGCGCGAACACGATCGCGAGCACACCCCAGATCGCGGTGAACCATTTCGTCGCACGCACGCATTCGGCGTCCGTCGCATTCGGGCGGAACATGCGCCGGTAGATATCGACCGTGCTGCTGGAGCCCAGGGCGTTCAATTCGGCCGCTTTGGAATTAAGGGCGGCGGCGAAGAACGCCGTGACGAGCAAGCCGATCAGGCCATGCGGGAGCGCGCGGAGGATGAAGGTGATGAAAACGTAATCGGCGTCGTTCGTCGGCGCGGCGGGATCGACTTCCTTCAACGCCGCCTTGGCATGCGCACGGGCGGCCTCGGTGCGTTCATTTGCCGCGAGCGCGGCGGCGCGAGCGTCCGCGGCGGTGGCCGCATCGCCCTCGTGTTTCGCCGCCACCCAGCGCTTGAGCTGCGTCTGCTTGTCGGCATGGGCCGTCGAAAACTCGGCCTCCGCAGCCTGCAGCTTCGCCTCACCGAGATGCTGCGACCAGACCGCCGCATTGAAGAACACGGGCGGTCGCTCGAACTGATAGAACACGAATATGAGCGCGCCGAGGAGCAGGATGAAAAACTGCATCGGGATTTTGAACACCGCGTTGAACATCAAGCCCAAGCGGCTCTCGCGTAGCGAAGCGCCGGACAAGTACCGCTGCACCTGCGACTGGTCGGTTCCAAAGTAAGAAAGCGCCAGAAACATGCCGCCAAACACGCCGGTCCAGATCGTATAGCGCCGCTGCGGATCGAACGAAAAGTCCACCGCCTGCAGCTTGTGCAATCCGCCAGCCACGGTCAGCGCATCGTGAAAAGAGAGCCAAGCCGGCAGCTTGGCGACGAGCACGACAAACGCCGCGATCATGCCGGCGAAGATGACACCGATCTGGTACTTTTGCGTCAGATTCACCGCGGAGCTGCCGCCCGTGACCGTGTACAACGTGACGAGCAATCCGCTCGCCACGATCGTGAGATCGAGCCGCCATCCCATGACGGTCGAGAGCACGATGGCCGGCGCGTAAATCGTAATCCCGGCGCCGAAGCCGCGCTGAAGCAAAAACAAGATCGCGCCGAGCCCGCGGGTCTTCAGGTCGAAACGACGCTCGAGGTACTCATAGGCCGTATCCACGTTCAGCCGGCGAAAAATCGGCAGGAACACGATCGCGATCACCAACAACGCGAGCGGCGCGCCGAAATAGTTTTGCACGAACCCGAGGCCGCTCTCGTACCCCTGGCCGGGGGTCGACAAAAACGTGATGGCGCTCGCCTGTGTCGCCATCACCGACAGCCCGATTGTCAGCCAGCGCGTGTCGCGGGCCCCGTGAACGTAGGTTTTCAGGTCGCGCTGGCCCCAGGTCCGCCAGATGCCAAAACCGGCGATCCCAAGCAGAGTCGCGACTAGGACGATGTAATCGAATGCGTTCACGCAAACGCGCAGGTGAACACCGTCAGCGCCGTGACCCAGGCCACGAAAACGCCGAATACGAAAACGTAGACGCGCCGCCAGGTGCGAAACAGCGGCAGGCCGGTCGCAGCGTCGTCGGGTTGCGCGTTAGGCGAGCTCATCGATCACGGGAGGCTAACAACAGGGCCCGACTGTACCGAGGAAAATGTAAGGCGTGGCACGGGCGTCTCGCCCGTGGACGGCGCGCCGCGCCGCGGAAATGGGCGGGACGCCCATGGCACGACACGGGCAATATGCCCGTGCCACGCCGAGGCCACTTCGGTTTGTAGTTGGCCTCCGGAGAGGCCGGACGCCGACGCTCATTTGCCGAACGAGAGCATGTTCGCGAAGAGCCGATACGCTCCAGGGACGCCAGCGGGCAACTGGCGGAAGAGGGCGAGACTCGTGTAGACAAATTGGCCTTTGCCGTGCGGGGCGACGAGGAGCGCGCCTTTCAGCGGTGGCTCGCCTGGATCGTTCATCTGCAGAACGGGCACGAAGCGTTCGTCCCACTCGCTCGGGAAATACACACCGCGCTCCTGCACCCAGCCCTCGAAATCGACGGGGCTAATTTTGTTCGGTTGATTCAGGATCGGATGCTCCGGGGCGATGAACGTCACGGGAGCCGTCTCGTCGGTCACGCGGCTCTCGGAGAGCTTGATGCGATACGGTGCGAACGCCTCGACCTTCAAGTTTCTCGCCCAGTTGTACTGGCAAACGATCCGGCCGCCGTTCTCGACGTACTCGAAGAGCGCGGGGAGTTTTGCGGCGAGTTCCGGCCGGGTGTTGAACGCCCGAACGCCGATAACGACCGCGTCGTAGCCGGCGAGCTTCTCGGCCGTCAGGTCCGTCAAGTTAAGCTCCGTGACCTGGTAACCCAATTGCTTGATCGCCGCGGCGACGTCGTCGCCCGCACCGGGCACGTAGCCCACGGAGTGCCCTTGCGTTCCAACCATCACGCTCACGACTTTTTTCCGCGCCGGCGGTTGCAGCAGCTGGGTCGGAATATGGGGGTAATGGATCGTGAACGCGTCGTTGGTCCATTTCTCATCGCCAGTCTGCGCGACGACCTGAAGCGTCCCGGTCGCAGGCTCGGCGGGAGCGGTCACTTCGAAGGCCAGTCGGATCGACTGCATTTCGCGCTCGATCGAAAACGGCTTCGCGGCGGACGCGCGCCAACCTGGAGGAACGCCGAGTGTCACGGTCCCCGTCGCCTTGGGGCGGCCAGCAACAACTTCGACCGCCACAACGGTGGTCGCGCCCGGGCGGAAAATCGCGGCACCGGGATCGAAGCGCAGCGCCACCCGCGGGACGATCGCCACGGGCAAGGCATTCACCTGCGCATCCGGTTTATTTTCTGCGACGACGACCCGGTCGGTGAGCGTAAAGGTCTGGCCGTCGAGCTCGAAGGTGTACGACAACGGCAGGTCGGGTGGGCTTTCGGGCCGTCCGATCAAGTTCGGATCTTCAACGGTATAGAGACCGACTTGGCTCGGTTGGCGCAGCCAATAGGGTTGAGTCACCGCCGCGGTCTTTGGGATCGAATACTCGATCTGCCGTACAAGCGAATTCGTGGGGCTGACCACGGCGCCAACCTCGGTGCGATGGCCCGGGAACTCGATCGCGATCAATTTAACGGGGACGGTCGCGCCAATCTTAACCGTAGCCGAGATCGGGAGCGTTTCGCCAGGCACGATGGTGAGCGAAGGCGAGGTGCTTGCCACCTCGAGTTGCAGGCAATGCCGCAGCACGCGATCGAGTTGCGCGCGTTTGTCGTCGACGATCGGATCGGGTTTCAACGCGTTCAGCTTTTGCCGTAGCGCCAAAAGCGCCGGCACATTGTCGCTGGGATGTTCGGGCTTAAAGGCCTCGATCGCAGCGGCGGCGAGGCGGCCGATCTCCTCCCCACCCGGCACCCGACCCCAGGTGGTGTCGACGCCGTCCATCAAATCCTTCTCCGCGGGATCGCCCCCGAGAAGCACGAACGTTTCGGACCGCGGCCCGGTGGCGGCGCCGCGCGCAGCAAAATCGCCGAAGCCTTGTGTCTTGTGCATGGCGCGGCTCCGCCCCGCGAGCGCCACGAAGGATTCGCCAGTGACCGGATCCTTGCCGCTCACATCCACCTTCACCGCCGCGCCATTCTCGATGCCGCCGCCGCGCGAGAAATTGCTGCGGTTCCACACCACGCGTTTCGGCTGCCACGGCGTCAGCCCCTGCTTCAACTGCTCCGGAAAGGCAGTGGGATCGCCGGCGAGCTTGAATGCTTCGACCGCAAGGATGGCCGAGGCCGTGTGATGATCGTGGCCGCCGCTGCCTGGCGGGATCGGAAACCGCGTCACGATGACGTCGGGACGAAATTGCCGGATAACGCGGACGACATCGGACAGCACTGCTTGATGATTCCAGATCGAGAGCGTTTCCTCCGGGGTCTTGGAAAAGCCGAAATCGATCGCGCGCGTGAAGAATTGCCGTCCGCCGTCGATTCGCCGCGCGGCCAGCAGTTCCTGCGTGCGGGCGACGCCGAGCTTCTCGTCGAGCTGCGGCCCGAGAATATTCTGACCGCCATCGCCGCGCGTGATCGACAGATACGCCGTGTCGTAGCCGCGCCCGCGCGACAGATACGCGATCAATTCGGTGTTCTCGTCGTCAGGATGAGCGCCGACATGCAGCACCCGTCCCGTGGTCGCAAACGTGCGGAGCTGCTGCAAGGCAGCATGACCCTCGTCGGTCGCCGGGGCAGTTGCGGTCGGCGGCATGACGGGGTCAGCCGCCGTCAACCGGGCGGCAAGCAAAAGCACCGACCAGCCGGCCGGCCGCCATAAGGCCAAGCGAGGCGTCGCGAGGCCCCATCTGGCGCTTCGGCCGTCGGCTCGGTTCGTTTCCGTGGCGGCGTGTTTTCGAAGCCAATTCTCCGGACGCATGCGGCGCATCATTGGCCGAGGCCGTCGATCACCGCTTGGTTCAAGCGCGTGTACTCGGCCTTGATCGCGTCACCTTGGCTCGCCGCCAATTCCATGGACTTTGCGGCCGCGGCACGCGCGCCGGCCTTGTCGCCCTGCTTCGCGAGAATGCGGGCCTTGTGATAATGAAGGAAAAAGCCTTTCGGTTGTTGCTCGATGGCGGCGTCGATCCATTTGGCGGCCTTGGCCAAATCGAGGTTGTGATCGAGATAGAACATCGCCGCGGCGTCGTAGTCGCGCGCCGACGGTTTTTGATCGGGGGCAAATGCCGCGTCGATTTGCGAGGTAATCGCCGGCACGAGATCGGTCTCCAACTTAACCGGCACGCGAGTGCGATCCCAGATGAGATTCAGCGTGGCCGATTCGTCGCGCAGATCGTTCAGGTCGATCGTGAACGATTCGACCGTCTCGCCGAGCGTCACCGGCGTTGCCTTCACGCGCACGACATCGTTCTTCTGATCGTAGCGGTAAGCGCCCCAATCGCCCGACGCCTTGTTCAGGATGACGGTCCATTCGTTGCGGTCCGGGATGGAGAACAGCGCATACGTGCCGGCGGCGACTTCCGCGCCACCGAATTTCACGGCGGTGCCGAAAACCACCTTCGTCGCCTCGTTGGCTCCCGTGCGCCAGACTTCGCCAAAGGGGACGAGCGCGTCTTTTCCACCGAAGATTTGGCGGCCTTTCACTCCAGGGCGCGAGTAGGTAATCTCGATATCGGTGGCGCCGACGCGTTGCTTAAACGTCGCGGTCGGGCTCGGGCGCGGGAATTGAATTTTCGGAGCCTGCGCGCAAAGAACGGAGGCCGTGAACAGCGCCAAGGCGCAGAGCGAGAACGAACGGAGGGGATTTTTCATTGGGAAAGCGAAGACGGCGAAACAGATCACCGGCGAAATACAGTCCAGAAGGACGAATGACACGGACTTGGGTTGCACACGGATCGCGGACGTCCGCCGGTTCGATGTAACATCGAAACGCGATCGCCTCGGAGAGAACACCACGGAGCGGATAAACCCTGCAAAATTCCGGCAGCTTACGCCATTGCCGATATTCACCGATGCCGCGAGCCGGGGATGCCACCGTGGCGCTTTATCGCCGCCCGTATAACTTTGGGCTATGGACGATCAACCGCTGCAATCGAAGGAATCGCGCATCTTGGCCCACCTCGCCGAGCATCGTCGCGCCACCCAACATTTCAAATCGGACCCCGTGCCGGACAGTGTCATCGACCACGCGCTCGCGATCGCCGCACAGGCGCCGTCGGGATACAATTTCCAACCCTGGCGTTTCCTCGTGCTCACCGATGCGCCGCAACGCGCCGCGTTGCGGAAAGCGGCGTTCGATCAGGAAAAAATCACCGAGGCGCCGCTCGACATCGTCGCCTTTGCGCAACGCGAAGGCTGGAAGGAGCACATCGACGAAATCCTGCAGACGAGTGCCGAGCATCGCGGCATGCCGGCCGATAGCGTGGACAAAACGAAACAAGGCGCGCTGGACTTCATCGGGACAATGGACCCGGCGGTGTGGCTGAACCGGCATGTAATGATCGCCTTCACGTATCTCATGGTCGCATTCGAAGCTCAGGGCTGGGACACGGCGCCGATGGAGGGTTTCGACGCGAAGGCGGTGAAACGGAGCTTCAACTTGCCGGACGATGCCGAGGTCGTCGCCTTGCTGGCCGTGGGACGTGCGCGGTCGGAAAACGCGCATCCCGGCCGCCTGTCCGTCGATCAAATCGCCTTCAAAAACCGCTACGGGGAGCCGCTGCATGGAACGATCCGGCTTGGACCGCCCAGCCGTCCATC
>CBINOT010000230.1:0-9123 GCA_966252355.1 uncultured Opitutus sp. | reverse complement strand
CGCGGTTTTCTCCAACCCCACCCGGCGCTCGGCTACCGAGCGTCAAGTAACCCCGTACCCCAATGAAAGACCCCACCTCGTCCGTGCTCGTTTCGTCGACGCTCGCGCGTCGCACTGCTCTGCTCCTGTTGTTACCGGCACTCGCGGCCACCCTCTCCGCCGCCTCCTACTACTTCGATTCCGTGGCGGGAAACGACAGCAACAGCGGCACCTCCTCCACGGCCCCATGGCAGACGCTCACCAAAGCCAATAGCCGCACCTACGTCGCGGGCGATCATATCTATTTCAAAGCCGGCAGCAGTTGGACCGACGTGCAATTGCTGCTCCATGGCTCGGGTGCGAGCGGCAACCCGATTGTCGTCGATATGTATGGCACCGGCAGCAAACCGAAGTTCAACGCCAACGGCGCGAAAGCGAACACGGTGTTCTTCAAGAATCAGTCGTATTGGGAAATCAACAACCTGGACGTCTCGAACACGGGGACGAGTTATGCCGATCGACGCGGCATCTCCGTCAATGTGGACGACGGATCCACCATCAACCATTTCTACGTGAAGAACTGCGCCGTTCACAATGTGACCGGTGAAGTCCGATGGATCGGTGGGAGCTCCGCCGACAATACCACGGGCGTCTTCTTCGCGAGCGGCTGGGTCGCCTCCAAGCGCACGGGCGGAATCGTCTACGACGTCCAAACCAGCGGCCGCTTCAACGACATCTTGATCGACGGCTGCAGCATCAACACGTGCTCGTTTGCCGGGATCAGCATCAAGGGCGTCAGAGAGCGGGCCTCATCGGGCGATACCAGCTGGAATCCCCACACGAACGTCACCATCCAGAACTGCACCATCAATCAGTCCGGCAGCTCGCTCGCGTGCAACGGCATCTACCTGACCGACACCCGGACCGGCATGATTCAAAACAACGTCGTAGCGAACGCGGGCACCTGCGGGATCGAGCTGTATTATGCCGACGCGGTCACGGTGCAGAAGAACGAAACGTACGGCACCGTGAAGAAAGCAGGCGGCGCCGACTACAACGGCATCGATCCGGACAAAGGAACGACGAACATCGTGGTGCAGTACAACTATTCGCACGGCAACGGCGACGGAATCCTGCTCTGCAATTTCGCCGGCTACGATACGTGCACGGTGCGATACAACATTCTGCAGAACAATTCCCGCTACGGCTTCTATCTTCACTCCGACTCGGGCGGGAATAACCAGATCTATAATAACGTGGTCTACGCCAGCAGCACCTCCGCGAAAGTATGCTACGGCTACGGCGACGGTCTCACGGCGACGTACGGCATCCGGAACAACATTTTCTATAGCAACGTCACCACCGCGTCGCCCACGACTTCCGGCACCATCACGTACGACTACAACTCGTACTACGGCATGCCCGCGGTTTCGGCGGATGCGCACAAGATTACCGCGAATCCGCTCCTCGTGAGTCCGGGCGGCGGCGGCACCGGAATCGCCAACACCGGCGCGTACAAGCTCCAGTCCGGATCGCCCTGCATCAATCACGGCGTCTCGATCTCGAATAATGGCGGCAAGGATTTCTGGGGAAGCGTGCTGTATAACGGCACCGCCGATATCGGCGCAGACGAGTTCTAGGCGCGATGATGATGGTCCGCGCCCTCCTGAGCCGCCGCTGGTCTAGCGCCGCGCTAGCCGGCAGCGGGCTCGTCGCCGGGCTGATCGGCGTCTGGTCCGGGACAATGTTGTCCCGGACACAGTCGTTTTCGCAGGGAGCATCTCCGCGGCTCGCGGGGTCGCCGACGAGAGCTTCGACCCAGAGGCCGGCGACCGATTCGCCGGCGGGGGCGAAGCGCACGTCCGCCGAGCTGATGACGGCGTGGCGGAGCGTCGTGGCCGAGACAGACTCGCCGGTGCGGAATGCCGAGCTGGCGCGACTCCTCACCGCGCTGGCGACGATGGATCCGCCACGTGCGCTCGCGCTTTCGCTCGCCGAAACGAATCTGCTGTTGCGGCAAAACCTGCTGACGGCCGCGTTGCGCGGTTGGGCAAGCGTCGATCCCAATGCCGCGTCCGCGTGGGCGCTGCAGCGACCGTTCGCCGAGCGGAGCACGGATATCGGCGCGGTGCTTGCGGGGGTGACCGCCGATCCGATCGTCGCGATCGAGTTGGCGAACCACCTGATCGAGGCCGATCCCGCACTCACGCACGATCATGGTTGCTCACTCCTCTTCGCCCTCGCGCACCGCGGGGCGTTTTCGGCAGCGGCCCGTTTCGCCGGCGCCGCGCCGGCCGCTCAGCGGGAGGCTTGGCTCGACGTGGCCTTCACGGCGTGGGCGGAACATCAGCCGCGTGAAGCGGCGACCGCGGCCGCGGCGTTATCCGGTGCCGAGCACGAGACGGCGTTTCGCGCGGTGATGACGCGTTGGTCGGTCATCGACCCGCCGGCAGCCGTCGAATTCTCGCTTGGCCTACGCCCTGAGGCCGAACGTCGGCTGGGCTTGAGCTCGGCGCTGGCGGCGTGGGCGACCGCCGATCTCCCGGCCGCTTCCGCGTGGCTCAATCAACGTGAGCCGACCAGCGATCTCGATGCGGGCGTCGCCGCGGTGGCGACGAGCCCGGCGCTAGCCAACTTCCGTCCGCTGCTCGCGGTCAACTGGGCCGAAAGCATTTTTGCCCCGGAGGTGCGCGCGCAGGCGCTGAGTGTCATCGTGCAAGAATGGGCGAAGCACGACGGCGGCGCCGCCATGGCCTACGTGTTGCGGTCAACCGCGCTGAGCGCCGCCGATCGCGGCACGCTGCGCGCCAGGTTGAAAACGCTGGCGGGCAATAGCCCGACCGACGAAGACGCGGGCACCGAGCCATGACCGTAGGAGCTCGCGCGCCGTCTGCCGAACTTCGGCCTGCTGCGTGGACCCTCGAGCGCGACCGGTGGCGGCCGTACGCGCGTCGCTCAATTTATTTCATGATCAAAACCTTGTGTCTTGCGCTCGCGTGCAGCGCTCTGCTGCTCGCCACTCCTGCCCATGCGGAATTGCTGGGCTCGGGCGCAGCGGGAGATTTTCCCTTGGCGGTAAACGGCTCGGCGGCGCCGTTCCTAATCGCAAGTGACGATGGCCCCGTCGCGCGAGCGGCTGACGATTTGCGCGCCGATATCGAACGGGTCACCGGGGTACGCCCCTCGATCGAGCGCGAGGAGACGCACGCCGTTCTTCCCGCCCTCGTCGTCATTGGCATCGATGGCCAGAGTGCCGCGATCGACCAACTCGTCGCCGCGAAGAAAATCGACCTTACGGCGCTCCGGGGTGCCTGGGAGAGCTACGTCATCGCGGTCGTGCGGCAACCGTTTCCCGGCGTCGCTGAGGCGCTGGTCGTCGTCGGCAGCGATCGCCGCGGCGCCATCTACGGCTGTTATGAAGTGTCCCAGTCGATCGGCGTTTCGCCGTGGTATTGGTGGGCCGACGTCGCCCCCGAGCATCGCGATGCGCTCTACATCGTCGGCGGGCAACAACGCTTCGGCCCGCCTTCCGTGAAGTACCGCGGTATCTTCATCAACGACGAGGACTGGGGATTACAGCCCTGGGCCGCGAAAACGTTCGAACCCGAGCACGGGGATATTGGGCCGAAAACCTATGCGAAGGTGTTCGAGCTCATGCTGCGGCTGAAAGCCAACACTGTTTGGCCGGCGATGCATGCCTGCACCAAGGCGTTCAACGCTTTCGCCGAAAACAAGGGCGTCGCCGATCGGTACGGCATCGTCATGGGTTCCTCTCACGCCGAGCCGATGCTCCGCAACAACGTGAGCGAATGGACGGGCGACCACGACAAGTACAATTACGTGACGAACCGGGAGGGCGTGCGCGCGTATTGGGAGCAGCGGGTGAAAGAGAACGGGAGGTACGAAAACATTTATACGCTCGGCATGCGCGGCATCCACGACTCCGGGATGCAAGGCGCGAAGACTGACCCCGAGCGGATTCGGGTGCTCGAACAGGTCTTTGCCGACCAACGCGCGTTGCTGGCGAAGTACGCGCGGCCTGCCGCGCCGCAGATGTTCTGTGCCTACAAGGAGGTGCTCGAGCTCTACCGCGGCGGATTGCACGTGCCGGACGACGTGACGATCGTCTGGCCGGACGACAACTTCGGGTACATCCGGAATTTCGCGAGCGCGCAGGAGCGGCAGCGTCGCGGCGGGTTCGGAGTGTATTACCATCTCTCCTATCTGGGCGCACCGTTATCCTACCTTTGGCTGTGCACCACGCCGCCGGCGCTCGTCTGGGAGGAAATGACGAAAGCTTACGACCATGGAGCGCGCACGATCTGGATCGCGAACGTCGGCGACATCAAACCGGCCGAGATCGCGACCGACTTCTTTTTTCAACTGGCGTGGGACGTGACGCGTTGGCCGCGCGAGACCCTGCCGCAATTCCTGCCAATCTGGGCCGCGCGCGATTTCGGCGCCGAATCGGCGCCGGCCATCGCGGCGATCATGCAGGAATATTATCGGCTCAATTTCCAGCGGAAGCCGGAGCATCTCCAGTGGTGGCTGCCCGGTACAGCGCCGCGGCCGAGTCCGTTTATCCAGAGCGAAATCGATGAACGGCTGCAGGCATTTGCCGCGCTGCGCCAGCGGGTGCAGGCGGTGGAGGCGACCGTCTCGCGAGCGCGCCGCGACGCCTTTTTCGAACTCGTCGCATATCCGGTGCTCGGCAGCGCCCTCGCCAACGAACGTTATTTCGCGGGCGAACTCGCTCGATCGCAGGCAGCGGAGCCAGCGGCGCGAGATGGCTGGCTGCAGCGAGCAACCGCCGCCGACGCTGAATTGCGCGCGCTAACCCAACGCTATGACGAGGAAGTCGCCGGCGGAAAATGGCATCGACTCATGTCGCTGGAGCCGGCCGACGACCAATGGAGTTCGATGCGCATCGCGCGCTGGCGTCCACCCGCGTTTGACGTCAACCCGCCGCCCCCGGCCGATGCCGCAGAAGTCGAGCGTCCGGTCGTCGTCGAAGCCGAGCATTTCGCGAGCCGAGCCAACCGCGGCGGCGCAGGCTGGGAGATCGTGCCAAGTCTTGGCCGCAGCGGAGACGGAGCAGTCGCCGTATATCCTACCACCATGGGCGAAATCGCCGCCGACAAACTCGCGACGGATGCGCCACGGCTGGATTATGATATCTCGTTGCCGCTGGACGGAGACCACACGCTGCGTGTGAATTTTCTGCCCACGCAGCCGATTCGCACCGGACGCGGATTGCGGTGCGGCATTGCGATCGACGACGACGCGCCACGCGAAGTCGTGGCCGACGTCGTGGACGGATCTCCCGCCTGGGCGCAAAGTGTGCTCGCCGCGACCGTGGTCGCAGAGATCCCGGTTCGGACCGCCAAGGGTGGCCGGCACTCGCTCCACCTGTATGCCATCGATCCGGGCGTGGTCGTCGATCGCATCGTCATTTACCGCGGCAAACTCCCGCCGAGTTACCTCGGCCCAACCGAATCGAATTCCGCCGCTCGCAGTGCACAACATCCACTGGCGTTCGCAAAACGGTAAGGCCCGATCTCTGAGCGGGCCGCATCGACAGCGCAGTTCGAGTTTGGGCGCGCGCTTGGGCCGGCCATGTCTTCATGGGCCGGGCAGAGAGCTCGGCCTGCCGGAGGTCGGGCCCTACCTTAGGTTCTCGCTCGCCCTTGGACTTCGGGTCGGTCAACCGTTGACCGATGAACTTGCGGCACTTGGCTCGGCTCGCGGGGCTTTCGCCCTCGGCGGTGTCGCTTGCTTTGCGCGACAGCCCGAAGATTTCGTCGGCAACGAAGAAGCGCGTGCGCCAGCTGGCAAAAAAATTCGGCTACCAGCCGGACGCGACGGTTGTGGCGATGATGAGCCATTTGCGCCGGCCGCGCGCGATTCGCCAGAGCGCCTGCTTTGGCGTCATTTCGTTCTACGACTCGCCGCGTCCGTGGGAAAACTCGCCGCATCAGGCGCGGATCTTCGCCGGCATGACACAGCGCGCAACCGAGCTCGGGTATCGGCTCGAGCCCATCTGGTTGAAGGAGCCCGGCATGACCTTCGCGCGAGCCGCCGACATCCTCGCCGCGCGCGGAATCGAAGGCCTGCTGTGCTTCGGCAGCCCCGAGTTCGAGCAGGAGTTTCCGCCGGAGCTCGCCCGCTGCGCCGTCGTCACCGTGGGGCTCAGCATCCGGCCGCCGATGCACCGCGTGACGAGTCATTTTTATCACGACACGCTCGCCGTCCTGAACCGCGTCCACGCGCTCGGCTACCGGCGGCCCGGCCTCGTGCTCGGGGCATACGAGGAAACGCGCAGCGCCCTCGCGCATTCCGCCGCGTACCTCGGCTGGTGCGAGCACCATCTCGGCAGCGGCGCGGCGCTGCCCATCTTGCGCGTCGCGAAAGTCGACAAGCGACCGCTCGGAACGTGGCTCGAAACGCATGTCCCGGATGTCCTGCTCTTCGTGCACTTGCCCGAGACGATCGCCCAACTGCGCTCCGCCCTGCGCGAACTTCGGATGCGACGGCCCGCCCCCCTCGGCGTGGCCGTGCTAAGTCATCTCGTGGAAGGCAGCGGCTTTTCCGGTCTCCAGCAAAACCAGCATCTCATCGGTGCATGGGCGGTCGAACTGCTCGCCGCGCGCATCGCCAATCGCGATCTGGGCCGGCCGGCGAATCCCCGGATCGAGATGGTCGAAAGCGAATGGATCGAGGGCGATTCGCTGCCGCGGCGGGAGACGAGGTAAAAGAAAGCACGCGTATGCCTCGCGCGGTAGCGGAAGCCGTGAGGCTTTCGGGGCGATCCCGAAACGCTTACGCGTTTCGCTACGGCGGGACCGGCATCGTCACAGTCAACAGTTGAGTTGAGTTTCGTTCGCGGCGGCGCTGGGGCCGGGTACGCTTGCGGCGCACGGTCATGAAACTCGGTCTCGGTCTGTATCGCCATATGCTGACGCGCGAAAATTTCGATTTCGCGCGGCAGGCGGGCGCCACCCATATCGTCGCGCATCTGGTCGACTATTTTCGCGGCGGCTCGCACGCCACGCGCGACGACCAGCCCACGGGCACGGACTACGGCTGGGGCCTCGCGGGCGATCCCAACACGTTGTGGACCGCGGAAGAGCTCAAGGAGCTCCGCCGCAACGTCGAAGCCGCCGGGCTGACGCTCGAGGCCATCGAGAACTTCGATCCCGCGCACTGGCACGACGTGCTGCTCGATGGACCGAAGCGCGCGCAGCACATCGAAAACGTGAAGACGCTCGTCCGCCGTTTGGGCGAGGCGGGGATCCCGGTGATGGGCTACAATTTCAGCATCGCCGGCGTCGCCGGCCGGACCCGGGGCAACTACGCCCGCGGCGGCGCGCCGTCCGTCGGCATGGAGGGCCCGTACGACGCCCCGATGCCGAACGGGATGGCGTGGAACATGGTCGTCGATGCTAACGCCCCGTCCGGCACGATCCCCTCCGCCACGCACGAGCAGCTGTGGAATCGTTTGCAGCGCTTCCTCGACGAGGTGCTTCCGGTGGCCGAAGCGGCCGGCGTGAAGCTCGCGGCGCACCCGGACGACCCGCCGATGCCGACGATTCGCGGGCAGCCGCGCCTCGTGTACCAGCCGAAGCATTACCAGAAATTGATCGACCTGAACGCGAGCCCGTCCAACACCCTCGAGTTCTGCATCGGCTCGCTCGCGGAAATGACGGAGGGCGACATCTACGACGTCGTCGATCAGTACAGCCGCCAGCAACGGCTCGGCTATGTGCAC
Source organism: uncultured Opitutus sp. (assembly GCA_966252355.1). Classification (GTDB taxonomy): domain Bacteria; phylum Verrucomicrobiota; class Verrucomicrobiia; order Opitutales; family Opitutaceae; genus ER46. The sequence goes on along the minus strand of CBINOT010000230.1, from coordinate 1,376 downwards.
TTCCGCAACGTCCGGGGCAAAGTGCCCACCTACAAGGAAACGTTCATCGACGACGGCGACGTCGATATGATGCGCGTGATCCAGATCCTGAAGCGCAACCGATTCGACGGCGTCCTCATCCCGGACCATACGCCCGCGATGACCTGTGCCGCCCCGTGGCATGCCGGCATGGCCTACGCCATGGGTTACATGAAGGCCGCCATGAAGGCGGTCGGCGCGTAACCGCGCGCAACTCGCGCTCGCTGTTTTCGTTCTCTCAACCCGCCGCTCGCCGCGGACATCGTCTCCAACCTTCAATCTTGCCGGTCCGCGTGACCCCCTTACTCGCGGCAGTCCTCGTTGCTTCTTCCGCCGTCCCACCGCGCGGCGACTCGGCATGACCGCACAACTCCACATCGATGGCGTCGCTTGCGACGCGCCGGTCGGCACGAGCGTGTTCGATTGCGCCGACGCGGCCGGCGTGCGGATCCCGACCTCGTGCCGCAAAAATGGACGCTGCAAGGAATGCGTCGTCCAGGTGTCCGCTGGCATGAGTGCGCTCTCGCCCCGGTCGGAACCCGAAACGCATCTCCAGGGAAATTATCGACTCTCGTGTTGCGCGCGCGTGACCGAACCAGGCGCCGAAATCCGCTGCCATACGCTGCGGCGCGGCACGATGCGGATCGAGCGTCATGCGTTCGAATTGCCCGCTGGCCAAAAGGGCTGGCGGCTGGACCCCGCGGTGACGCGCGACGGCGAGCGTGTGTTGCTGGACGGCGTCGAAATCGACCGGCGCGCAGGGCCGCTGCACGGCCTGGCCATCGATCTCGGGACGACGACGGTCGTGTTGCGGCTGTTGAATCTCGAAACCGGCGAGGTCGTAGCCGACGCCTCGTTCGAAAATCCGCAGCGCTTCGGCGGGTCCGATGTGATGGCGCGGATTCAATACGACACGGTCGACAAAACCCGCGTGCTGCAGCGGACGCTGGCCGGCTATCTCAGCCACGCGATCGAAGACCTTCCCGTCGACCCGCATTCGATTTACGAGGTCGTCATCGCAGGCAACTCCACGATGCGGGACCTGTTCTTCCGGCTGTCGGTTTACCCGATCGGACAGAGTCCGTATCAGTCGCAGACCGAGCTCGACGTCGCGGCGGGTCTGCGGACGACCACCAGCCTGACGGAGACGGCGAAACGGCTCGGCTTGCCGGTGCATCCGCGGGCGCGCGTGTACGGCTTGCCGATCATCAGCGGCCATGTCGGCGCCGACGCGGCCGCCTGCTTGCTCGCCATCGACCTGGCGCACGAGGAACGGACGGTCGCGCTGATGTACATCGGCGCGAACACCGAGCTGATCGTCGGCAACCGGCACAAAATCCACGCGGCATCGTGCCCGG
>CBINOT010000229.1:0-9150 GCA_966252355.1 uncultured Opitutus sp. | reverse complement strand
TACGACGATGCGACGAGCTGCGGCCGCGGTTACTTCAGCGTCTCGAACAGCCGCGATTGCACGATCACGCGCGTGAACGCCACCAGCTGTTCGGATGCCGGCGTGTGGATCCAGAGCGCAGCCAACACGCACGTTTCGGGCGGCACGATCCAATACTGCGGCTATTGCAGCGCGATCTCGCAGCAGCTCGACGGCTCGAACACCTGCACGGTGACCTGCCGATAAAAGTTCGGACTAGTGTGTTTTAAACGAGCAGCCGTCGCCCTCGAGCGACGGCTGCTTTTTTTTGGCCCTGCATTCGATCGCGACCCCCGCGCTCCCGCCCAAATCCTTGGTCGGACCACAGGAGCAAACGACGAAGAGAGCGGGACGCGCACGAACTAAGAGCAAATTCGGCCGGGTCGGCGCGATTCGCCGGAAATTAAGCCGGCGTTCACGAAAATCGTATGGGGTGTCTGTGGTTTTGACGCGTGGGAGAAAACCCTCCAACTTGCCGCCGAATGAAATCGGTCAAGGTGCCTGCGCTGGAGCTTTTCCTGCACGAGATGATTCCCCTCGCGAAAGCGATGGGCGTCGGCGTGGAGGTGAGCGACGACCGTGCGCTGGTGCTGCGCGCGCCGAAAGAGCAGAACAAAAATTCGCTCAATACCGCCTTCGGCGGCAGCCTCGTGTCGCTCGCGACCCTCGCCGGGTATGGCGTGGTGTGGGAACTGATGAAAAACGAAAAAGGCGCCGAGAAAGCCGAATGGCGGATCGTCGTGAAAGAGAGCCGGGCGGCCTATCGCAAACCGGTGCTCGGCGATTTACGGGCGATCTGTGAGCGGCCCGCCCAGGCGGCGATTTCGGAATTCAAGGAAGCGCTCGCCCGTTATGGCAAAGCGAAGCTCAAGCTTCGCGCGTCGATCGTCGAAAACGGCAATGTCGCCGTCGACGTGACTGCCGCCTTCGTCGTCTCGCGTTAAGCGTGCAGGGAGGGACTCCCTCCGCGACGTCCTGAGTTCCAGGCAGGTCCGCGCTTCGCGCGTCTCCGCTAGATATGCTTCGAATCCGCTTCGTCCTTCTTGACGTAGCCGCTCTCCTGCCGCGCGTGATTCACCGCGTTTTTCTTTAAATACGCTTGGTAGACGTCGTCGGCGGTCATGCCGAGGGTCTGGGCCAGCGACACGAGAAAGTGGAAGAGGTCGACGACTTCGACCTTGGCGTTCTGCTCGTCGAACTTCTGGTACTTCGCCCACCATTTCCACGGAACGCTGTCGATCAGCTCCGCGGTTTCCTGCTGCATCGCGCGCGTATAGTTGAGAATCCACTTCGCTTTTTCCTCATCGGTCGGCGGCGGAAGATTCACCCCGATCCGACGATTGAGCGCATCCTGCATGTGGAAAATTTCTTCGAGCTTGTCCATCCGGCGAAGCTGAGGCGACGAGACGCTCCGTGGCAAGTCCCGCGGTGTGAACTGCGCGCGTACCGTTCCGCGAATTATCCGGCGGAACCGCCCGGTCTTCGTGACGCGGCGGTGCGGTGGAGCGTGACGGCCCCCCTAGACGGACAACGACGGACCAAAATGCCCGGCGCCGCGAGCCACCGCCCCACTTGACAAACCCGAATTTACAGTTGCTCCACCGGCAAACCGTAGCGATCTTTAGGCCTTCATGCACGTGTCGAGCGGTCGTCGCTCCAGGTGCAGTCATCAACCGGTTGCTCTCTTCTCACACAAGATGAGCGCCTTATATAAACCAAAACACACATGTCAGATCATGAAAAGTCCGGCGCGCCGACTTCGGCCCCCGCCGACTTAACCGCACCCGCGCTCGCCGATGCGCCGGTGAAAGCGGAAGTTCCGCCTGCGGAAGCGACCGGCGCCGCGGCCGTTCCAGCCGCCAGCGCCACGCCAGCGTTCGGCGCGTTCGGTGAAAAGCGCGGCTCCGGCCTCGCCCGCGGCAAACGTCCGTCGGCCCCCGCGCCCAGTGCCGCCTCCGCCAGCGGCGGCTATAAGCCGACCTCGATCGAAGTGATCGCTCCGCAGACCGAGTACAAGAATCCGTTCACCGGCGAAACGTCGGTAAACGCGCCCCGTGCCAACGAGCCTGCTCCGCAGGCCGCTCCTACGCCCGCTCCAACTGCCTCCATCCCCGCGGCCGAGACGCCCCCCGCTCCCGTCGCCGCTGCACCCGCGGTCAGCGCACCCGTCGCTGCCCCCGAGTCCACCGATAAAGCCGAACTGAAGATTCTCCCGCCCGAGCAGCCGAAACGCGCTTCGCTGCGTTGGGAATCCGAAGGCGGCGAAGCACCCGCGCATCGGGACGAACGTCCCACCTTCCGCCCGGACCGCGAACGTCGCGACAATCGCGAAAACCGCGAGAACCGCGAGCCGCGTCGTGATGAGGGCCGTCGCGAGGAATTCCGCCGCGACGAACCGCGGCGCGACGAGCCCCGTCGGGATGAGGGTCGCCGTGACGAACCGCGCCGTGACGACTTCCGTCGCGACGAGTCTCGCCAAGGCGATTCGCGCCGGACCGAAGGCCGTCGGGATGACCGTCGTTTCGAGCCGCGCGACAAGCCGGTTCAGGACCGGCGCCCGCAGCCCGAGCCGCCGAAGAAATCCGGCGGCATCCTCGGCTGGCTCAAAAGCTTGTTCGGCGGCGATAAACCGGCGCCAACGTCCACCGGTCCGACCGGCGGCGAGCCGCGTCGCGACGGCGAACACCGCCAACGCGACCGTCATCGCGGCGGTCGCGGCCGCGGCGGCCAACCGGGCGGGTTCCAAGGTGAAAACCGCGGCCCGCGTCCGGAAGGTCAGCCCGGCGGTCACCCGCAAGGCGGGGGCGATGGCCAGGGTGGCGAAGGCGATTTCGGCGGTCGCCGCCGCCGTCGTCGTCGCGGCGGTCGCGGTCGTCATCGTGGCGAGCCGCGTCCGGAAGGCCAGCAAGGCGGCGGCGCAATCTGAGCGCCCGTTCGCAATAGGTCTTGCACCACGCGCTCAGCCGCGCGCATTTCGAAGGCGTCCGCTTCCGCGGGCGCCTTTTTTATTCTTCGCCGCGAAATACACGAATTTCACGAAAGCAGAATTGGTTTTCCGGACTTTGGTGTGTTTCGTCGGCTAGACCTCAGCTCAATTTTTTCGGATGTCCGATCTCATCGTTAACGGCGGCAAGCCGCTCTCCGGCACGATCACCCCTTCCGGCAACAAGAACTCGGCGCTGCCGATTCTCTGCGCCACGCTCCTCACGGACGACCCGGTGACGCTGCATAACGTGCCGGCGATTACCGATGTGGAAAAACTCGTCGCGTTCTTCTCCGAGCAAGGTTCGGCGATCGAATGGGACCGGACGACCGGATCGATGCGGATCGATCACTCGCACTTCGAGCCGAAGCGATTGAAAGGCGAACTGCCGGCGGGCATGCGTTCGTCGGTGCTCTTGTTCGCCCCGCTGCTGCAGCGGATGAAAAAGATCACGATCCCCGCCAATGCCAAGGGCTGCTCCCTCGGCATCCGCGAACTGGATCCGCACCTCGAGATTCTCGAAAAACTCGGTGCGAAGATCGCCTACCAGGGAGAACTCACGATGCGGCTCCCGAAGAATTTCTCCGGCGCCCGTCACTGGCCCGACTACATGTCGGTCACCGCCACGGAAAACTTCGTCATGGCCGCCGCGCTCGCGGACGGCGAGTCCGTCCTCATCAACGCCGCGAGCGAACCGCATGTCCAAGACCTGTGCGACGTCCTCGCCGGCATGGGCGCGAAGATCGTCGGCATCGGCACGAGCAAGATCACGGTGCAAGGCGTGAAGCGGCTGCACGGCGGCACGTTCCGGATCAATACGGATTACCATGAGGTCGTGACCTTCCTTGCGCTCGGCGCGGTCACGGGCGGTGAAGTCAAAGTGAAGCATTCGCTGCCGCACCATTTCGACCTGATCACGCGGGCGTTCGAAAAACTCGGCGTCGTCGTCGAACATCGCGGCGACACCGCGGTGGTGCGCGCCAATCAGAAACTCGTCATCGAGTCGCCGTTCACGAGCAATCTGCTGCCGAAAATCGAAGCCGCGCCCTGGCCGTATTTTCCCGTCGATCTTTTGCCCTGCATGATCGCGCTGTCGGTGCGGGCCAAAGGCGCGATTCAATTCTGGAACAAGGTTTACGAGGGCGGCTTCACCTGGATGCCGGAGCTCGCGAAGTTCGGCGCGCATGTCGTCGTCAGCGATCCGCATCGCATCATCGTGTTTGGCGACCGTCCGTTGCGACCGACGACCGTCGACGCGCCGTATATCATCCGTGCGGCCGTCGGCCTCTACATGGTCGCCGCCAGCACCCCCGGCCGCTCCGTCGTCCGCACCGCCGACACCATCAAGCGTGCCCACCCGCGCTTCGTCGAGAATCTCCGCAGCCTAGGCGCGGACGTGGAGTGGAAAGAATGACTAAATTTTGGATTTTCGATTCGGGATTTTGGATTTCGGCCGCTGCTCAACGCCAGAGTGCAGGGCCTCTGTCTGGCCGACGCCGCGAGCAGGCCTGCAATCGTCGCCCTGGCTACGTCTTTGATGGTTGGCCCGCACGGTCGAACCGGTAACTTTTGCTCGTGGCCAAATCCGAAAATCATCCCTCGAAATTACCTGCCACGGCCGCTTCCGCGGCCACCGGCCTCGGCTACATCACGAACACGCTCGCGGCGCCGGTGACGCCGGCCGAGGCGGCCCTGCGCCCGCTGTCGTTCAGCGATTTCACGGGGCAGCCCAAGACGATCGAACGGCTCCAGGTCATGGTCGGCGCCGCCAAGCGGCGGGGCGATCCGTTGAACCATATTCTGCTCTCCGGCCCGCCCGGACTCGGCAAGACCACCCTCGCCTTCATCTTGGGGCACGAGTTGGGCAAGAACGTGCGCGTCACCTCGGGCCCGGTCGTGGAAAAAGCCGGGGATCTCGCCGGGCTGCTGACCAATCTCGAAGAAGGCGACATCCTGTTCATCGACGAAATCCACCGCATTCCCAAAACCGTCGAGGAGTATCTCTACTCGGCGATGGAGGACTTTCGGTTGGATATCATGATCGACCAGGGCCCGAACGCCCGGAGCGTGCGACTGACGATCCCGCGGTTTACTTTGGTGGGCGCGACCACGCGCGCCGGTCTCTTGACCGCGCCGCTGCGTTCGCGCTTCACGCTGCAAACCCGGCTCGATTATTACGACCGCGATACGCTCGTCACCATCGTGCTGCGCAGCTGCGCCCTGCTCAACGTCCAGATCGACGCGAGCGGAGCGCAGGAAATCGCCTCGCGTTCCCGGGGCACGCCACGCGTCGCGAACAACTTGATCAACTTCGTCCGCGACTACGCGCAGGAGCGCGCGCAGGGCGTGATCACGCAACCGGTCGCCGCCCGCGCGCTGGAACTGCTCGAGATCGACGCCGCGGGCCTCGACGAAATGGACAAGCGCATGCTGCGCGTGATGGCCGAGAACTATCGGGGCGGGCCCGTCGGCATGAGCACCATCGCCGTCGCCGTGGGCGAAGAAGCGGAAACCTTGGAAGAGGTCCACGAACCGTTCCTGATTCAGGAAGGTTATCTGCAACGCACGCCTCAAGGCCGCATGCTCACGCCGAAAGGCTATACCGCCGTCGGGCTCAAAGCCGCGGTCGGTGGCAATCAAGGCACCTTGCTCTAGCGCCTGGCACGCCGCCGGGGACCACCGCAGCGAAACCGAAATGCCGGCGCCGTTCCTCAGCCTGTGCATGATCGTCAAAGACGAGCAGGCGACGTTGCAGCGTTGCTTGGACTCGGTGCGAGGACTCGTCGACGAGATGGTGATCGCCGACACGGGCTCGCGCGACGGCACGCCGGCGATCGCCCGCGCCGCCGGCGCGAACGTCATCCAGATTCCGTGGGAGCACGATTTCAGCAAAGCGCGCAACGCCTCGCTCGCCGCGGTGCACGGGACCTGGATTCTCGTCCTCGACGGCGACGAGTTCCTGTTGGAGAAAGATCGCGCAGCCATCGCCGCGCTCACGCGCGAGCACACGCCGGCCGCGGGCGCTCCGGCCATCGCGTTCAATCTGCTGCAAAAAAGCAGCTCCGACGGCGGAGCGACTGGAATGCTCGTGAGCATGGTCCGGCTTTTCCCGAATCGCCCGGAGATCCGATACGAATGGCCCATCCACGAACAGGTCGCAACCAGCCTGCTGCGGCACGGCATCCCCAGCGCGGATACCGGCATCGAAATCATCCACACCGGTTACGCGGAGCCCGCACGCAATCGCAGCAAGCAGCAGCGCAATCTCGCGCTGCTGCAGGCGCAAGTGGCGTCGGGCAAAGACGTCCATCCGCTCACCTATTTTCTCCTCGCCGGCACGCACTTGGATTTGGCGAATCTCTCCGCGGCGCTGAGCGCCTATGAAATCTGCCGCACGCTGGCCTCGCCGGGCGACGACATGGATCGCGGCGCCCAAGTGCGCATCGTCACCTGCCTCGTGCGCTTGAAGCGTCATGCCGACGCGATTGCGGCGATGCTCCCCTCCCTCGACGCGTCCTGCCATCCCGAATTGCTCGTGCTCCGCGCCGAATGCGAAACCGCCCTCGGTCGCGGCGATGCGGCCCGTCCCTTTCTCGACGCGGTCTTCGGCGTCGCCAATCGCCCGTTTGTGCCGCCCTGCGATCTGGCCGCGGTGAAACTGCGGGCCGCGCTCGCGCTCGCCTCCTGGTGGAAAGAGCGCGGCGCTGCCGCCCTCGCGGTCGCCGTGCTGCGCGAAGCCGACGCCTTGCGCCGGAGCGGCGGCGATTTTTCCGCCGCCGTGCTCGCCCGGCTCTATCGCCAGCACGGCGTGGCGTAGACAGGGAACGCGCGGTTCGAGTGGCAGGCAAAGTGTCATCCAATAGATGACACTTTGCCTTGGATCGAAACGGCGTGGTCGCTCAAGCGGCGGCGAGGCGGGGCGCGGAGTACCAAGGCGCCCGATCGCCTCGCGGGTCTTCGTTATCTTCGTTCGCTTCGGTTCAACCGGATTGCCGGCTGCTTAGGCCGTCGTGCGCGCGGGGGGAGTTCGCCTCCAACGCGTACCAGTTGATGCGTCGCGTGCAGAACATCGCGGCGGCGAGCGCGGCAAAGAGCGCAAGCGTGCCGGTGACGAGCGCGTAATCCTGCGACTGCAGCACGAAGAAGAGATAGGCGTAGGTCGCCGTGAGACCGACCGACACGATGAGCGTGCGCGCTCCGCTGCGGAGAAACGTCCATGAGTAGAACGAGATCAGGCTGGTGCACGCCGCCGCCGCGACGCCGTAGGCCAGCGCGACCGCCCAAAATTCGCTCAAGGCGAGAAATGCCAGGAAGAAGAGGCAAAGCGCGGCGCCGACCATCGCATATTGCAGCGGATGGATCCGGAGCTCGGCCACGATTTCGAAGAGGAAAAACACGGCGAAAACCAAGGCGATGAACAACACGCCGTACTTCAACGCCCGCTCAACCGTACCGTAGCTGTCGAGGCCCCGCGCGAAACGGACGCCAAAGGTCGCCGCATCGAGCTGCTTCACAACGTCAGCCACGGCGACCTGGCGGGTCGTCCAGCTTTGCGGAAACCCGCGGCTAAACGAAGCGACCTTCCATTCCGCCGCGAAACCGTCGCCGTTCGGGACGCGTTGCGTCGGCAACCAGGCGCCGGTGAACGAGGGATCGCGCCACGCGGAACGGAGTTGCGCGGCGGTCGTTTTGCCGACCGGCGCAAATTTCAAACTGCCGCTGCCTTGAACGACCGCTTCAAAATCGAAGGCGAGCGACGCGATCGGCCCGCTCGCGCCGACATTCGCCGCGAGGGGAAACGAGCTTGCTCCCGCCGAGGCTGCCGCCTCGAACGGCACCTCTTTCAACCCCGCGGCATGCAGCGGACCGACGGAGCGGACGCCGTGAAGATCGGAAACGCCGACCATCATCCGAGCCTTGTCCCATTCGACGCGGTTCGCCTCGATGCCCGCCGCGGCAAAATCGATCTGCACGACTCCGCTGACCTTCACGCGCGTCGTGTAAACGACCGTATCGTAAATCCCGCGATGACGGATCTCCGGATCGGCGACCGCGTCGACGCGTAGTTCTTCGGGCAAAAAATACGCGCACGCCGAGAGGGTGGCCGGCTCGTCGACCGAGACGAGTTGGCCGTTCACCAGCTTGGTCTTCGCCACCGTGCCCTTGGTGTACACATAGGGCACCTCCAAAACCGGGCCGAGCAACCGTTGCTCGCGGCCCCACCCGGCCGCGATTTCTTCGGTCGCGTGAGCTTGGTAGTTTTGCCGCTCGCGCAAGACGTCGCGCGTCATGGCGATCGGCGCCAACAGCACTCCGCTCACAAGGCAGATGCTGGCAATTTTGACGAGCCACGAACGGCGGCGCGCCGCCGGGGTGACGAGAATCGGAGGTTCGGAAGCCATGACCTCACGCTAACCTCGCGGCGTGAAGTCATGATGAAGCTTCGATGAAAATACCGGGAATTCCGACTGACGGATCGAGGGAGAGCCCGCAGTCCGCTGCGGGCCATTCGACGGGTTGGCAGGCCGTCGAGCGAAGCTGAAAACCTCCCATCCGCCCGCGCAGAGTGCGCCGTTAACGACCCATCCGTAGGGCGACGGAAAACGAGGCGCGCGCCCCGCCTTCCGCCCCATTCTCGAGCTTCGCCTCGCCGCCGTGCAGATGCGCGATCTCCCTCACCAACGGCAGCCCGATTCCCGTGCTCTTCCGTCCGCCATTCGGCCGCGGCAGCGAATAAAAGCGCTCGAACACGCGCGCTAATGCGTAATCCGGCACGCCCGGCCCTCGGTCGGCCACCGCAAACTCGACGCTGTTTCCCGTCCGCCGGGCCGAGACGACGACCTCGCCGCCGCGGGGCGAAAACTCGAGCGCGTTCTGCAGGAGATTGAGCAACGCTTGGCGGAGCAAAAACCGGTCGGCGTAAACCGCGGGCGCATCGGTCGCTCCGAGGCGCAACGTCACCGCCGCGGCCGCATAGGCGGGGCGCAGATTCTCGACCGCCTCGGCGATGAGCACGCGCGGCTCCACGGCTTCCGTTTCCTGCAAGGCCTTGCGGGCCTCGATCGAGCTGAGTTCGAGCAGTCGCTCCACGATCTGCTGAATCCGCGCGCTTTCCGTGCGGATATTCGTCATGAACCGAGCGCGTTGCT
>CBINOT010000228.1:0-9159 GCA_966252355.1 uncultured Opitutus sp. | reverse complement strand
GATGAAGTCGATGTTCGGGCTCTCGTGATCGCGGACGGTGTCGAGGCCGGCGTACAACGCGACCCCGTGCAGCCACGCCAGCGTCAGCGCCGCGGCGAGCCAAGCTTCGTTCGCGGCCCCGGCCGGCGAGCCTTCGAGCGCCACGACCGTGAGATCCGCTTCGGCTCCGATCGCCGCGGCCACGCCGGCCAGCGGAGCGCCATTCGTGCCGAGCACGGGCTGAATGCGCAGCCGCCGTGTGTCGGCCGAGCGCAATCGCGCGGCTGCCAGCGCGGCTTCTTCCGGCCGGCTGTCGCGATCGGGCGTGAGCGGGCGCAAGACGCCGGGCAAACCGTCCTGCCGCGGATGAATGAGCGTCTCGGCGATCAGCGCATGCATCTGCAGCGGAGCATCCCAGGCTGGCAGCGTGCCGGTCGCGCCCGAGAGCAACCCGTGCGTGAAAAGCGGATGCGCCGGGTTCGCCAGGGCGAAGATGTGCTTCGGCTGGTCCCACAGCCGTTGCGCGAGGCCGAGCGTCGGCCATTGCCGCGTCGGTTCGTTGAGGCAGGCGGCGTACACCGGACCGGCGGCGCTATCGACCACCGGGCTGATCGCGAGCGCGAGGACGAAGCAGTCGAGATCGGACAACCCCAGCTCTCGGACGAGCCACGAAAAGGAACCTCGTTTCACGGCGTCCCGGTTCGACGGCGGAGGTTCACCGATTGCGCGGGAAAGATAAGCCGCAGTTTCGTCCTCGGAGAAGAAGCGGTGTTTTTCGATGGCGTGCCGGCCGAGGTCCAACGACGTCTCGAGTCGATCGGTGAACGGCGGCAGCGCGATTCCGCGCTCGCCTTCGAGCGGGGCGGAGGTGCCGCGCTCGCGCCAAAGCCAGCAGACTTCTCGCCGCAACCGCAGCGTGACATTGCGCAGCCAATACGCCGCGAGCGGATCGTCCGCGCGCAGCGCGGGCGAAAACGTCTCCGGAGGATGTGGGGTGGCGGTCCGCATGGAATCAGCGCGGGGGGTGGTCACGTCAGCGCCACGGTCGGGCTTTGCGGGGATTGCTGGGCGTTCACGATGACGATCAACTGATACGCTCCGGCTGAAACGCGCGCGGTGGGCGCGATGTTGAGCGTCAGCGTTTGTTGATCGTCCGGCGGCATCGCCGGCACCGGCTTCACGATGTCGAAGAGGTGCGCAACGGCGCCATCGCGATAGAGCGCCACGAGAATCGCATCCTCGTTCTTGCCGAGCAGAAAGCCGTTGATCGTGACCGTAGCGGTGACGAATCCCGAACCGTCGACGATGACCGGCCCAGTCGTCGCGCCGGTGAGCGTCGGCCGCAGCCGGCCCACGAGAATGTTGCTCGCGCGATAGCGTCCGGTGGCCGGCAGGAATTGTTTGATGACGAGGGGGTGCTCGCCCGCGGAAATGTACGTGCCGGAGCGCAGGAGCGTCTCGACACGAATGCGGAGGCGATCCGGCCACTGCGCCGTGATGCCCAGCTCGACCGGCCCGAGAAACGCCTGGAGATTGGCCACCCCGAGGTCGTTGCCGGTGACCTCGAATTCGTCGCCGATCGAGAATTTGTCCGGCTCCACCGCCGTGAGCTGCGGACCCATCGAACCCAGCACATCCAGCCCGATCGGATCGCCGGTCAACGACGGCGGCGTGGTGGTGTTGTCGACGCCGACGAGCATGCTAAACCGCGGCGCTTGCGACGGCATGATCATGACCGGCCGGACCTGAAACGCCGCCGAAAGCCGGTATTTGTCGTCGGACGTCTGCGTGATCTTGTTGAGCAAGTCCGCCGTGCATTCGTCGAAGGTCACCTTCAGCGGCTCGGGATTGTCCTCGAGCGCGCCGAGCACGGTGAGCGCGACGGCGCTGTCGAGGCCGAGAAACGCGAGCTCCTGCAAGGCGCTCAAGCCGAGTCCGAGCACGTCTTGCGCATCGGGGCTGTCGCTGTTGCCGGAGCCGTCGAAGCCCGTCACCAAGTATTTCAACGTCAGCCAGAGCGGCGGCGCTTGGCCATCGACGAGCGACGCATTTTTCAAGCTCGGATCGAACAGCAACTCGTAAAGGAACAGGTTCAACGTCGGCACGTTCACCGTCGACGAGGCTTCCGGGCGGCCAATATTGATGGGCAGCGCGGTGCGTCGATTGAGGTGATCGACGAGCAGCCGGGTGACGGCGCCGATCGCTTGACTGGTGCTCGCGAGGGCCATGTCAGATCGCGCGCGTTATCGGTGGAGCCCAATGTCGGCATTGGGCTAGTGCCGGTCGCAAGCCAATGCCCAGAACGAACCAGTCTGATGGGGACATCAGGCTCGACCGAACGAAGGGTTTACACGGCGCGTTCATCGGCGATTAGTGCGGAATGATGTAGTGCCGGCGCAGCTGCGAGGTCGTGCTGCTGCGGCCGATACGTGACGCCGGCCGGTTTGGCTCGGCCGTACGAGCCGGCCGCTGCGGTTTAGCCGCCGGGGCCGGCGCTGCGACATTCACTTGGATGGAGCCGATCGACACGCGTACGGGCGCCTCGGCCGCCGCCGCGGAGGCGCGAATCGGAACGGATGTGATCGGCCGAGCTGCCACCGTGGGAGTGGCTTCGCGTGCCGGCATAACGTGGGCTTCGACGAGCTTGATCACGCGCTCGGGAATCTTTTCACGCGCTGGCGGCGGAGATGCTGGCAGTGCAGGTGTCGCCACCGGCTCTGGTGGCGGCGTGAGCGTTTTCGGCGACGCTGGCGCCACTCGTTTTTCTTCCGCCGGGCCGGGGAGCGCGGATCCCGCGGCGATCCATTTCATGACTGCTTGCATCACCTCGGCCTGCGAAGGTTGCGCAATAGGCTTGGCCGGCGCGGGAACGGGGGCGGCCGTGCGTTCGAGGACGATCGATTCGCTGGTTTCGCCGGACGGCGTCGGCTGCGGTCGTGTGTCGGGCGACGTTGGAACGTTCGTCACGAGTGATTCCGCCGCGGCTTGCGGCGGATTCGGATTCAGCGGCGTCACCGATGCCAAATGCGCCGACGTCTGTGCAGGTGCAGGACCGATCGCTTCGACGGTTTCGACGCGCGCCGGCATCATCGTCGAACTTGCCGGCGCAATCGACTCTTCCCGGCGGGGTGGGGCCTCGGTCACTTGCTCCTCGTGGATCTCGACGAGATCGTCGCTGGAGGCGGCCGTCACATTCGGTCCCGCGGAAGGCGCGGCGGCGCTTGGCGCGCGCATCGCGGGAGGCGTCGCTTGCAGCCGGAGATCGCTCTGCTGAACGAGACGTTGAAAGTAATCGCTCATGGCAGCGTGGGATTCTCGTCCTCGATCAGTCGCAGATACTCCGAGCGGCGCCGGGCCGGTATCGCGAGCACCTCGGCTTCGCTCCAGCCGTAGCGGGTCGCGAGCACGTGGACCGTTCGCACGAGCGCTCGCTGGTGCTGGCGCAATCGGCTGAGCGCGACGGCTTCGAGATCGACCGCAATCTCCGCGGGTTGCTCGCATTGCGGGCACGTCGTACGCACGCTAAACGCGACGAGCGGATCGGCGGCCTCCATCGCCGCCGACAATGCCGCCAGATCGATCCCCGCAATCGGATGTAGGGCGGGGTCTCCGAACCCCGCCGTCGCACGCAATGTGGCCTCAGATCTCTGATGCTCGAATCGCTCGTCGTGTTCGTTTTCTGCTGCCGCGGTAGACGCCCCATCGCGTTCGCGGGCGATATTCGCCACGGCGGGGACCGGAGACCCAGCCCTACAACGATCCGTGGATGCAGCCTCCGAATTCACGGCGAGCGTCTGCAAAATCGCCCGCACCGCTTCCTCGGCGGTGCCGTACGGTTGTGCGCGCCACTGCGCTTGGTCGCGACCGGTCGGCAAGCGCAACGCGATCGCTTTCCCGTCGGGGGTGGGAAACGGCACGATCTTAGGTGCGATCTCGTCGTGCGGCTCCACGGCCAGCGCGGCGAACGGGAGCGACACTTCGAAGCGGCTCCGACAATCGCCACACGGGCAGGTCAGCACGACGCCGAGCGCATCGCTTTCGGTCGTCAGTTCGACGATGCGCAGCACGCGCGCGATCCGTGCGCCCAACGGCATCGACCACGCGATCTCCGCCTTCGTCGCTGACGAAGCGCCGAGCGGCGGCTCGAACAATTCGTGCTCGTCCACCGCGATGCGCGCACGGTCCCCCGCGTCGGCGCAGCAGCGGGCGATGAGGCGGGTCGTGACGGCGGGACGATCGCTCGCCTCGAAATCGAGGTTGAGATCGTCGGGCGCGGTGCCGAATGCGCGCGGCGCGGGCAGCGCCGACGCGGATTCGGACATGGACGCGAGCGGAATACCGGACATGGCGAAGGGAAGGGGAGCGCGGCGAGCGGACGACGCTCGCATCGCGCCACACGGCGCCGGTCAAGCGGCGGACGATGGTTTAGCTGAGCGCGGCGCCGGCGGCTTTTTCGTCGGGCTCCTTCGTCTCCGGATCGCGTTCCCAGCCTTCGAGCTCGACCTTGATCGTTTCGATGGCGACGGCGTTGGCGTTCGCATCGAGGTCGGGCATCGAGGTGAATTCGCTCACCCAGCAGTGATGCAGAAAGTAGCGCTTCGCGACCTGGTTCTTCTCGTTCATTACCTCGAGCGTCAGCTCCTTCTTGTAATTCGCGAGGTCGGTCAGCGCATCGCCGCCGTAGTTGTGCACCAGATTGGCCCAGCGCTCGAATTCGAGATCGTGCGTGATCCCGCGCTCCATCGTGAGCGCTTCGTAGCTCGTGCGACCGGGTGATTTTCGGTCCGTGCTGTTGTCGCCGCCGTCGCGATGCTTCACGACTTCCGTCGTGCGCTTCAGCGCGCTGACCTTGCTGATGCCCATGACGGGCTTTCCGTCGAGGATGACCCGGAATTTGAAGTTCTTGTACGGGTCGTAGCGGTGGGCGTTGGTAACAAATCCTTTTGGCATGGTCGTGATCTCCTAGGTTAGCCGAGGTCGCCCGCGATCTGTTGGATCTTGATCACGACGAATTCCGCCGGCTTCAGCGGCGCGAATCCGACCTCGATATTGACGATGCCGAGATTGCGGTCGGCTTGCGGCGTGGTTTCAGCGTCGCATTTCACATAGTACGCCTGGCTCGGCGAGCTGCCTTGAAACGCGCCTTGGCGGAACAAGCCGTTCATGAACGCACCGAGGTTCAGGCGAATCTTCGCCCAGAGCGGCTCGTCGTTCGGTTCGAACACGACCCATTGCGTGCCGCGGTAGAGCGATTCCTCGAGGAACAACGCGAGGCGGCGAATCGGAATGTATTTCCATTCGGAGCCGAGATCGTCGGCGCCTTCGAGCGTGCGGGCGCCCCAATTGACGTAGCCGGAGATGAACGAACGGGCGCAGTTGACGCCGAGCTTGTTGAGCACGCCGTTCTCGAGATCGGTGAGCTTCACCGAGAGTCCGGACAATGCGCGCAAATCCGCTTCCGTGCCGGCCGGCGCCTTCCAGACGCCGCGCGAGGCGTCGGTGCGCGCCATCAACCCGGCGACGGCGCCGCCGCAGCCAACGGTGCGCAGGAGTCCGCCGTCGTTGATGCGCACTTTCGGATAGAAGACCGCGCTATGGTCTTTCACGACGCGCGCCCGCACGTCTTCGATCAGCGCAGTGTTGTTGACCACGTCCGGCAAGCCTGAGGCGCCCGTCCAGTTGTCGGGCGCTTCCACGATCAGGAACGCGCGGCGCGATTGGCAGTAGATGCTCGCGGGCCCGAGAATATCGAGGCGGTTCGCCGCCGACACGCCTTCGTCGCGCGGGAGCACCATGAGGTTGAACAAGTCGACGGTATCGAGCGCGTAGAAACCCGTGTGCAGCACCGGGTCGCCGATATAGGCCGCATAATCCGGCGCATCGCCGTCGGTGCCGTCGTCCGCGGTGGAAAAGGTCGTCGTGCCGGGACTCAGGCTGCCGCCGCTGGCGGTCGTGCTGGTGCCATCGAAGCCGAGCTTGTACTGGCGGGTGTTCCGCACGAGGGCGGGGATGCCGGCGCCGGCGAACGCGATGGCGGTCGGCTGTTCGTTGAACGTGCCGGTTTTCGGGAAAATCGCGAGTTGGTAGCCTTGCACCTCGGCCCGGTAGTGGCCGCCGACCGCGTTGGTGATCGCATTGGCGATGATGCGAAGCTTTTCGCGCACGCCGTCGTGATTGCCGTTCGGCGAACTCGCGGTCGCGTCCTGACCCCAGGGATTGGCGCCGGCGGTCGTGACGAGATTGTTCGGCGCGGCATTCAGCGCGATGGCGGTGTCGGTTCCGACCGTGACGCCGGTGATCGTGCTCTGCGTGATCGCGGGGAGGTCGTCGACATTCTCGAGGCCGAGGGCCGTGGTGCCGACGCGCAGGATAGAGCCGTTCGCGGCCGGCCGGAGATTCGCCCAACGCGAGAGTTCGATGCCGCCGCTATCGGCGCCGAGCATCAGCGCGGCTGCGATGTCGTTCGACGAGGCGCGGCGCACGCGGACGTTGGCGTGATTTCCATTCGACGCCGTGATGCGAAGGAATTGGCCGAACGTGGCGTCGTCACGAATGCTGACCGTGACGGTCGGAGCGGGCGACAGCGTGGCCAGCGCATTATTGATCCGCGTTTGAAGATCGGTCACCAGCGTCGCACCGGTGGAGGCCAGGCCGAGCAGGCTCACGCCCACCCAGGGAGAGTTATCGACGCTGATCTCGAAGTTGTAGCCGTTCGGCAGCAGCGCGATCAGCGCCGCGGCGACGTCATTCGCCGGATCGCCGGTGTCGGCCAGCGCGCGGCGCGCTTCCGAGAAGCCGTTGAGGCCGCCCGTGCTCGTCTGATACGACGAGCCCGGATCGGTGGCGGTGCCGAGCCCGGAATCGAGCAGCAAGTCGATCAAGCTCGAGCTCTGGGAAACGAAGGTCGGCGCGAAACGCGACGACGTGTAATCCATGGAAAGATTCGTGTACGACTCGCTCGCCACGACTTTGCCCGCCTCCTCCTGGTAGACGCGCAGGTTGAAGGTTTCGCCTGGCGTCGTGGTATTGTAGTCGACCTCCAGGCGGAGCCCGTTGCCCCAAAGGCCCTCCGCTTTCGCCGCCGCCACCAGCACCGCCGTGCCGTCGTAATTCTCCAGCTGGATCGCGGCTTTCCGGGCATTGCGCGCCAAGCGGACAATATAGCAATCGGCCCCGCCATTATCGTAAAACTGCTTCACACTCACCGCCAGTTCGCTTTCGGCGGGGGAACCGCCGAAATTACGCACGAAATCGGCGTAGCTGAGGCAGCGGACGGGATGATTCATCGGGCCTTTATTGGCCCGGCCGAAGAAAGCGGTGATCGATGTGGCGACGCCAGTGATCGTTTTTACACCGCTGGAAACTTCCTGAATATAAACACCGGGATAGCTTACTTGGACCATAACGAACGGTAGTAGGGGCTGCGTTTGCGCGCCGCGCCCCGCGAAGGGGCAATGGCGAATTTGCCTATTGTTGGCAACTTCGTGTCTCGACGGTCAAGTGTGGAACGAACTATACACCAGAATGTTGTGTATTAAACGCTGGGACAATTCCGGATGGTAGTCGCGGGATAAGTCCTACGACAAGCTAGGAAATTATCCTTGGGGTGTTTTCTTTTGCTAAGCCGGTTAGTGCAGCGTGCGCCTCGTCCTTCTCTCCGATGGGTGAGCTCTAGGCTGATTACACTAGTCGGATCGGGGCGGCCTTGTGATTAATATATGTCGATTACAAGCGAGATATAGGCGTTGCCGGCCGTTGGCCTCGACGTGTAAAGCGAAATATAAAGTAAATACTGCCGGATTTCCGGCGGTGTAAATGCTCCCGCGGTCGTTCCGATTTGCGAGGCCCCCGCATTTATTGATGCTAAAGGTAGGGTCCGACCTAGCCGCTCGAGCGGTCGTAGCATGCGAACGGCCGGGCCCGAAAGTCCGGCCCCACCTCGGACGAGTAGTCTTAGGTAGGGGCGCTCGTCCCGAGCGCCATCGATCTCGATGGTCGTCGGGACGATGGCCCAAAACGCGCTAGGGCACCAGCGTCACCGTCACGCCCGCCGGGCTGCCGAGGATGTAATTGGTCACTGTCGTGCCGTCCTGCCAGCGCCAGGAATTAACGCTGATGCGTACGTACAGCGGATGGCGGTTCGTGCCGTTTCCGGTCGGATTCACCGTCACGGTCGTGGTCGGATTTCCGGCGTCGAAGTGGGCCACGCTATTGACATTGAAGTCCGTGCCATCGACGCGTCCGTTGCTTTCTACCTTGAGCAACACATCCAACGGCCCAGCGGTCCGATCGCGCTGGAGCGTCACGGTCGTGCCGTTGGGCGTCGTGCTGGCGAAGCTCACAATTGGCTGCGACCGGTACACGGCCACCGCGCGCCGGCCATCGGGCCACGTCGCCTCGGCCTCGATCCATGGCAGTGGTGAATTCGGGGCCGGAGCGTACGCTTGATCCGGGGTGAATTTGAACGTTTTTCCAAACCCGGCGATGCCCCGAGCCGTTTCCCAGACGACCCGCATGGATCCGTCGTCTGGGAGACCAGCCGGCGGGACAAAGGTGAAGCTCGCTTCCTGGCCGGCGGTCACGGTCGTCGGGCCTTGGATCTGACCGTCGCCCGCGCCACCCTCGCTCGTCGGTCCCGGATACCAGCTGCTCCCCGAGCCCGTGAGGGTCGCCAAATATGCGTACGTGGCCAAGCCGCGTCCAATGTCGGTCGTGCTCGACTCCGCCGCCTCGTTGCCGTTGTCGCTCCACCGATCGTATAACGCATAACCGCTGCCCAGGTTTTCCGTCGGGTACTGCATCTGATTCTGTGTCACTTGATAGTTGTTCAACGAGTACAGGACGGTGCGCTGCCGCACGGTGCCGACCGGAATGCCCGACATCGGCATGAGCCGGAAGTCGGAATCCGAATACTGGCTTACGAGCACGTTCTGCCGTTTGCGACCGATGCCGCTCACCATGGCGACGTTCACCGGATTGCCGCCGGCCTCGTAGTTCAACGTGGCGAGGATCGCCTTCACGACGTCGGCGTGCGAAACTTTGCCGTTGGCGTTGTACTGCGAAAGTGCGTCGCCGACCGCCAAGTCGAAGGCCCATGAACCGGCGAAGTACCAGCCGATCAGGCCTTGGGGTTTAGCCGCATCGGGGAAATTCAGCCGGTAAGCGCTCCGACTCGACCAC
>CBINOT010000227.1:0-9179 GCA_966252355.1 uncultured Opitutus sp. | reverse complement strand
CGGCAGCGGTGGCCGCGATGCGCGCGGATTGCACGCGCGCCAAATGCGCCGCAAGCGGATCGTGCCCGCCCGGCGCCGCCAGAAGGCTTCCGCCGGTCGCGGACATAAACGATTCCCATTGCGCCCCGGTCATCGTTTTCTCGATCCGGCTTCGCATCCGCTCCTCCATCCCGAGAACCGAAGCCAAGTAGGCCGGTCCGCCGGGGCGAATCGTCAGACGGGCGAGCAGCGCCGGCCATTCTCGCAGCCGCGCCTCGCGCTCCGCCTCCGGGCCGAACGAAGCCAGGTCCTCCAGCAGTTCGAGCGGCGAGAGCCCGCCGCTCGAGGGCCGGATGCGGCAAATCCGCAAGAATCTCGCTCGATGCCAGTCCAGCAGGCGACGAAGCTCGACCGCCTGCGCCGCGCTCAAATCGAGCTCCGCGCAAAAGCGGGTCCATGCTGCGGCCGTGGTGTCCAGCTTCGCGGCCGGCTCATCGGCTTTCGCTTCCTCTTGCAGCAGCAGCGCGGCGGGGATGCCGGCACATGCGGCCTCGAGAAAAACGGTCGCCAAGCCGGAATTCGACAGGACCAAATCCATGGAACGCGCCGCCAGCTGAAAATCGTCGAACGACAACGGAGGGCTTTGCGTGACATTGGGCAGACGATCGAACGCCGGGATCAGGCTGGGGCCGATGACGAGAAAATGAACCGGCGCCGCGACGCAGAGTTCGAACACGCGCGCGATTCCCGCGTAATGCGCCGCCAATCCCGCGCCCTTCCGTTCGAGAACCGACGACGACAAGCTCGCCATGATCAGCCGGCGGCCGGTGGGCAGGCCGAGGCGGCGCAGGATGTTCGATTTTTCTTCCGGCCGCGCCGGAGCGAAGCGGCTGGCCGCGTTGAAATGACGGACGGTGCTGCTGGGAGGAGGGTTCGGACTATCGCGCAGTAGAATGACCGGTGGCGGCGGCGGATGGAATTGCAGCCCCTCGAACGGATCGAAGGAAAAGACCGGCACGCCCAGCTCCAGCACTTTCGCCGGAAACCGGCCCGCCACGGCACCGGGTTGTCCCGCAATTCTCCAACACGCGCCGGTCGCGAAGAGGACGGCGTCCGGCTGAAACGAGCAGGCGGCTTCGAGGATCGTCTCCTCCACGTCCTTGTTGCGGTCAAAATGGAAGCGCTCCGCCTCCGCCGGGGCCAGCGGGCTCAGTTTTTCGGCCAACACGAAGGCGTAGCGGTAGTCCGCCGCGCCGAGTTCGTGGATCCATTGGCGGCAAAGAGCGAGATCGCCGAAGTTGGAGTCCGCGGTGACGACGAAGAGCAAGCGCTGTTTTTGCTCCGAGCTCATGCGGCCAGCGTCCAAAAGCGTTCTGCCGCCCGAGGAGCATTCCGTTCCGTCCGAGCCAACCGGGCATTGCGGTCCGCCACGGCGGCAAAGATCGAAAACGGCGGAGGCTGGGAGCTGGCCCGCAGGATCGAGCACAAGAGCTGCTTTTCCGACAAGGTGTCGCTCATGTCTTCGAATCGGGCCGACCAGCGGGCGACCGTGTCCGAAAGCCGAGTCATGAACGAGTCCACGCTCTGGTAACAGGTGCAATGAGGGAAATTTTCGTACAGGTGAAACTCGACCGCCGGAAACTGCCGACGGATGTGAAATTCCATCAGAATGCCGGCCAACAGCTGGTGATCGGGACTTTCGCCGATGCCTGCCGGGCCGAAGACGGCGGCCGGCCGCAACGCTTGGATGCGATGTGCCAAGGCGGCGGCCAAGGACCGCTTCAAACCTTCCTCGGATTGCCCGCGGCGACCGGCCGCGCGACGTTTGCCGGCGTCAGGATATTCGAGGAAATCCGTTTCCACGCCCAGCAGGCGGGAAACCAGATTATCCTCGTCCCGCCGGACGGCCTCCAATTCCGAGGCGGAGCGAAACAATTCGCTGCGGCGAAGCGTTTGGTTCGAAAACACCGCGAGATGAGCGCAGCAAGCCGATCGCCGCTGCCGGCTGAGAAAGCCTCCAAGCGAGAACACCAAGTCGCGCGGATAAGCCGTAATCACGAGCAAGTCCGCGCGGTCGGAAGTGCGTGCGGCGGGAAGCGGCTCGCTCGGGCGCGGCCACCACAGGACATACGGAAACGTGGGCGCCACCGCGGCCACTTCCGGGTGCTGGGGCAAAATTTGGCGCAGCGCCTGCCGCCCGTCCGCGACGGCCGCAAACTGCCGCTCGGCCGGAGTGAGGCGCTTGAACTCGCCTCCGCCCAGATGGATTTCTCCGCGCCTTACGCTCGCGAGAGGAAGGTGCGGCAGCAAAAGAGGGTGCAGGTCGAGCAGCGGATCGGACATGCGGCTTCTTCCTCAAGACCCCACCCGCCAGGCGTGCTTCACCCTCGAGCGAACGGTGTTGTAACAGAACTTGAAATACGGCGTTTTCACTTCGGCGATGCCATGAAGCATGGACAGTTCCATCGGGCCGGACAGGAGCTCTTCCATCCACGCCAGCTCCCGGGCGGCCCCTTGCTCTTCCAACACCGCGCGGCGGGCGGCGATGATTGCGTCCGCTCCCGAAACGTCAAAATCCAAGCCCGCCGGGTGCAGGGAGACACCGAGCGGTGCAAGCCAGACATTGTTTTTCCAATTGTCCGGCACGCGAATCCGGCCAGGGGCGTCCGAGCCGGCCCGTATGATGCCCGCCTGCTGCAGTAGCTCGAGCCCGTCACCCGCTTTGATGAGAGCCGCAAGCCGGGCATATACCGGCGCGGAGACGGCGGCCGCCAGCCGCAGCCCCTCGCCCGGCAAGGACAAAGCCCCGCCGCGATCGGTGAGGTCCAACGACCGCAGATCGAGCGCGGAGCACCGCTGGTGGAATTCGAAGTAGCGTCCGGACTCGATTTGCGACCAGACCGGACGATCGAGCCGCCGGGCGACCTCCGGCGCCGCCCGCGAGAGCGATCCCCGGATGGCGGCGAGGCGCCCGGCCCACATTTCCTCGTTTTTCGCGCTCGACCAGGCGAGACGGGAAAAGCGCCCCAGCCCAGTCGGAGTCGCATCGGGAGAGGGAGACGGCGCAGGCGTGGTCGAAGTCAAGACGCCGCGCGTTTCACGGAGGCGAAGGCTGCTGCCCTTGCGCCAGCGTTCCGTCAAGGCACGCTCGAGCAGGCCCGCGCGCGAGACGCTCAATGGCGTGGTTCCGGCCTCCAGCAAGTGTTGCTCGATGTCCGTGTACAACTGTTTCCACACCTCGCAATGCTCGGTGCGGTTGCGCCAATCGCCCTGCAGCGCGGTGCCGGGACATTGGCCCTTGCACGCGAAGAAAAAGCGGCAGTCCTGGCACCCGCCCTGATCCTGGGGCGTGCTGGCGAGCGCCAGATACCGTTCGAAACCGTGGCCCCGCGCCTTGAGATAGTCCGTGCCGTCCTTGTTGGTCCGGCCGCAATTGGACGACTGGCCGTTGCCCTCGATGCCCCGCACGGCCTGCGTATTGTAAGGATCGCACGCGTTCCACACGCAGGCAGTTCCCCCGTCGCGGCCCAGAAGGAGATTGCGCATGTCGGAGAAAAGATCGAACCGCAGCAAGCTCGGGCGGGACTCCCACTGCGCGAACCGGCGGAGCGCGGCGATATTCTCCTGGGCGTCGAGCGCGTAGTCCCGGCGAATGGCGGGATCATCCACTTCGAGCAGGTGCAGGCGCATCCGCCGGACGCCCAAACGTTCCAACTGCGCCAGCCACGCCGCCATGCGCGGCCAGCTCGCGGCGGCGCCGTTGAGACGATGGAGGGTTAGAATGAGGCTCGGCGGGCGGCCCGCCTCGCACAACCGCGCGATGAGCCGCTCCACTTTGAGCGTGGCGGCGCGAGTCTCTTCCAGGCTGCTGGCGAGGCGCAGGTCGTTCAGCTCGCCGGGCCCGTCGATGGAGATGCCGACGGCGACATTATATTGCTCGAACAGGCGCAGATGGGCGTCGCCCGCCAGCGTCCCATTGGTCTGAATGGAGGAGCGCCCATGTCGTTCATGGCTCCAGCGCAGCAGCTCCTCCAAGCCCGGGAGCGGCAGCAGCAGCGGCTCCCCGCCAAAGAGAGTGAGAGGCTCCCCGTGCCGCTCCGCCGCCCGCTTCACTTTTTCCAGGTCAAAGGGGATGCGAGGCGTCCCGGCCTCGCGCATCGGGTTCTGATAGCAATAGCGACAGCGCAGGTTGCAGGCCGCCCCCAGCGGTTTTATTTCGACGCCCATTGGGTCGCGGGCTCAGGTGTCGACATGCGTGCTAGTGTCCACATGCGGCGGCACGGGGCCGTCCGCATGCGGCGGAATGTCGTACGGCCCGGCCGGGATGTCGACATGCGGGCCCGCCGGCGTATCCATGTGCCCGAAGCTGAAATCGAGGCTGGTGTTGTTAAAGGCGGAAGCGATGGCGTTCGCGACGCTCTCCGCCGCGTACCCCGCCTCGGTCATCACGGAAGCGGCGGCGTCCGCCGAGAGGCCGGCGCCTTGCAGCGCGTCCGCGACTTGATTCTCGGTGTAGGAAAGGACCGACGAAGTCAGGCTGACGATCTGGTCGTCCGCCGTGTTGTAGACATTCTTCAGGGCCTTGCCGACATCTTCGGCGCCGTTGGTCAGCCCTTGAATGACGTTCTTGTTCACCCAATTCAGCCACTGGTTGACGTCCTTCAGGAACGCTTCCAACGCATGCTCGACCGCGTCGATCACCAAATTGGCCAGGTTCAACAAGCCTGGGCCGGTGACATCCAGCTCCACGCGTGGCAGCGTGAAATCAACCCCTTGAAACTCGAACTGGCCCTTGAATCCGGCTTCGCCGCGCGAGCCGTTGAGCGACATGTCGAGGGCGCCCGATACCCCGACGTTGACCTTCACGCTGCCCAGGGCGCCGAAATCGAAAGTCTGGTTCACGCTCACATCCGCGCTGCCGCTGCCGGCCATTTGCGTGAGAGACGAAATGGTCGCCTGGACGTGGAAGGAGACGACCGGCTCGATTCGCGATTGAACCGTCAAGCGTGCGCCGGACGTCGAGATGAGCGCGTCGACGGTGAGCACGTCGGCCCCGAGGATTTTCAGCGCTCCCGTGACCATGAAATGCGGGCTTTGCAGTTCCTTCCGCGACTCGGACGGACGGTAATAGCTGCACAGCGACAACCGCGGCCCGCCCGAACCCGACGCCGCCTTGAGGGACAGGAAATTGCCGTTGAGCAGAACCACCGGGGAGATCTGCACGTCCACCAAAATTCCCTGGCCCGCGCTGATCTCGATTTCGATCTGCTCCCGGATGATGATATAGTTGATCTGGCCGATGAGACGGAAGCCCTGCGGAAAACGCAGGGTACCGATGCTGGTCGCTTGCGGAGCGCAATACACCTGCGGGTCCAGCTCCACCGCCACCTGGCTGTCCTTCAGCTTGAGCGTGTAGTGGCGCATGTTCGTCTGGTCGGTCAAGTGCCAGGACTTCCCCGCCTTGCTGACGACGAACAGGATTTGCTCCGTCGCACCGGGCAGCTTGACCGAGCCATATTGCTGGAAAGCGGCCGCGACATTGCCGAGATTGCGGCCATCCAGATCGGGCACCACGCTCTGCGGCAGATTGAACTTGCCGATGCCCGCGGGCGACACAGCCGTGAGCACATCGGTCAGCTCGTTCGGCACGGAGGCGCCCGCCAGCTGCCGCACCACCTGGCCCAAATCGATGCCGCTGACCGCGCCGGCGAACATGGACTGCGAGGGGCTGACCGAGTCGAAGAAGACGGCGATCGACGAGTTGAACTCCGTGACATTGATGGTCGCGGCCACGCCAAGGCTGGGAATGCCCTCCCAATTGATTCCGACCTCCAGCGAAAGATTGCTCAACTGCACCACGCCGAAATCGACGGGCTTCGCGCCCTGCATCGTGGCGGAGATGAACGCGCCGGTCGGCACGAAAAGCAGCGTTACGTCGAAACGCTGCTCGCTGCCCTGGATGTCCACCGTCATCATGCCCGTGAGGAACAGGCCCACGAGGCCGTTCTCGATCTGCCCGCCAAACTGGCACGTCAGCGGATGGCCCAGGATCGTGGTGGAATAGGCCACGTACAGCCGCGAGGTCTGCTCGGGCACCGCCCCCACCTGGAGCGTGATGCCGAGCGAGGGGTCCAGCCCGAGGAAGTTGCGCAGCAGGTTTTGCTGCGACGACGTGTCCAGCGTCCAATTCGCGTAGACATTCAACCCGGCAATGACGCCTCCCGACTGGACGGGGAGCTTGATGTTGCCCGTGTTTTGGAGCGTGGGGCTGTTGAATGCCGCCATGCTCGGAAAGACGAAGCCCGCATCGTCGAAGGAGGAAACGACGAGCAGCAGCTCGTTCAGCTGGAATATGTCCTCGAAGATCTTTAGCCCACCCAGCCCCGGCAGCGCCGAGAGCTTCGGATTCAACAGGTCGACGCCCGCAGCGTAGCCCCAGGTGTTTTGCGCGCTGCTGGTCTTCTTGGCTTCGAAGGCCACCGTCCCCAGATCGCCCATCGACGTGGCGAGTTGAAACACCAGGTCGCTGCCCGATTTTTGGATGAGGACCGACGTACCCGTGAAATCGAAGTCGAAGCCGCTCGGCAGACTGATTTTCTGGTTCGTCAGCGCATTGATCAGCTGAGAGAGCGAGACATCGTCCAATGCCGCACGCAGCAGGAAATCGCCGGGCGTGGCGTAGCTGAAGTTAACTTGGAGAATCCCCCCCAGGTTGATCCCTCCGCCAAAACTGCCGCTCGAGGCCCCGCTCGCCGGATGCGTGGCCGACAGGGTCACCTCCGACACCGTCACGGGAACGGGCCCGAGATCCAGCACCCACGGAGGATCGTCGGCCATCAGCGCGGAGACGGAATAGGCGCCGTCGTAATTAACTCCCAGCTTGAGATCGTTGAGCACCAGCTCCGCCGGAGCGGGCAGTCCCAGCGCCTGACACAGGTCATCGAGCCCCAGGCTGATCTTCTCGGCCAGATCCGCCGTGGCCGACACTTCCGGAAGATCGACGACGAAGTCGAACACCGCACCGAGGAATTCGCCCGTGCCATTCAGGGAGCAGGTGACGGCTCGTCCCGAGCCGAAAGGTTGGAGAATGCTGAAATCCGCCTTCAGGTTGCTCAGGCCGAACCCGGGCAGCACCGAGGTGCTGACACCCGGCAGCCCTACGCTCGCGCCCGCGCTGGTGATGGAAAGCCCGGCACCGAGCTGAAGCGACACGTAGTCCAGCGAGAGGGCGCTGAGGGCACCGAGGGCACGCTGGACATCCGAGGGGAGATACGTCGCCAGATCGTTTGCTCCCACCAGGTCGAGCAATTGATCCAAACGCTGGAGCGAGACACCTTCGATCTTTCCGCTCAAGGAAAGCGAAACGAGCGAAGTCAGGCCGATCCCGACCACATCGACGGAAATGCCGGCGCTGGGGATATCCAGCTTGGCCGAAGCCGCGATCACGGGGGAGAAGGTGGGATTGGCGTCAGCCCAGCTTTGATAAACCGGGCAGTACACCCTCATGCCGACCTGATGGATGCGCAGCGTCTTGCCCAACACCGAATCGATCCCGAGATCGGCGAAAAGTTGAATGCCGAACACCGACTCGTCCGTCACCTCCCAGGGGAATTCGAGCGGCTCCAAGGCCGCTGGGGCCGGCGCGGATTTCTGCGCGGGCGTCGGCACCAGGATCGGCCCAGAGAGCAGAACGAGACTGTTTGTGACCATCGTCCCCAACAACCCGATCAAATCGGAAGCTTGGCAGTATCCGACGAAGTTCAGGCCGGTCTGCAGCGCCGCCTGCGTGACCGGATCGATCGGAGCGGGGGCCGTGCTCAACACGAACGCCGAGTCCGAAAGCCGGAGACGGTCCAAGAGGTTCGCGTCCGAACCGCCGCCGGTTCCGGTCGTGGTCTTGAACGGAGGCAGATCGGGAAAACTCGTGCTGAAATGCCAGCTGCTCTGATTCGGCTGACCTTGAATGAGGACGAAGCGCGCCGTGATCTCCGGCCCGCTTGCGCCCGAAACGGCGGTGACCGTCACCGGCAGATCGACTTTGCCCAGGAACGAGGAGGTCCCCGTGACGGTGACCGTGCCCCCCGATTCCGAACGCACGGCATTCTGAACGATGATCGGCGCACCTACGGTCAGGCGGTCGAGTTGGTCCTCGATGCCCGGGGCGGTGGAGGCGTCCAAACTGAGCTGCCCGTTGGCCACGGGCAAAAGCGAGTCAGAGCTGTTCGAGGGCATGGTAGGATTAGAAGTTCAGACTTATGCCCGCGTGATCCGAACGTCCCCCGTCGCCGAAGGCCTGATCGAGAATGTCGACATCGTCGCTGGTTAGCTGGCCGAAATTGACCAGCCAAAAATCGTACGCGTTTGCGACGGTGGTGTTGGCGTAGGTTCCGTCGTCGTCCTCCGCCGCGACAAAATACATGGCTCCGCGAGAGCGAGCGGTGCCGGGATTGCGGGGAAGAAGATTGAAATCGCCACCGACGATAATACGCGCGTTGGCGTACGCGCCTCCCATCGCCTGGCAGGCCCGGGTGGTCATGGTCGGTATATTGTCATACGCGCCCGTTCTATTGCCCAAATTGAGCATATTATGCATGAAACCGATGAGATAGGGCGCCCCCCCCGCCATGCCGGCCACGAAAGCCAGGCCTCTGGAATCCGCCGTTCGCAGCGGCACGCCGGCCGGGAACGCCACTCGCGGCGGAACGACTCCGTTCGCGTAACGGGTCAAGTAAGCCTGCCAGACCCCGTCGACCTGCACCGCTTGCCCGACATACTCGACTTGGAGCATAAGCGGATTCCACGCAATCCCCACGAATTCCGTCTGAACGCCCACGGCGGTGGTCCCGACCGCTACGGCCGTTACCCGAGTCAGTCCTGGATCGAGAGCCAAGGCCAGCCTGCCGAGCGCCGCCACGCACGGATCGCCGCCATTCATGGTCTCCGTGAAACCCGCCGCGAGGTAGCCGACGCCGGCGGCGGCTTGCACTTGCGCGTAGGCTATCTCGAAAGCGTTGTTTCGTTCGTCCGATCCGCCGCCGAACACGCGCAAGTTTTGATGGAATAATCGGGGCATGGTTTTTCGTGATGGGTCGTGCCGAAAGCAGCGGACAATGAGTGGGGGCTGGACCGAAAAGGGGATTATACGATCCTGGGGGTGCAGGAAGCCGTCCCGATCTCGATTCTAATTCGAGGAATATATA
>CBINOT010000226.1:0-9285 GCA_966252355.1 uncultured Opitutus sp. | reverse complement strand
GCAAGGTGAGTCGAACCAACCCGAAGAGCAGCAACTCCGAAATGGCGTGAAGGCCGATGTTGACCGCGTGATATCCTCGAGGGTCGAGCTGGCCGGTCCAATAGTTCACCGCGAAGGAGGCATTGGCGAGGGGTCGCCCCGTCACGGGCAAGCCGCGATCCGCGGGCGGCGAAAATGCCGTGGCTACGTGGCGAATGCTTTCGTTCTCCACAATCGCGGCGACGTCATCGAAAACGAAAGGCCCGCGCAGGCCGTTCCCATACGCGATGACTGCCGCCGCGAGGATCGATGCCCAGGCAAGCCACGAGCGCATATCGGCGGCGGAAGAATGATCGGCGTCGCGGTCAGGCATCTCGCGCAACCTTGAGGGAAAACGGCGCGCGAAGTCACTTCGATCTTCAGCGTCGCCAAATCGACGCCTCTCGCCGCGGCGTGGAACGAGGCGCATAATTTCCAATATCGTAAGATGTTATTTACGGACCGCGCGCGCGGCCCACACTTCGCGGTTCGTCATGCATTCCTTACCTCTACTCCTCGCGCAGCAGCCCGTTTCCACTGCGGCGTGGCATGCGTCGTCTCTCACCGAGGCGTTGATCGCCACCGCGGTCTTTGCCGTCTCGGGCATCGTGCTCGCGATTGTCGGCTACAAGCTCTTCGACTTTTGCACGCCGGGCGACTTGCACCAGGAAATCGTCAAGAACCGCAACGTGGCGGCCGCAGTGATCGGCGCGGCGGTGATCATTGGAGTGAGTATTGTCGTCGCCGCGGCGATCATGGGATGAACGCCGACGAGTCTCCGTCGCCCAGCGGCGCGAGGCGGCGGAGTCATCAAGTTGCGCTCGTGCTCTTGGGCACGGCGGGGGTCGTCGGCGTCGCGATGGCATGGGACGCTTGGCAGCGCGCGCATGCGCAGGACGCGGCAGCGGTGCCGGCGCCGGCACCTGCGCCCGTTCCCGTCGCGGCCGACCGCACTTACTCGAATAACGAGTATATCCCTGGCGTCGGTTACTACCACGCGCCCTATCACGCGTGGTTCCCTCATCCCTATAACTACCATGATCCGGCGCGTGGTTATTTTGCCGGCGGCTTGTGGCAAGCATTGCCGTGGGCATTAGCGTTTTCGCAATCGCGGCCCGATAACACGGCCGTTGCCGCCGCGCTCGCAGCGCAACGGGCTCGATTGCAGCGCGAACAACAGCAGCAGCAGCAATCGCAACCGAGCCGCTCGTCCGGTTTCTGGGGGCGCACGTTCGGCGGCAGTCATTTTTCGTCGTCGCGGCCGACGAGCACACCGCACACGCCGAGTGCACCGAGTCACTCGATTATTCGGGGCGGCTTTGGCGGTTCTTCTCATCCTGCGGGATCCTGAGTCGCGGACGACAATTCTCTATGCAACGTCATGCTTTGGCGGCGCGGCCGGACTGGCGCGAGAAAGTGGAAGCGCTCGGGTTCACCTATCACACGCACGAGACCGGTCCTTATTGGGACGAAACCGCGTACTACGCGCTGACCACGCATCAAATCGATGAGCTCGAGGCGGCGGCGAATGCGCTGCATCAGCTTTGCATCGATGCGGCGCAGGTCGTCATCGATCGCGGTTGGTGGGACCGGGTCGGCATTCCGGCGCACGCGGTGCCAGCGATCCTGGCGTCCTGGGATCGCGACGACCCGAGCCTCTACGGCCGTTTCGATCTGGCGTACGATGGCGTCACGCCGCCGAAGCTGCTCGAATACAACGCGGACACGCCGACCTCTCTGATCGAGGCGTCGGTGGTGCAGTGGTATTGGCTGCAAGAGCGGTTTCCCCAGGCCGACCAATTCAATTCAATTCACGAGCGGCTGATCGACGCTTGGCGTGCCATTGGCGCGGAACAGGTTCATTTCGCCGCGGTGCGCGATTTGCCCGAAGATACGCAAACTATCACGTATCTTAGGGATACCTGCCAACAGGCTGGTTTTAAGACGCAGGCAATCGCGATCGACGACATCGGCTGGGATACCACGCGCGGGCTTTTCGTCGATCGTGAGGCCGCGGAGATCAACGCGCTGTTTAAACTATATCCCTGGGAATGGATGTGGCACGAGTCGTTCGCGGAGTACCTGCCGAAGGCGAAAAATCTTTTTGTCGAGCCGCCCTGGAAGCTGTTGCTAAGCAACAAAGGACTGTTGCCTATTTTGTGGGAACTCCATCCCGACCACCCGAATTTATTGCCGGCGTTCGATTCGCCGCATGCGTCGCTCAATGGCAGCTATGCCAAGAAGCCGCGACTCAGCCGGGAAGGCGCGAACGTTTCGCTCGTGCATGGAGGTACGACCATCGAGGAAAACGGCGGCGAGTATGGCGAAGAAGGCTTCGTGTACCAAGCGCTCGCGCCGATCCCCGACATCGCGGGCAATCATCCGATTTGCGGCGTATGGGTGGTCAATCACGAGGCCTGCGGTCTCGGCATCCGTGAGGACACGCGCTGGATTACGGGCAATCTCAGTCGGTTTGTGCCGCATGTGATGCGGTGAGGGTGGCGTTGGCGGCTATCGTCCCAGACGGCCATTTTCCAATCTGGCGGTCGGGACGACCGCCGCTACCTCTCACACCGCCGCTCGCGCGCGGCGCTGCTTCGCGACGCGCAGTAATTCGAGCGCAACGAGCGGGACGAAGATCCAGAGCACCTGCGGGGGAAAAACTTTCCGCGCCGCTGCTTGATGATACGCGATGAGCGCGGCGGCCACGTAGGCGAGCCGATGAAGATTTTTCCAGCGCTTGCCACCAAGCCAGCGGACCGCGGCGTGCAAGCTCGTGATCGCGAGCACCAGCAGAATTACCAGGGCGATCAGTCCGGTAAGTTGAAAAGGCTTGTCGATCGCGGTGTGAAGAATCGCTGGGATCGAGGCGATGTCGGTGCCGCCTTCGTAGGCGATGTGTGTCATGAAGTGCAGCAAGCCGTAAACGGCGGCGCTGACGCCGACCAGCCGGCGGTGACGATTCAGAGCCTGGACCACTGGCGATTTCGGAAATAGGACCCGCAGCGGGGTGAATGTGAGCACCGTCACCAGCAACAGGCAGGCAACGAACCCGAGATGATGCAGGATGAACTTGAGCGGATCGGCGAGCGCGCTCGATTCGTGACGAATCGCGAGCGGCCACACCGGCCACAATCCAGGCAAGACGATCAGCACCCAAACGACGAACTTCGACCGAATCAGTTTCGCGAGGAGAGCCACGGATGAGTTAACCACGAACGGACACCAATCGACACGAATAGAAAGCGACCTGGTCGTGGTTGGCTTCCATCTCAGTAGTTCTTCTCCAGGTTCATGCCTTTGTAGAGGCTGGCGACCTGCTTCTCATAGCCATTGAACATGAGCGTCTTTTTTCGCGAGCCAAGCAGACCGCCACCGCCAATGATGCGTTCGCTCGCTTGCGACCACCGCGGATGGTCGACGTTCGGATTCACGTTCGCGTAGAAGCCATACTCGTCGGGCGCCATGATGTTCCACGTGTTGTCCGGCTGACGCGCGACAAATTCGATTTTCGCGAGCGACTTCGCGCCCTTGAAGCCGTACTTCCACGGCACAACCAGCCGCAACGGCGCGCCGTTTTGGTTGGGAATCGGTTTGCCGTAGATTCCGGTCGCAATGAACGCGAGCTCATGGGTCGCTTCGTCCATGCGCAGGCCCTCGACGTATGGCCACTCGAGCGTCGTGGTGCGTTGCTCGCGAATATTCTTCGGGTCGAGCACGGTCGTGAATTTCACGAACTTCGCCTCAGCCTTCGGATCGGCCCAGGCGACGAGTTTGGCCAATGGAAAACCGTCCCAAGGGATCACCATCGACCAGGCTTCGACGCAGCGAAACCGGTACACTCGCTGCTCGACGCCGCCCATTTTGCCCACGAGGTCGTTCACGTCGATCTTTGTGGGGTTGCGACACAGCCCGCCGATTTCCACGGTCCACGGTTCGGTTTTCCACCCCTTGTTCGCATTGGGCTTGGGGTCGGCTTTATCGGTCCCGAACTCGTAGAAATTATTGTAGCTCGTGATGATTTCGTAATCCGTCGGCTTCAGCGCCGGATCGCGGAAATCGGGATTTACCTTCGTGGGAAATCCAGCCGTTGCGGCGCGCAGCGAGCGCGGCAGCAGCGTCGCGCCAGCAAGACCGAATCCGAGCGTTTTGAGAAAGTCGCGGCGGGGCAGAATGGTACGCTCGCGCGGCCGGAGTTCGTAATCGCGTTCTGGCGTGGCCGCCGATTCCGGGAGCTGCCAGTCTTTGGGGGAACGAATGAGCATATGGGAATTCTCCTCTCGATGGGGTAGGCCGCACGATGGGCCTGGCCGTTTGCGGTTGCAAGTGGGAGCGCGGACGTGGGGCGGATATTCCCTCGAAAATCGTTCTCGTTCTCTCAGCCGGACCGGACTTGGGCGCGGCGGTCCTCACCATTTTGCCCGCAGGCCTCCGAACGCAAACCGCGGCGTGCCCGTATTCACGACGCCATCGCTGCTGCGGGCGGTTTCGATCCGAGCATCGCCGACATTCTCGACGTTGATAAATAACTCGATGCGAGCGGACAACGCCTTCGTCGCTCCAACATCGAGCACCGCGACCTCGCCGAGCCGGAGCGTGTTCTCGTCGTCGTCGAACTGCTTCCCGGTCCAACGCAGCCGCACATTGAAGGTGATGTTTTGCGATGCCCGCAGCACGGCTCCGAGCGATGCATTGTGTCGCGGCACTTCCGCGAGCCGTTTGCCGATCAGACCGGGCGCGACGGCTGCTCGCTCCACGGTCGCGTCGTTATAAAGATAAGCGGCGGAGAGTTCCACGGGCCCGGTAGGTCGCCACGTTGCGACCGACTCCAGGCCATTGACGCGAATTCGATCGAGATTCAGCCGTTGTCGCCCAACGCCACCCGCCGGCAAAGTCCCAAACAGCGGAAACGAACCCGGGCCGCGCGCGATCGTGACGTTGGCCACGGCATCGCGGAGTTCGTTGTGAAATACCGTCGCTTGTACGCTGAAACGTGGCCGAGACAGTGTCGCCGCCATTTCGTCGCGCCCGCCGCGCCGACGGACTGCGGGCGACGGCACCTCGCCGAACTCCCATTCGACTCCAAGCTCGGCGCTTTGGGCGCGCTCCGTGCGAAGACCGGCATTCGCTTCCGTAACATTGGCGCCTTGCCGAAACGGGCGATATAGCTCGTTGAGGGTAGGGCGGCGAAACGCTTGCTGAACATTCGCTCGCACTCGCCAAAGCCGCGATGGAGTCCAGACCACCCCCGCGCTGGGATTGAATTGGAACGTCCGCTGCGACGGATAAAGGTCGTCGCGCGTGACGGCGCCGTTCGTTCGATCGGCTTCGCGTCGATGCCCGTCCGTGTCGGAATTCGCGTCGCCCCGCGCGCCGATCGTGAGCCGCAGAGTCGGAGCGAGTGACTGTTCACGCACCGCAAACGCTCCGGCGGTGCTCTGCGTACCGCCGGCAAAGCGCTGTCGGGTGTAGGCACCACTGGCGAAGCTGTAGTTCTCGCGCGTCTCGCCGCGCACGGTTCGCAGGTCCACCCCGGCGCTCGTTTGCGTGCCATTGGACTGAGACCACGTCCCCACCCAACTACCGCCGATTGCGATGGCGGGGACCGCGAACTGATCGCTGGCGGGGGTTTCGCCGGTTCGAGCTGCGTTCACCGCGCTGAACGTGCTGGCATACGATTGCGTCTGGGCGTAAGCGCGTGCGACCCACGAAAACGTGTCGGTCGATTGGCTCGTGAGGTCGATCCCGGCGAATTTCTCTCGCGATCCGTTGCGTTGGTACGGCGTGCCGTTCCCGCGAGACTCTTCGAAACTCCGCACACTCGTCGTCAGGCTGGTGCGCGTTCCAATCGGGGCGCGCCATCGTGCCACGAGCGTCCGGTGACGGCTCCACGCCGGGACGTCGATTGGCCCGCGGCGCTCGGCTGCGACGACACGATAGCCGTCGGTGACGAAGTCTTCGCCACTCAGCTGAAGGGCGGACTCACGGAGGGGCGCTGTCGCCGCGAAGGATTCACGATGCGTGGCAAAATCGCCGGCAGTAATGCTGAATCGTCCCGTGTTGCGGGTTGCGCCAGGAAACGAGTTCGAAAGAAGCTGCATCACGCCCGACAAAGCGGAATTGCCCCAGGCGCTGGCACCGCCACCCGGTAACACTTCCACCCTCGCGAGGCTTTCAATTGGGATTTGGGACCAGGCGATCCAGCCGCCGAAAGGATCGTTGAGCGGGATGCCATCCAGGAGAACCATCGATCGGCTTGCGCCGCTCGGACCGAGGCCGCGCAACGAAACGCCCTGCGTCGTCGGGTTGGCCACCATGCTGTCCGCCCGTCGAAAAAGATTGAAGCTGGGGACGGCGCGAAGGACGGTGTCGAGCGACATGGCGGGCGATGCTTCGAGCGCCTCGCGGGCATAGACGTACGCCGACGAGGAAACCCGCTCTGGCGACTGCGGCGCCCGCGCGGCCGTTACCACGACGTCTTCGAGGACTGTCGCATTGCTGTCGGGCGCCGAAGGCGGCGGGGCCGTGTTTGCGGTATTGCTTCCGCTACCGGCCGCCAGCACGCGGCAGCTGAAAGCCACCGTGAGCACGAATGTCGCGATGGCCGGCGCTAAGCCCCAGCAACGATGCATTCGCACTATCACTTCGCGCGTTGCGCGGCTACCTGCGCAGGCGTCACTCGCGGTGCGTTGGGGGCGAAGTTGGCCCGGGCATAGTTGATGACGCTCGCTAGATCGGCGTCGGAATACACCGCGCCGAAAGGTGGCATGATGTTTTGAAACTTCTCGCGATCGGGCGGGAGCACGGCGGCCGGACCTTTCAGCAGGACATCGATGAGTAGATCAGTGTCTCCCGCGACGACCTTGCTGCCGGCGAGCGGAGGCTGCATCGCCGGAACGCCGCTGCCGTTCGGCATGTGGCATGCGGCGCAAACTGCCGCGTAGATCTTGCCGCCCGGCGTGTCGGCGCCGATCAGGGCGAAAGTTTGGGCCGGAGCCATCGCCGCTTTGGCGGTGCCTTTGCCTTCCGAAGTTGTTTCGCCGGTATAGACGATTCGCCAGATGCGACCGCGTTCCGTTTCGCAGACATAGAGCGAGCCATCGGGCCCGACCGCGACGCCGCTCGGGCGATATTGCGCGTCGTTCGTATCGGTGAAGTAGTCCTGTCCTGCGAACCCGTCCGCGAACGTCTCATAATCGCCGGTCGGCATGCCCTTCGCATCGAACGGCACGAACGCGACCTTGTAGCCGGCCTGGGCGCGCGGTGCCCGATTCCAAGAACCGTGAAACGCGAGGAACATGCCGCCGCGATACTTCGCGGGAAATTGCGCGCCGTCGTAAACGCACAGTTGCAGCGGAGCCCAGTGGGCGGGGAAGGCGAGCAGCGGTTTGTCGTATGCAGGATTGTCGTCACGCTTGCGATTATCGCCGCCGAATTCCGGCGCCACCATGCGCGCCTTCTTGATCGGGTCCCAGTACGTGTACGGCCAGCCGAGGTTCACGCCTTCGCGGAGAAGGTGGAATTCTTCCGCGACGCGCTCGGCGTTATCGAGCTCATCGTAATCCGCGGGGTCCACCGTGTTGAGATTGTCGCGGCCCATCATGGCCATGAAGAACTGCTTTGAAACGGGCTGCCACGCGATCGAGAGCGAATGGCGATGACCCGTGGAAAAATGGAAACCGTCGCTGAGCGATTGGTTCTGTTTGTTCGGATCGAATCGCCAATAGCCGCCGTGCGTCTCGAGAAATTCGGTCGCATCCATGCCTTTTGCGCCGCGCTGCCGGTCGGGTTTGCTGTAGACATTGTACGGGCAGCCGACTTCGACGAGCAGCCGGCCCTCGCCGTCGAAGGCGAACGCTTTCGCGTTATGCTGCTGGCGGTCGGGCAAGCCCGAGACGATCGTCTGCGGTTCGCTCGTCGGCACGAGTTCGCCGGGGGTGTATTTATAACGCTGCACGCTGCTCGTCGTCGAATAATACAGCCAGCCGTCGCGCAGCGCGATGCCGGTGCCGTTGCCGGAGCCGAAGCGCTCGATCTGGTCGGCGCGCCCGTCGCCGTTGGTGTCGCGGAGGGCGTAGATGCCGTTGCGCGAGGATTTGACGTACACGTCGCCATTCGGTGCGACGGCGAGGTAACGCAGCGCGTCCCGCCGGCGCTCGGCCGTGCCGCCCGTGACGTGATCGGCGAAAACGAGCGCGCGGAACCCGGCGGGTAGGCTGATGCCGCCGTTGTCGGCGTCCGGTTGCGGCAGGAGAGGCGAGGCGCCGACCGCGGTGCTCGCCGAACTGCCGAACAACGCGAGGCAGAACAACGCCGCAGGGACGCCGATATAGGCGGGGTGTCTCATGGGCGAGAACGTGCGCATCGAGCGCGACGGCGCAAGGCCCCGATTGAGGCAAATGACGCGTCATGACGCCGGGTTACCGGGCGCGCCGCCGCTCCTAAAACCGCCATTTAATGCTGGGCAACGGACGATGCTTCTGTGATGGGTGGCGTCCGCGCATGGCGCGGGAATTTTATGTCACTTTGGGAATACAAGATCATCACGAGCGGCCGGGGTGGATTCGCCTCGCCGGCTTTGTTGGAAAAATTTCTGAACGATCTCGGACGCGAAGAGTGGGAGATCGTCCAATTTCATACGCAGGCCGATAACTTTCTCGTGTTCACCGGTCTCGCTCGGCGGCCGACGCAACGCGATTGGACGCTCGAAGGCGCCGCCGCGGCCGCGGCGAAGGCCGAAGCCGACAAGCTGCGCGCCGAGTTCGAAGCGAAGTTCAAAGCTGCGACCAGTACCGCGCCGGAGGAGCCCGCGACTTTCCTCGAAGACAAGGTCGCGCCCGATGACGGATTTCGGAAGCCGGTCGATACCTCGCGCGACGCGGATACGGACGCAGAGGATGAAGAGACGAAAGCCGAAGACGATTGGGACAAGCTTACGGCGGCGGAGGAGGACGAACTTCCCACCTTCTTCGATGCGATCAAACCGCATATGCGGCGCAATCAACGCGGGCCCGGCATGTCCGTGGGCGTCGATTATCTGGCGAAGAAATGGGACCAGTCAGAGGAAGATTTGAAGGGCGCGCTCGTCGAGTGCGGCTTTACGATTCCGGAGGACGAAGATGCGAAGGCCGAGTACCTCGAATTCGAGGGCGATCTTTACTGGATTAACGTCAACCGGCGCGGCGAGCTCTGGATCAATACGAAGGAAAAACCGCGGCCCGTCTTCCGCAGTATCAAAGCGCAAAAGGTCGCGATCGAGGAGGAGCC
>CBINOT010000225.1:0-9319 GCA_966252355.1 uncultured Opitutus sp. | reverse complement strand
TGTCGATACATCCGGAGCGCACATCCCTGTTACCGGGCTCGCTTATACCGACGGCGGCGAACTCGCTTCGGTCGACGACGTGACTGCCCATGGCGTCGATATCCTGGTTTACCGGCGGATCGGGGCGCCGGGAGCCTTGCTCGAATACGACTCGGAGCCCTACATGCGGACGACGGCCAGCCTCGAGCGCATCGACAATACCTACGATGCCTCGTACAGCCTGGCGTTTCTCGGCTCGCTCGCGGCGCCGGATGCTGCGAATTCGAATGCGAAATCGCAATTCCCGCGGCCCGGCGACGTGGTGAAGATCGTCGCGTTCGATCGCAAGACGGGCTGCTACGCCGAGACCGATTTGACGATTCCGTCTGCGGGACAGGCCAACGGCGGCAATACGTCGCTCGACGTGATCGCCAATCTCGAGCTGCGGCCGCCTCAAGTATCGGTCGATATCAACCGGGTCTTCTTCCTCGACGGCATTCGCCGTCGCGCGAACATTCCGCACCGCGGGATCGCGTTCACGGGGGACGAATTTGTCGAGTTCAAGACGACGTGGCGGACCGTGGCCGCGAAGCCGCTCGATCGTCCGGAGATTTCCCTGGCGGGACGATTGCGCGTGAACTCGGTGGACTATCAGACCGATTACCCCTTCGTCGTGCGGGGCGGAGAACATTTCCGCGTGCTCGAATTACGCGAGGCGATCTTCCCCGACCGGCTGGCCGTCCTGCAACGCGAGACCGATGCCGGCATCGAAACGATTTCGATCTCGCGCGACGGCTCGTTCGTGCCTGCGACGCTCTTGCCGGTCGCCGTGCGGACCGACACCTACGGCCTGGCGCAGGCGTCGGCGACGGTCGTCGAGACATCGAGCAAGAACGTCGAGGTGCACATCGTCGATCTGAAGCTAACCGCGCGCGACGGCGGCTTCGATATTTCCGGGCGCTTCCTCCCGGGAGCATCGATCGCCATCGGCGGAATCTCGATGACGGCGGACGGCACCGGCCGGTTCGGGCAGCACGTCGCCGGCAGCCTGGGTTCGGCCGGAACCTCGGTTCGGGTCGGCAATAGCCTGGAAACCCGCTATGGCGAAGCGCTCACGCCAGTCATCAACCAGCTCACGGACACGCCGCCTGGCCTTGTTCCGAGCCGTGGCGCCCAGGGAGCCATCGTAGTCATCCATGGCGCGCATTTCAGCCCGGTGGGAACCGACAACAAGGTCGACTTCAACGGCGCCGCCGCATCGGTGCAGGCCGCCAGTGAAACGCAGCTGACCGTGACCGTGCCAGAGCTGGCGTCGTCCGGCGACGTCACCGTCACGATCGTGGGCAAGCGGTCCAATGGGGTCCGCTTCGACTTCCTCTCCGTCGGAGTCAACAACGGCTCGTTCGAGGACGGTACGTTGCGGGCATGGACGGTCCTCGGTAGCGGCGCCGCCGTCGAACGCTGGAAGAACGTTACGCCGTCCGATCGCGCTTACATGGCCTTCATCGATACGATGACGAGTGCGCGTGACGGCGTGAGCGTTCTCACCTCCGACCCCTTCGAGGTGCCTGCGGGAATGAAGACGCTGCTCTTCGATTACAATGTCGTTGCCACCGCGCTCCTGCGGCCGGTTTCGGAGATACTCGAAGTGTACATCGTGACCGATACGCAGACGATCTTGGTCAACAATTTGTTCTCAAGCGTGACGCTCGATCATCATGGGCCAATTTCCGGATTCGGACGAGGCAGTGGCTTCCGCACCGGTGCGGTGCTCGTCGATACGTGGGCCGGCACTGGAGATCGAATCCGATTTAGAGTTCTCCTGAAGGGCAGGGGGCCGCTGCCGGATTATATTTCAGGCATGAACCTCAACGACCAGAACCCCGCTGGTCGTGGCAACAACCAGGGCACCGGCGTTTTCGTGGACAACGTCCGTCTCTCCACCGGAGTCGAGCCTGCGCTGCTCCCAATCGATGCCAATGCCATGTCGATCGCATCGACGGGAACAGCCGTGACCATCGCCTCGAGTGCCGGCGCGGTGCCGGCCAGGGCTCGCGTCTTCCTAGCGGACATGGCATCCGGTGCGGTACAGTTGGTCGACGCTGCGGATGACGGACGTTTTTCGTTCAACGTTCCCTTCGATTCCGACGCAGCCGTGGCCGCGCACTTCCTTATTTCCTATGCCACGCCGGCCGGCGCCAGCGGCCGAATGTACAGTCCGCAGATCAAATTGGAGGTGGTGCGATGAAAAACATCGGCGTCTTTTTCCGCACTGCCGCTTCGCCATTCTCTCGCGTGAAACCTTTCAGCCGCTCAGTGCTTCAGCTTTTCACCCTTTGCGCCGTTTGCGCTCTGGCCGCGCTGCCAGCATTTGGGCAGAACAACGCTCCTGTGGTGACGGGCGGCAGCTATACGACGAATGAGGATGTGCCCGTTTCTGGAACGATTAGCGCGACCGATGCCGACGGCGACCGGATCGTGTTTTCGATTACTCGCCAACCCCTCCGCGGTACCGTCTCGGGTATCTCTGAAGA
The DNA here is from genome assembly GCA_966252355.1 of uncultured Opitutus sp. Classification (GTDB taxonomy): domain Bacteria; phylum Verrucomicrobiota; class Verrucomicrobiia; order Opitutales; family Opitutaceae; genus ER46. The sequence goes on along the minus strand of CBINOT010000225.1, from coordinate 6,806 downwards.
GGGCGAATTTACTTACCGCCCGAACCCAGATTACAACGGTTCCGATAGCTTCACCGTTGTCGCCAGCGATGGAACGGATGCCTCTGCTGAAGTGACGGTGTCGGTGACAATTTCGCCGATCAACGATGTTCCGATCGGAAATGACGATATCTTTGAAACCGACGAGGATAAATCGCTGACCGGCGTGCTCACGGCGACGGATGTGGACGAAGGCGATACCCAAACATTTCGAATCAAAGCGAAACCCGAGCATGGACGAGTGGAGCTCTCACCGAGTGGAGGATTTAGCTACACACCCGATCCTAACTTCAACGGCTGGGATAGTTTCAGCTTTATTGCCCGAGATGCCTCCCTCGATTCCGCCGAAGCGACCATTTTTGTGATCGTCAACCCGGTCAATGATGCACCCGAAGCGCGACCGTTGAAAGTGGCCGTCGCACCTGGTCAGACATTGATCGGGCAGCTGCCTGGATTCGATGTCGACACCGACACTCTTACCTATGCGAAGACCTCCGGCCCCAGCACGATCGATGTGGACCGTACGGGACGCTTTTCCTACACCCCGACCGACGCGAAGTTCAAAGGCTCCGTGACCTTCCGCTATACCGTCGACGACGGTAAGGTGACGTCCCCATCGGGTATCGTTACGATCCTCGTTGGCAATGAGACCGTCGGCTTCGTGGCCGACACGCTGGTTCCGTCGGTTACGCGAGCGGACTTCAACGACGGCGGAATCAAGTTCGACAAATCGGAGGTCCGTTTTGGCAATGCCACCGATGTTGCCACGGACCGCGTGAATCGACGGCTCTACGTCCTCACGTCGCGCGCCCTGAACGTCTACGACATCAATGTCGCCGATTCCCCGCCGAGTCTAACTTTGGTCACGTCGATCGATACTGTTTCTGGTACGCATCTGGCGCTGTCGCTCGATGCCCGGACCGCCTATGTCGGCAGCGCCGGGAAGGTCACCGCCATCAACCTCTATCCCGAAAGCGTGTTCGAGGGTGGAAAATCGGTGCTCAAGGAGCCGTATAAATATCTGAGAACGTTCGCGGTTTCCCCGAAGGATCGTGCGCTCGCCGCCATGGCCATCCACCCCGCTGGCGACCGCCTGTTCGTGGTTGTCGACATGGATCCGGCGCAGAAGAAGATCAATATCAACAACGACCTGCTTCGCTCCGATGTCGGCAACGGGGTGAGCGCGGACAAGATCACCGTTCCGGCTGACTTCGGTTTCATTACGCAGTTGGATATCTCGGCCGATGTGCAGACGGATGGTAACACCCGCGAGCCGGCAAGATTCGCCTCGCCGCTGAATTTGAAGGACGTCATTTACACCACCGAGAAACACGTCGCGATCGGCATCAAGAGCCTCACGTTTTCTCCCGACGGTAATTGCGCATTCCTGGCGGCCATCGGCGCGCAGACGGTCCGGGCCACGGCGTTTGGCATCATGCCGACATCCGACGAGGGGACGGGGGGCGTCGTCGTCTTGGACGTGCGTCCGTTGGCCGACGTTACACAGCCATTTGCGCGCTACCTCAGCTTCATCCCCACCACTGAAAAGGGAGAAAAGACGGCCGAGCTGCGCCACGATATCCAACGTGCCGGCTGGAAGATCGTGCATCCCGTCGTGCAGTTCGCGCGCAACCAATATTTGTCATCAGTCGGTCAACTGGGGCTGTCAGCGACGGATCAGTTCAGTGCCCTGACCGGCCTCAGTGCTAATACTTCGGCCTCGCTCGTGCTCGACGAGTTGGAACGTTCGTACCGGGATTACGGTTACATGCAGGCGTACAACCTTATGTACCCGCATGACATGGTGGGCGCTTCGAGCATCGCGATCGACCATCGCGGAGGCTTCGGCATCGTTACCATGCAGGAGACGAACAACCTCGGTCTGCTGTCGCTCGCACCCTCGTCCGCAGTTGCGGGCTACGCTCCGGGCAGCCCACCTAATTTCTTCATCGCGATTGGCACGGGCAAGACGGTGAACGGTTTCGATGCGGCGCTGCCATTTGTCGGTGCGACGACGCAATCGTCGTATAGTTGGGCATACCCGCAGAAAGTGACGTTCACCTCGGACGACTCGCGCATTTACGTTGGCATGGCTGGCGGCACACCCAAGGCCGACCTGACGAATAAATTCGGTTCCGGCGATGCCCTCAATCTCCTCGCTTTTCGCGACCAGCCCGACACCCCGGCCAAGCACAGCAATCTTGCACCCGGCTACACCCTCTACGGCTCATCCGACTTGCACCGATCGCCGCGGCTGGTAGCCACACTCAACGCTTTCGATGCCGATGGCGACATGCTCTCCGATCAGCTTGAAGCCTACAATCGTTGGAATTCGCTCAAGCCGATCAGCGCCGAATGGAAGACCAAGTTGGTCAGTACCGATCTGACGCACCTCACCGATCCGGGAAAGTCGAATTCAGGGGTGGGGGCCTTGCCGGATGCACTCGATTTCGGCTATATGCTTCCGCCTAGTGGGGTAGGCTATCGGCTCAACACGTTCGGGATGCCGCCTGAATCGGTAAACTTCGCGCTCAAAGGCGTTGTATCGACGCTGGAACGAATCGGTCGCGAGTGGGATCAACGTTTCCGCGGTCCCGAGCCGGCAATTTCCGCGGACGTTACGATCACGCGTCCGTATTTTGTCGTCGGGTTGCTGAGCCAGCCCGGCGGTGGCGTCTTGAAGGATGCCAGCGGCGAGGCGCTCAAGTATTCGGTGACAACCGGTTCCCAGGTGGATTTCCCGTACTTCAGCGAGCACTCCGATGCTGCGCACGATTTCGTGACGTCGAACGACTCCTCCAGTCCCCTGGATAACTCGGTCGAAACGGATAAAGGCTTCGATAAGCCAAATACCGAGGCGCTGATTCGACTCTTGCTGGCGCAGCCTCTGGTGAAGTCGATCGAGTTGGATCCCTACATCCTGAAACTCATCCCCGATCTCGAAAAGGATCCACGAGTGATAGCGCATGGACGGCTCTACGTTCCCGACCGACCGGAGGCTTTGGAAGACCGCCGCGATCTGGATAACCACATGCTCGTGACCTTCTATTCGGCCGAATTGGACCTGGATATCGATTCGGATAACAACGGGAAGGTCGATGGCACCTTAGCCGAAGACATTCGCGAAAATATGGTTGGTGCGACTGGGAAATTCACAGCCGCCAATCACGGTGACCTGGATGGCGACGGAATTCCAAATTATGCCGACGGCTACGACCTCTTCTCTGGTCAGAGCACCGCTAACGGCAGCCCCAAGTTCACTCCCATGGTGATTCGTTTTCCGGACCTGCTTGACCCGACGACGACTCAGTTTCGTTTGATCTACTCCGAATCCGATCCGAAGGACGTCACCCGCGCAGGAAGTCCGCCGTATCAATGTACGCTCCCTCATACCGGCGCATATCGCGTGTGGATCAAAGACGGTGACGTAGCGCGCAAAATGGCGCCCATCGACGCAGGAGGCGATTTCATCAAGTCTCAAACGACCTACATGATCCAACTTCTCCTCGACAAGGGAGTCTCCGCCGGCACGAACCGTTCGGTGACGGTTTACCTCGAGTCGGTTGAGCCGGGCGCGACCTCTTCCGAACGCCAAGTGGTGGTCGAGGTTATTCCAAGCGTTGGTTCGCAAACCAGTCCGGGAACGCTGACTGATACCGTTTCGGTGTGCTCTGCGATGGCCACGTTGGCGATGGATGCCGATCGCGACGGCTCCATCAAATTCCCCGCGGAAGACAGTTCCGATGCCACGAGCAAAGATAGGCCATATCGATTTTGGCTCAACGATGACGACGATACGACCACCCACTCCAGCATTTGGACGGATCCCGACCCAGAGAATTATCCGGCCAAGCGTCCAGATTCCGCAGATCGGATCGTCAATAGTCCGCGCGATTGTGAAGACCTGACAAGACTTTGGCTGAATATCTCCGGACTCACCGAGGCGTTGAAGGACCGTCGGGGCAACATTTACGTGGGACTCAAATGGAAAACATACTCGGTTCCAACTGGGGCGATTACACCCCAAGGCCCTTGCCTCCGCCTTTTCCGTTCGGCTGATTCTGCCGGTGGACTGGGTCATATTAAGAATGCCGCGATCGCCGCCGTCCAGGCTGGCGGCAATGCGACCGTCAGTCCGAACTATTGTTTGCTGGATCAAGAGGAGCCTGACAGCACGAATTTCGCCTCTTCGGGTTACGACAAGGTCTTCCCGCGAGACTATCGTAAGGCAGACTTCATATTCAAAAAGCGCGACTTGGCTGGTCTCAGCGAAAGCGCGCCGACGCTTCATTTGCTCTTCGAGGGAGTCAACGAAGGCAAAGGTCAGCTCACTGTCGTATTCCTTAAAAAGGATTCCTCCGGCGCATGGGAAAATATTGGCGAAGGGCCGGGTGTCTGGATCGATCTCAAGAATATTAGGCGCCTATATACGCGGGCGCACGGTACGCCGTTGCCCGAGAAATTCCCGCTTCCGTATAACTTAAATACCGCAAGGCCTCCAGCTGGATCAATCTATGATGTGGACGCCAATGGCGCGCTAATCCTCCCCCCGGACAATCTTGGCTATGCGCTGGGCGACAGTGTAGAGGATATTGCCCAGTATCCATTCGAGGCGTCCCCCGACGAGCGCAAGCAGGCCGTACTTTTCGTGCACGGTATTAATTGTACGGTAGATGACGAACAAGGCTATGCTCGTTCTTTCTACAAGCGACTTTGGTGGGAAGGATACCGCGGGCGATTTGCGACCTTCCGGTGGCCCACGACACTTCTGGCGAAGGACTATAAACAGTTGTTTTCTATTTTTAACTCAGGCGAATATCGATCATGGAAGGCAGGTACGTCGCTGAAGAAATACGTCGAAACCTCGTTGCGCCCACAAATCGGTGCTCAAGCAACTATCGGCTTGGTAGCGCACAGCCTCGGCAACGCCTGTGCGGGAGATGCCCTCAGGCAGGGTCTAAAGGTTGATCGTTATGTTGCGATGGAAGCCGCGGTATCGCTGAGCTGCTACTATCCTGAGCCCGTCAATCCAGCCAGCGATCCGTTGGCAGGAAGCTTCGTTGCTTCGCTCGTCCAAGCCGATGCGTCGAGCCCGACCCCGCATTATACGAGTCAGCTCGGCTATCGCGGTTACCTAAGCGAAATCAAGGCGAACAGTGGCGCGAAATGCATCGCATACCAGAACATTGACGACTTTTGGCTCGCAACCGGAAAGACCGCAACGATCACCTACATCGGGGGCGATGAGTTCACGCCGCCGCAACCGGTGATCTTGGATGTCGATTGGGTGACCAATCAGCACGACCATAAACCGGACGATCCTTTTGGATACGGTGTATATTTGTATAATCCGACAACCGGTCCTAATTACGAGTATGGCATCGGTACTGGAAAATGGACACGAAAGGTTGGCGACCCTCATGAGGCGATGGCCTATATTGCGCGTTCACGTACTCGCGCCCTGGGTGCGGAACCTGATACCACTGGTACCCAGATTCCGCCGGGGTTCGAGGATTCGGTCAACTTGCAGAAGACCTATGGTTTCAACCGGCCCCGATTCGATCATAGCGGCCAGTTCCAGCGCAATATCCAGTTGATGTACGGGAACGAAGCCGGTGTGCCATGGGGTGAATCATTGTATCACCGCTTGATGCGCGACCTGAACGTCGATCAACCATGAGTATCACTCGCAAGGCATCTCTTGTTTGCATCGCAATCGCCGCCGTGCTCGGTGGCGTGTGGTTGCTCTTACAGTCACGGGGCTGGCCGCCAAAACCGGCGGCAGCTGCGCCGGCGGAAAAACCGGCGCTCAAGTCACCGGTGCCACCCCCTGCGGTCGCCAACCAGCAGCCATCTAGTATTCCGACAAAGCCCAAGATGTTCAAAGCGAAAAACTATCCACCAACGACACCGGAACAAAAGGCCATGTGGGATTGGTGGACTGCGATGGAGCACGCGGATCGCGATTTCCAATGGAAGATGCCGATCGATTTTTACGGCAAGGTGATCGATCAATTTGGCGAACCGGTCGCCGGCGCAAAGGTTACCCTCATTTGGTCCGCCATGGGCGGCACTCAGGGCAAGGAAGTATTCACGAGGAACGACGGAAAGTTCGAGTTGACCGATGCGAAAGGCAAAGGGGTTTCGGTCGAAATCCTCAAAGATGGGTATCTCCGCACGAAAGCCTCATATGGCAGTTTCGAATATGCCGCATTCTTCGAGGACAACTTCCATGTTCCCGATCGCGGCAAACCGGTGATTTTTAGGCTCCAGAAGCTTACTGCGGCCGAACCGATGTATAAATTCTCGACGACCGGCAGAGTGCTTTTGGATGGCACTCCGCTCATGCTGAATGTGGCGACCGGCAAGACGGGCACCGGCGATTTGTCATTCTCGATCCAGCTCGGGACCGGTCGCGGGGCAGGAGGGCCCGATTACACCCTGACCGTCCAAGGAAATGGTGGCGCAGCATTAGTGCTCAGCAGCGACGAGTTTCTTTTTTCCGCGCCCGAATCTGGTTATCAAAACGTGCTCACATTGAAGCAAGTGGCGACCGATCCAAACTATCGGGATGCACAAAAACTACGTTTCTATGTGAAGACGAGTGCCGCCAAGTACGCCGCGGTACAGGTCGAAATCGACATTCGTGAGAAGACCCAAAATGCGGGATTTTTCGCTATCGTTTATTACAACCCGAGCGGCTCGCGCAACTTGGAGTTCGATCACCGCAAATGGCTGAACCCATAGTCGCCCGCGTCGAGCTTCTCACTCTTCCTGCCGCCGAAGAC
>CBINOT010000224.1:0-9327 GCA_966252355.1 uncultured Opitutus sp. | reverse complement strand
ACGAGCACGCTGAGAAAGCAGGGCAGGCAGTTCCAGGGGAGCGATTCAAGCAAGGGGTGCCAAGGGGCGACACGGAGGCAGAGGGCCTATGGTTCTGCAAATGCCGTCGGTGCTTAACCGTTCGTTTCGGAGGTCAAAAACGGAACGTGTGCGCACTCGACGCCACCCTGGCGCTCCTCACCATCGCAAGGTCATTTCGGTGCGCGCGCTCGTCGCGTCGCCCGCGCTCTCGCATGAAACCCCATCTCTACCTCCTGGTCCTTTTCGCCGGCGTCGCCCTGCGCGCCGACGACGTGTGGCTTTCGGCCGTCGTGAACGCGCGTGACGCCGAATACGACATGAGCCGTCCGGCGCTGAACCGAACGCCGACGGGCAAAGCGCTCACGCTGGCCGGCCGCGAATTCGGCCACGGCGTCGGGACGCAAGTGGACACGCGGATCGCCGTCACGCTCGGTGGTGCCACGCGCTTCACGGCCTTGGCCGGGGTCGACGACAGTTCGAACGCCGGAACCACCCTGCGTTTTACGATCGAAGCCGACGGCGAAACGCTGTGGCAGCGCGAGATCAAGGCCGGCGAGGCGCCCGCCGAAGTGAATCTTGCGCTTCAGGGCAAGAAACAGCTCGTTCTCCTGACCACCGATATAGGCAATGCCGCCACCCTCGCGGTGGCCGATTGGGCCGACGCGAAGCTTATCGTCGACGGCGAGCCACCGAAATCGAGTCCGCCACCTGCCATGGCGGAAGCTCGGGAGATTCTCACGCCGCCCGCCCCCGCCGCGCCACGGATCAATGGCGCCCGGGTGTTCGGCGTCCGGCCGGGCCATCCGTTTCTCTTCACGATCGCAGCCACGGGCGAGCGGCCCATGGAATATTCGGCCGATGGGCTGCCCGACGGCGTGTCGCTTGACCCGGCCAGCGGACAAATCAGCGGACGAATCGAAGCTCCCGGATCGCGTAACGTCACGTTACGAGCGAAAAACGGCCGCGGCGTCGCCGAGAGCAAGCTGCGCATTGAAGTCGGCGAACGGATCGCGCTGACCCCGCCCTTGGGCTGGAACAGCTGGAATTGCTGGGGCATATCGGTCGATCAAGCCAAGGTGCTTGCGTCCGCCCAGGCGATGGCCGACAAGGGTCTGCGCGACCACGGGTGGACGTATATCAATATCGACGATACGTGGCAGGGCGAACGCACCGGCACCGCGCACGCGTTGCAAGGCAACGAAAAATTCCCGAACCTCAAAAAGCTGTGCGATCAAGTCCACGCACTGGGATTGAAGGTCGGCATCTACTCCACGCCCTGGATTACGAGCTATGCGCGTTATCCCGGCGGTTCCGCGGATAACCCGGAGGGAACTTGGCCAAAGGCGACATCGGGCGGGAGCGGACGCCGGCTCGGCAAATACTCGTTCGCCGATCCGGACGCCAAGCAATGGGCCGCCTGGGGCATCGATTATTTGAAATACGATTGGAATCCCAATCGCGTCCCCGAGACCCAGGAAATGGCGCATGCACTCCGCGCCTCCGGCCGGGACATCGTCTACAGCCTTTCAAATAATGCACCCTTCGCGAACGCGGCGGAATTATCGGCGCTCGCGAATTGTTGGCGAACGACCGGCGACATCACGGACACCTGGGCCAGCCTGCGTGGCATCTGGTCGCAGCAAGAAAAGTGGCGCCCGTTCGGCCGCCCGGGCCACTGGAACGATCCGGACATGCTCGTCGTGGGCGAGGTCGACGTCGGCCGCGGCCGCAGTCTGCACCCCTCGCGACTCACGCCGAACGAACAATACACGCACCTGTCGTTGTGGTGCCTGCTTTCGGCGCCGTTGCTGATCGGCTGTCCCATCGAGCGACTGGACGAATTCACCCTGAATCTATTGACCAACGACGAGGTGCTCGCGATCGACCAGGACGAACTTGGCACTGCAGCGACGTTGGCCAGCGTGGATGGACGAAAGCAAATCTACCTGAAGCCTCTCGCCGACGGGTCGCGCGCAATTGGCGTTTTCAATCTCGCCCAGGAGCGCCAGGAAGTCTCGCTCGCTTGGGCGGCGTTGGGGCTCGAAAAACCCGGCCGCATCCGGGACCTCTGGCGCCAGCATGACTTGCCAGGGGACGCGGAACAGATGACGGTTTCGGTGCCGCGGCACGGTGTCGTTTTGCTGCGGACGTGGCCGGCCAAATAGCGGTCGCGGCTCCAGAGTCACAGGTCGCGACAATCAGGATACAGGCGTGCTGAACTGTTTACCTGAGACGGTAGTAAACAAATGTCGTTAAATAGTGGGCCTCCGGCGGGGTTAACACCGCCTGTTACGGTAATTTAACGTTATTTCCCTACGGAAATTCCCCGAGGTGCCGATAAACGCGGCTCGAATTATCTCCAGCGTTTCGGCGCTGCGTGCCTGGGCGTGGCGGCTTGGGCCGGGATAGTGCGAATGCGCCGGTTCACTTCACCCTCCCCCCGGCCATGTCATGGGAAAGCTGCGACACACCATGAAAACAGTCCAAACCAAACTCACGATTGTCGGTCTCGTTGCCGCGGTCCTCGCGGCCGTATTGCTGCGCAATGTGTATATCGAGTATCTCGCGCTGGCGAACTTCCAGCAAACCACGCGGGTGTCCGTCGCCGCGTCGAACGTGGCGCGAAGCCTGACCCTCGAGCGCCAGATGGCGTATCAAGCTTCCGCCTTCCTCGGCGAAGGCACGGTCAGCGATATGGCGGCGCGTTATCGCTCGAGCATCGAGGCGACCCGTCAGGCGAGCCAACAATTGCGGCAACTCGCGGGTACGGCTCAGGAGCGGTTTTCCCCGCGCTTCCGCAAAGGTCTCGAAGAGATCATCGCATCCGAGGGCCCGCTCGATCAGATCCGCGCCGAAGTGCTCGATCCCAATCGGAGCCACGAAAAAGCGGCGTCCATCGCGCTCAAGGACAAGGCGCTGAGCATGTATGACGCCGCCGAGCGCAAACAGGCGAATTTCCTGCCCATGCTCGCGGTCGAGACCGGCGACGCCGAATTGGTGCGCCGTATCGTCACGGCGGATGCGGTGGCGCGGTTTCAAAAGGACGTCTGGAAAATCCGCGGCCTCGTCGCCACCGTGCTGCGCGACAACCGGCTGATCGATTTCGCCGCGGGCGAAATGAAATCCAAGCGGCATAGCGCCGACGACCACTTGTCGCGCATCATGAGCTTGTCCGATCCCAGCGTATCGGCCGCGGTGCGGCGTTTGACCGAAGGTGCGGATTACCTGGCGATCACGACCGCCGCCGCGCGCATCTTGGAGCTCGGGCCGACCGCGACGGACTTTCGTGCCGTCGCTTCCTACGCCGAATATCAAGCCGGACCGTTCGCTCACGTGGAACGGCCGTTTAACGAACTCGCGGCGACGGTCACCGCCAGCATCGAGACCTATACGCACGATCGCATGCAAGCCGCCCGCCAGCGGTTTCTCACGCTGACCGGTTTCAGCGTGCTCACCCTCGCCGGGTTGATCGCCTTTATCGTTCACATCGCGCGCGGCGTCACCCGTCCGTTGCGCTCTCTCAGCACGCAATTGTCGGATACCGCGCAACGGGGCATTCACTCCTCGCGCGCCATCGCCGACTCCGCCCAGCGGCTGAGCGACGACGCTTGCCAGCAGGCGGCGGCCATCGAGCAGATCAGCGCTTCCGTGGAGGAACTTTCCACCGCGACCGACTCCCATGTCGACCACGCGCGAAACCTTCGCACGCTCGCCGAAAAGGCGGCGCAACTGACGGACGACGGCAAGCAGAGCGTCGTCACGCTCACCACCGCGATGGACGGCATTCAGACCGCAAGCCACGACATCGCGACGATCCTCCAGACGATCGACGAGATCGCGTTTCAAACGAATATCCTCGCATTGAATGCCGCGGTCGAAGCCGCGCGCGCCGGTGAAGCCGGCGCGGGGTTCGCCATCGTGGCCGACGAGGTCCGCAATCTCGCGCGCCGCAGCGCCGAGGCGGGCCGGGAAACCCGGCAGAAGATCGAGCTCGCGCTGCAAAGCAACACGCGCGGCGCCGAAATCGGCAAGGTCGTGGAACAACGTTTCGCCGAAATCGCCGCGATCACGCGCGACTATCACACGAAGGTCGCCGCGATCGAGGCCAGTTCGAGCCAAAGCAACGCCGGCTTGGGTCAGGTGCGCGACGCCCTCGCCCGCCTCGACGAAATCACGCAGCGCACCGCCGCCGCCGCCGAAGAGAATGCCAAAGCGTCGCTTGATATGACCGGCGACATGGAAACCACGTTCGATCGCATCGCCTCTCTGGAAGCGATGGTCACCAAGCACGACAAGGTGCGGCGCCAGCGCGCCGCGCGCGGCGAAACCGGTGCGGTCATCGCACCGACGCGGATCAAGGTCGAATCGCGCAGCGCCACGCATCATCGCAACGGCTGGCCGACCGCGAAACGCGCGAACCATCATCACAAGCCGCACCTGGCTTCGCGTTTGTAAACCCGCCTCGCGGCAGGCGCCGCGAACCGGCAGGAAGAGGAAACGAAGGCGTACTAGCCCGATGGGGCATCGGGCTCCTTCGGTATCAATCGGCCGAGGGCTCGCAAAGGAGCCCCCTCATTCTCATTCCGCTGGAATCGCCCCGATCAGCCGGCCGAGGAATTTTTTTGCGTACAAGATCGATCGTTCCCGCACCAGCGATTCTGCCGGGATGCCGCGACGCAGATTCAACGCGGGGACCTGCGTGACGACCGCGCCTTCGTTCGGATGCAAAACGATCCAGCCCAAAATCCGCCGTAGTTCGGCATGACGATAACGCGCCGTTAATTCGTCAAAGACCGCGCGTCCGATCTCCGCTTCATGCAGGTCCGCGCCAATATCGGCCAGCGCCGCGACGTTCAAAAGCCGCCAGGCATCCGCCACGACGTCGCCCGTGCGGGTCTCGGGCTCGGTTTTCAGCCACTGCGCGATTGCCGCCACCCGTTCGGGCTTGGCCCCGCCAGGAAACGGCGGCGCAAGACGGATCACCCATTCGTTATCGCCCGGCAAATCGTCGAAGCGGATCGACGCGAGCTGCGCGTCAGTCACCTCGGTGTAGGCCGCGGCCCCATGAACGACATCGATGTGGTGCGTCGACACACTCATGGCGCCGACCGCCACCCAGGCGAGGAATGCACCTACCAGTGGAATCCACGCGCGTCGGGAAACATCGCGTTCCGCATCGCAGCGGAAAATCGTGGCGCCCGCCAACGCCGCGGCGGCGCCAATGACGACTAATGCGCCGATGCTGAAATTCGCTCCTCGCCAACTCCGCTCATTGTCGAACGCCCGTTGCAAGAGATCGACCGCATAACGGCCGGGCATGAAACCGGAGACGTATTGAGCCCAGCGCGGCAGCGCGGCCAGCGGGACGCCGACGCCGCCGATCATGATCATCGGGAGAAACAGACACTGGCCCAACGCCTGGACCGCGGGAACGTCTTCGGCGACTGCCGCGATCGTCAGGCCAAGCCCAAGGAACGCCGCGGTCACCAGCCCAAAGCCGGCGAGCAGCGCAGCGGGGTGTGCAGGCCACGGCGCACCCAGCGCCAGACGCGCCAGCACGAGCTGCAATGCAACCGCGGTCGCAACGATGACCATGCGCGCGATCAGCGTGACGACCACCAAGCCGGCGGTCGGCGTCGGCAACAGTCGGTAGCGCCGCCACACGCCCCGTTCGCGCTCGGCGACGAGCGCCGTCGGCAGGCCAAAACACGCGCCGCCGAGAATGGTGATCGTCAGCAGCTGCCCCATTTCATGCGCCAGGGGCGGAGTATCGCCGCGAAAGATGCCGCCGAACGCGAAGAGAAACAGGACCGGCACCGCATAGCCGTAGATCATCGCCTGCCGGCTGCGCAGGTTCAGCAGCAATGTCAGCCAGAAGTGCCTGGCCAAACCGGCCCACGGACGCGCGGCGCTCACGCGGTCTCCTTTTCCGTCCAAGCGCTGCCCGTCAGCTCGACAAACACATCTTCCAGCGTCGGTCGTCGGATCTGCAGATCGATCAGCGTATTGTTCGTCGACGCGATGAGCTGAGCGACGGCGACCAGTGCCGGATTTATGTGGCGAGTGAGAATCTCCCACGCGTCGCCGTTGGTCCGGCACTCGGCCACGCCGTCGAGCGCCTCCATGGCAGCCTGGTCCAAGGGCCGTGCCGTGCGCACCACCAGCCTGGGCAACGAGCGGGAGCGGCCGATCATTTCCGCCGGAGTCCCCACGACCAGGAGCGCGCCGGCGTGCAGCACGCCAATGCGATCGCAGAGCAGTTCCGCTTCGGCGAGATAATGGGTGCTCAGCAGCACGGTCGTGCCGTCCGCGCGGAGCTGGCGAATAAGAGCATGCAACTCCCGGCGCGACTGCGGATCGAGCCCGACCGTGGGCTCGTCGAGCACCAGCACGCGCGGACGATGCACGAAAGCGAGGGCAAGAAACAGCCGCTGCTTTTGCCCGCCCGAGAGCGAGTCGAAGCGTGCGCCGGCCTTCGGACCGAGGCTGAAACGCTCGAGCATCTCGTCCACGGGCGTGGTATCCCGATAAAACGAGGCGGTGAAGCACAGCGCTTCGCGCGGGGTAATCTTATCGGGCAAGGCGGACGCTTGCAGTTGCGCGCCGACCAGCGCTTTCGCGCGTTGGGGAGCGGTCAGGGTATCGATGCCCGCGATCGAAATGGTCCCGGCATCGGGTCGTTTAAGGCCGAGCAAGCATTCGAAAGCCGTCGTTTTTCCGGCACCGTTCCGGCCGACCAGGCCAAAGATTTCGCCGGAGCTCACCTCGAAGCTAATGCCACGGAGCGCCTCGACCGCGCCATAACGCTTGGTCAATCCGCGCATTTGAACGCTCGCTGAGCCGCTCTCGCCCATTCCCGCCACCCCAACGAGTTGCCGGCTACTCTGTCAATCGCACCGTACTTTGGTCCCCGGCGCAAACGCGTCGAGCGCTCGTTCATTCCGGATACTGTCGCCCGCCCAACCAACTATCGTACAATGATTAGTAAACGAACGCTACCGCCGGTCGAAATTCCGGTGACTATTCGCCCAGCGCACTGGCACCGCAAAATCGCGTTTCACCGTCCACGCATCGATCCGATAAGAAAGTACGCACTTTATCCGTCGCGTGTCGGTTCATCATCTCCCCACGTCCAGAGCGATGGGACGGGTCGCCGTTTTCCTACGCTTTTTTTCCGCGCTCGCGTTGGCGACCTGCGTTGCGCTTTGCCGCGCCCAGGAGCCGTCGGCGCCGATCGACAGCTTCGTCCGACTTTCCGACGACGAGGGCCTCACGCACTCGGATGTGCGGGCCATCATTCAGGATCATGAGGGTTTCATGTGGTTCGGCACGCGGATCGGGGGCTTGGTGCGTTACGACGGCCATGAGCTGAAGACCTATCAGCACGACCCGAAGAATCCACGCAGCATCGGTCACCACGTCATCTGGTCTTTGCTCGTCAGCCGCGACGGCACGCTCTGGGTCGGAACCGAAGGCGGCATCGCGCGGTTCGACCGCCTGACCGAATCGTTCGTGCAATACCGCCACGATCCCAACCGGTCCGACAGCTTACCCAACGACGTCGTGGTTTGCCTCTGCGAAGATCGCCAGGGGAATCTCTGGGCGGGCACACGCGACGGCTTGGCGCGGATGGACGACCGGGAACGCGGACGATTCACGACGTTCCGCCGCCCACCGGTCCTGGCCGTTAGCTCGACGCAAAACACCTATCGCGCGATCACCGAGGATGCCACCACGGGGCTGCTGTGGCTGGGCTCGACCGACGGGTTGGCCGCGTTCGACCCGAGCACCGGCGCCTTCGCCTCGTTTCTCAACGATCCGCAGGACCCCAACAGCGTCAGCTCCAATGCCGTGAACAAAATCGTGCGCGCGCCGGACGGCATGTTTTGGGCGCTGACCGAGCACGGCATCAACGCATTTACGCCGGAACTGAAGCACATCGCGACGAATACCGTGCAACAACCGCGGCTGACGTTTCGGCGTTTCGAGTTGCCGAGCGACGCCACGATGCCAGGCGTAAATTTCGTTCGCAGCGCGATCTTCGATCACAAGAACCGGATGTGGCTCGCGACGCGCGGGGGCTTGCAGCTTTTCGATCGCACCACCGGCAAATTCACGACGTATCGCCGCCGGCCCGGCGACGGCTCGAGCTTGAGCGACGACATCGTGCACACGGTCGTCGAAGATCGCACCGGCAACCTGTGGCTCGGCACGTATGCCGGCGGCGTCAACCGGTTGCGCAGCGAAGCAAAACCTTTTCGCGTCGACCGTCACAACCCGGCGGATCCGCGCACCGTGAGCGACGACCGGATCGCCGGCTTGGCGTTCGATTCGTCCGGACGACTCTGGGCCGCGACCACCAACGGGCTGTGCCGTCGCGACGCCGACGGCTGGACGCGTTTTCTCAACGATCCAGCCGATCCGGGATCGCTGCCAATCAACGATCTTGCGACGATCGCGACCGCGCCCAACGGCGACGTCTGGCTGGGAACCCACTACGTCGGCCCCATTCGTTTCGACGGGAAACGATTCGTCGCGATGCCCGCCTCGCCCGCGAATCTTCCCGCGCCGAGCGGCATTCAACCTTTTACGGGCGAGCAGGTGAACTCGTTCCTCGCCGACAAGCGCGGGGGTGTATGGATCGCCGCGCGTTCGTACGGCCTCGATTACTTCCGCGACGGCAAGTTCCATCACTACAATCCGAGCGACGGCGATTCGGTGCATCCGACGTTCAACGCCTTGCTCGGTATCATCGCCGAAAACGGCGACCTGTGGTATGCCACCGACACGACAGGCCTGGTGCGGTTCGAGCCGGCCACCGAACACTTCACGACGTACACCGTCCCCGCGGATCCGACCGCCGGCGCGCGCAATATTCATATGCTCGCGCGGACGGCGGATGGACTGATCTGGCTCGGGGCGGCGGATGGATTGATCAAATTCGATCCGAAGACCGAGAGGTTTGGGCGGCAATACACGATGGCCAACGGCTTGCCCAGCAACGCGGTGATGGTGATCGTGCCGGATCGGCGCGGGCACCTTTGGCTCGGAACCGCCAACGGTCTGGCCGATTTCGATCCGGCGACGGAAAAAGTCCGCACCTACGACAAAGCCGACGGACTGCCCTCGAATGTGTTTTCCCAGCGAAGCGGGACCCTCGGACCCGACGGCCGCGTTTATCTCGGCACGCGAGCGGGCATGGTCTCATTCCTCCCCGAGGAACTGCACGACGATCCCCCCCCCCCACCCCGCGCCCACCCGGGTCGGCGCGGGGAGGGGGGGGGTGGCCCCCGGGGGGTGCGCGGG
>CBINOT010000223.1:0-9355 GCA_966252355.1 uncultured Opitutus sp. | reverse complement strand
GGAAGCGTGGTTTTTATTGTGACGCTTTGTGTGTGTTGATTAAGTTTCGTCCCCGATCGGCAATCTGGTCGCAGCGTTGGGCGGCAGCAGACGGCGCGAGAACGAGCGATTTTCGATTTTGGATTCTGGATTTTCGATTTCGGCGCCGCCTGCGCGGCGCCGGATTGCCAATCCAAAATCAGCAACCGAAAATCCGAAATTCTTAGACTTCCTTCTTCGTATCGAGGAGGCGCTCGTCGAACTTCATGCCGAGCGAAAGACCCAGCGCTTCGAGCTTCTCCTTGATTTCGTTGAGCGACTTCTTGCCGAAGTTGCGGTACTTGAGCATCTCCTGCTCGGTCTTCATCGCGAGTTCGCCGACCGTGGTGATGTTCGCGTTGTTCAAGCAATTCGCCGCGCGCACCGACAGCTCGATCTCGTTGACCGACATGTTGAGGAGCTTGCGCAGCTTGTTCTGCTCTTCGCTGACCTCGCTCTGCTGGTTCTCGAACTCGTAGGCTTCTTCGCTGACGCGATCGAAGACATCGAGGTGATGCTTCAGGATCGACGCGGCCTGCTTGAGCGCGTCATCGGGCGTGATACGACCGTCCGTCCAGACCTCGAGAATCAACTTGTCGTAATCGGTGATCTGGCCGACGCGCGTCGCTTCGACGGCGTACTTGACCAGCTTCACCGGGGAGAAAAGCGAATCGATCGGAATGACGCCGATCGGCTGATCTTCCTTCTTGTTCGCTTCGCCCGGGCAGTAGCCGCGGCCGGTCTTGATCTCGACTTCCGCTTCGAACGACTTCTTCGAATCCAGCGTGCAGATGACCTGCTCCGGATTGACGATTTGGATGTTCGGATCGGCCTGAATGTCGGCGGCGGTGACGGCGCCCTGCTTGTTGACCTTGATGAGGAGCGTGATCGGTTCGCGCTTCTGCGAGACGATCAGGATTTTCTTCAAGTTCAGCACGATGTCGGTGACGTCCTCGACGACCCCGTCAATCGACTGAAACTCGTGGTTCACTCCGTCGATCTTGATGGAGGAAATGGCCGCTCCTTCGATCGAGCTGAGCAGAACGCGGCGAAGAGAATTACCGATGGTATGACCGTAGCCGGCTTCGAAAGGCTCGGCGATGAACTTGCCGTAGGTCGGCGTGGCGCCTTCCTCGACCTTAGTGAGCTTGTTGGGCAGTTCGAACTTTCCGAGACGTTTTGGCATGGTGCGGAAGTTGGACTAATTTGGATAATTTGAGGGTGGCCCAGCGGAAATTAGAAGCGCGAGTAGAACTCGACGATGAGCTGCTCGTTGATGTCCTGGGTCATTTCTTCCCGCGTGGGAAGCCGCACGACGGCGGCCTTGAACGTCTCGGCGTTCATCGAGAGCCAGCCAGGGACGTTGCGAATGCGATTCTCCTCGAGATTGCGCGTGGCGAGTTGCCGCGAAGCGGGCGTGTTCTTCACCTCGATCTCGTCGCCGGGCTGCACGTTGTAGCTCGCGATGTCGACCTTGTGGCCGTTCACGCGGATGTGGCCGTGCCCGACCATCTGGCGGGCGGCGGCGCGGCTCTTGGCGAGGCCGAGGAGATAAACGGTGCTATCGAGGCGGGTTTCGAGCAGCTGCAGGAAACGTTCGCCGGTGACGCCGCGCTCCTTCTTCGCGATTTCGAACACGCGACGGAATTGGCGCTCGAGCAGGCCGTAAATGTAACGGAGCTTCTGCTTTTCGTTCAGGCCGACGGCGTATTCGGAAAGCTTGCGGCGAAGCTTCGGGCCGTGCTGGCCCGGCGGATACCCGCGGCGTTCGAGGGCTTTGCCGGAACCGAGAAGGTGCTGACCGAAACGGCGGCTGATGCGAGTGGTTGGGCCGGTATAACGAGCCATGGAGATTTTCGATTTTAGATTTTAGATGTCCGATTCCCCGCGTGCATTACACGCGACGGCGTTTGCGCGGGCGGCAACCGTTATGCGGAATGGGCGTGACGTCGACGATCGACGTGACTTCGAGACCGATCGCTTGCAGCGCGCGAATCGCGGAATCGCGACCGAGGCCGGGACCGGATACGCGGATGACGATGTCCTTCAGACCGTGCGCCATCGCATTGCGGGCGGCGTCCTGCGCGACGACCTGCGCCGCGTAGGCCGTGGACTTGCGCGAACCGCGGAAGTTGCACTTGCCGGCGCTCGACCAAGCGATGACTTGGCCCTTCTGGTCGGTGATGGAAACGATGGTGTTGTTGAACGACGCGAGGACATTCGCGACGCCCGAGGTGACGTTCTTCGATCCCTTCGCTTTGCGGATCTTGATCGCGCCGATTTCCTCTTTCAGCAGTTCCTCAGCGGTCGGCTGCTTCGCGACGCCATGAACGATCTCAACCGGCTTTTGCTCCGCGGCAGGAGCGGCGGGCGCGCCAGGGGCCGGAGCGGCAGCACCGTCAGCGGCGGGCTTGGCGGCTTTGTCGGCGCCGCCGGCCTTCGGAGCCTTGGCCTTCTTTTCAGCGGGAGCAGCCGCGGCACCCTCGACGGGAGCGGTTGCGGCCTTGGCGGGCTTTTCTTTCTTCGGAGCGGATTTTTCTTCGGCCATCGGTGTGAAATTTATGATTTATGATCTTCGATTTATGATTGGTTTGCCGGACTTGCATTTCTGGCACCCAGAAATCGCAAATCGTAAATCATAAATCGTAAACGGTTAGGCGGCTGCCTCCTTGGCCTTCGTGACGCCGACGGTCTTGCGCGGGCCCTTGCGGGTACGAGCGTTGGTACTGGTACGCTGACCGCGCACCGGCAGACTGCGACGGTGGCGAATGCCACGGTAGCAATTGATCGCCTGGAGGCGCTTCAAATTGCCGGCGATTTCACGGCGAAGATCGCCCTCGAGCACCCATTTGTGCTCAGTGATCAGATGCAGAATCTTGTTCAGCTGCTCTTCGGTGAGGTCCTGCGCCCGCATATCGGGATTCAGAGCCGCTTCCTTGACGAGCGCATCGGCACGTTGCGGACCAATGCCGAAAATATAACGGAGGGAGAACGCGACTTTCTTCTTCGCGGGAATTTCAACGCCGAGGAGACGTGGCATGTGTGTGGTTAGTTAAAAAGTGAAAGTGAGAGTTAAAGTGAAAAGTGGTGCGCATCGGTCGCGAAACCGGAAGCGGCGCGCGAGCTTCGTTCAAGCCTTGCGCGGTATGGTCAAAATTTCGGGTCCCTCTTCCGTCGTGAGCACCGTGTGCTCGAAGTGGGCCGAGGGCGATCCGTCCGCGGTGACGATCGTCCAACCGTCTGAGAGCGTCTTCGTGCGATAAGCGCCCATGTTCACCATGGGCTCGATCGCGAACGTCATGCCTGGCTTGATCTTTTCTCCAGTGCCTTTGCGACCGAAGTTCGGGATCTCGGGCGGTTCATGCATCGAAACGCCCACGCCGTGACCGACCATTTCGCGGACGACGCTGAAGCTGTTCGCTTCGACGTACGTCTGAATCGCATTCGCGATGTCGCCGATCCGGTTGCCGACCAGCGCCTGCTTGATGCCAAGATCGAGCGCTTCGCGCGTCACGCGCAGCAGCTTTTCGAGATTGGCGGCGATGGGGCCGACGGGGACGGTGGAGGCGTTGTCGCCCACGTAGCCGTCGTGCCAGACGACGATATCGAGCGAAACGATGTCACCTTCGCGGAGGACGCGCTTGAACGACGGGATACCGTGAACGACTTCGTCGTTAACCGAGATGCAGGTATGCGCCGGATAGCGGCGAGAACCGTGCTGGTAACCGTAACAAGCGCTGCGCGCACCGAGACGCGCGATATAATCGCGGCCCGCTTCTTCCAAGTCTTGGGTCGTGATGCCAGGGCGAACAAGCGGCTTGAGTTGATCAAGGACCGTTGCCGCGATGGCACAGGCCTCGCGCATTTTCGCGATCCCCTCTTTATTTTTGATCGGGATCGTCATGCGGCGAGTTCGCCCGCCTCGATGGCGAGGCCGAGCGTACGATAGTGTTGGACAACGAATGCATTCGAATCCGGCGACGCCACGATCGCGCCGTTAAGCGCCTCGTTGCGGGCCTCGAGCCATTCGTCGAACACCTTGGCTTGGAGCAGCGTAGCCGGGAAGTCCGTGAGGACGAATCCCGCATCAGGTTTGCGCGCGAAGAACCAGCGGCGCATCAGCGCCAGCGTGTTAGCTTCCTCCACCGCGGCCGAAACCGGGCGGCGCGAAATCCCCGGCCCTTTCAGGCGAGCCGGAGAGACGTGCTCAAAATTCAAAGAACGGACTCGGTCCATCAGCTTTTCCGATGTACCGAGGAGAATATACTTGGCTTTGGCGGCAGGGCCGAAACCAGCAAAGGGGTCGGAAATGCCACCCATCGCCACCAGTGTAAAGAACTATTTCAAGAAAGCCTTGTAGGCCCAAATACCGGTGCCAAGGAGCAGCAACGCGAGCATCGGGAGGGCGATCTTCATCACCGCTTCCTGGCTCAACGCATCGCCGACCATGCCGGTTTGCGGATTCGCACTGCGGGCCCGAATGCGGCCTTTGCGAAGGAAGCCGTCGTAGTGACGCTGCAAGAGGAAGGTTTCCACTTGGCGCATGGTATCGAGAATAACGCCCACCGTGATCAACATGCCGGTGCCGCCGAAGAAATAAGCGATACGCGCCGGAACCTGCATGTTATACAAAAGGATGTCGGGAATGACGGCGATGATCGTGAGGAAGATCGCACCGGCCAACGTGAGGCGCGTCATCACGAAATCGAGGAACTGTGCCGTCGGTTCGCCGGGACGCACGCCAGGGATGTAACCGCCGTACTTCTTCAGATCGTCCGCGATCTGGATCGGCTTGAACATCACGGATACCCAAAAATAGCTGAAGAATAGAATCAGCGTAGCATCCAACACGTAGTACACCCAGTTGCCGCGCAAGAGATCGGCCGAGAAGTCGCTGAGGAACTTCAGGTGCCACGTCGCACCGACCCACGAGAAAATTTGCTGCGGGAAGAGCAGGATGGCGCTCGCGAAGATGACGGGCATGACGCCCGAATAATTCACCTTCAGCGGCAGGAACGAGCTTTGGCCGCCCATGACCTTGTTACCGACCACGCGCTTCGCGTATTGCACCGGGATCTTCCGCTGGCCCTGGACCACCATGATGATGCCCATCGTCACGATGAGGAAGAGCACGATCATCAGGACCGCCTGCGGCAGGCCGAGGCTGGCGCCCGTACCGACGGGCTTGAAAAACATTTTGTACGTCTGGTAGGCCGCGCCGGGGACGTCGGCGAGAATGCCGATCGTGATCAGGAGCGAGACGCCATTACCGATGCCGCGCTGCGTGATCTGCTCGCCGAGCCACATCAGAAGCAGCGTGCCCGCGGTCATGAAAATAACGGAGGTGACGATGAAACTGAACTTGGGGACGATGACGATCGGCCCATACGTCGCCAAATCGTAGCCTTGGAACAACTGCTGCGGATTTTCGAGCGCAAGCAACAGCAGCGTGCCTTGGATGATGCAGATCAAAACCGTCGCATACCGGGTGTATTGCGTCAGCTTCTGCCGGCCGACATCGCCCTCTTGCTGCAAGCGGCTCAACGACGGCACCACCGCGGTCATCAACTGGAAAATAATCTGCGCGCTGATGTACGGCATGATGCCCAGCGCGGCGATCGCGCCCTTCACGAGCGCGCCACCGGTGAACATATTATACAGTCCCATCACCGCGCCGGCTCCGCCAGCGCTCGTCTGCGAGTCGAAAAACGCCCGGAGGGGGTGCGGATCGATGCCCGGCAGGGGGATGTACGCGGCGACACGCGCCACGAACAACAGGGAAAGCGTGTAGAAGATGCGG
This sequence comes from uncultured Opitutus sp., assembly GCA_966252355.1. Classification (GTDB taxonomy): domain Bacteria; phylum Verrucomicrobiota; class Verrucomicrobiia; order Opitutales; family Opitutaceae; genus ER46. The sequence goes on along the minus strand of CBINOT010000223.1, from coordinate 3,537 downwards.
GAGCGGAGCTCCGGAATCTTCAGAGAATTCGTGAAGGCGGAAAACACGGGGATGAAAGTTACGATTTACGAATTACGATTTACGATTGCGATCCGGCCGCGGCCGACTGGTGCAGCGAACACGCTACACCAATCATAAATCACCAATCGTAAACCATAAACAGGGGGTCAGCCGACGACGGCTTGTCCCCCAGCCTTCTCGATCTTGGCCTTGGCCGATTCCGAGAATTTCGCAGCGGTGACCTTCAGCGCGCGGCCAATCTCGCCGTCGCCGAGAATCTTCACGCTCTTCTCGCCGGCCCGGATCAGGCCGTTCGCCGCGAGGACCTCCGCATTGATCTCGTTGATCTTCGCGTCGAGCGAGGCGAGATCGCCCACATTCACCACGGCGATTTCGACGCGGTGGTTATAGTTGTTAAAGCCGCGGTGCGGCAGCTTGCGGTAAAGGGGCATCTGGCCGCCTTCAAAGCCAGGACGAATGCTGCCGCCGGAGCGGGCAGTCTGGCCCTTGCCGCCTTTGCCGGAGGTCTTGCCGTGGCCGCCGCCTTCGCCGCAGCCAACGCGCTTCTTACGGTGCACCGCACCCTTAACGTTCTTCAGTTCGTGGAGCTTCATTTATCTGGTTCCTCTTTGGCGCCCCGGCCGCGATGAATGCGACCGGAACTCGGATTTTAAATAAGTGGGCGGCCGATTGGGCGGCGCCGACACAACGAGAGCAGCAACGGCGGCCGCCAGGCGGCCGCGTTACGAATCGATCAAGCGATCTTGCGCGTGTTCGAAATATCGGACGCGAGACGCAATTTGCGCAGACCCGCCAGCGTCGCGTGCACGACGGCGATATGGTTCGAGGAACCCATCGACTTCGTGAGGATGTTCTTCACGCCTGCGGCCTCGAGCACCGCGCGCACACCGCCGCCGGCGATCAGACCGGTGCCGGGCGAAGCGGGCTTCAACATGACGCGGCCACCATCGTACTCGCCGAGCACGTCGTGCGGGATCGTGTCGCCCTTGAGCTTCACGCTGACGAGATGCTTGTGCGCGTTCGCGGTGCCTTTCTTGATCGCGTCCGGGACTTCGTTGGCTTTGCCGTAGCCGATGCCAACCTTGCCCTTGCCGTCGCCCACAACCGCGAGCGCGGCGAAGCTAAAGCGGCGTCCGCCCTTCACGACCTTGGCGCAACGATTGATGAAAACGACCTTCTCGATCATCTGCGGGCCGTCGCCTTCTTGGGGCTGACGATCGCGATTATCGCGGCGCGGACCCCGATTGCCACCGGGACCGCGATTGCCGCCACCACGGTTGAACTGACGCGGCTCACGGCGCTGCGGCTCCGGGGCGGCAGTTTCCGGCGCGGCGGCGACGGCGGCGGCTTCAGGGGCGGCGGCGGGCGCGGAATCAGAAGAGGGTTCGGTGCTCATGCGATGTAATTAGAATTTCAGGCCACCTTCGCGCGCGGCGTCGGCGAATGTTTTGACTTTGCCGTGATAGGGCGCGCCGCTGCGGTCGAATACGACCGACTCGATGCCGGCTGCCTTCGCTTTGGCCGCAAAGGCCACGCCGAGCGTCTTGGCGCTGGCGATATTGGCCTTCAGCTTCTGCTTGCGGAGCTCGGGATCGAGGCTCGAAAGGAAGACCAGTGTCTTCGCCGCATCGTCGTCGATCGCTTGCGCGTAGACGTGCTTGGCGGTGAAACGAACGCTGAGGCGCGGGCGCGCGGCGGTGCCATTGACTTTCTTGCGAATGCGCCAACGACGATTTTGAAGAAGACGGGCTTTGGTAATGCTCATGGGTGTTGCTCCTCGCGTTAGGCGACGGTCTTGCCTTCCTTGCGGCGAACGCGCTCGCCAACGATGCGCACGCCCTTGCCCTTGTACGGCTCCGGCGGGTAGTAGCCGCGAATTTCCGCGGTCACCGCACCGACGAGTTGCTTGTCGGCGCCTTCGACCTTCAGCTTCGTGCCGTCGACGACGGTCACTTTGATACCCTCGGGAATGTCCATGAGGATCGGGTGCGAGTAGCCGAGCGCGAGGTCGAGCTGCTTGCCCTTCAGCGCGGCTTTGAAACCGACGCCTTGGATCTCGAGATCCTTGCTATAGCCATCGGTCACGCCCTTCACCATGCCAGCGACGACCGAACGGGCCGTGCCATACATGGCTTTCGCGAAACGCGAGTCGTCGGTCGGAGCGAAGGTGACCTTCTTTTCTGCGACGGTGACTTTGACGACGGGGGCGAAAGACTTCTGTACTTTGCCCTTGGGGCCCTCGACGAGCACGATGTCACCAGTGACGGTGATCTTCACCTTGTCGGGGATAGAAACGGGTTGTTTGCCAATGCGGCTCATGGTCGTGGTCGATTACCAGACGTTGCAGATCAGTTCGCCACCAGCCTTGTTGCGGCGGCAATCGGCGTCCTTCATCAGGCCCTTCGAGGTCGACAGAATGCCGATGCCGAGGCCGTTGAGAACGCGGGGAATTTCGGTGTAGCGGAAGTACAGACGGCGGCCGGGCGTCGAAACGCGCTTCAAGCCCGTGATGGCGGGCGCGCCATCGACGTACTTCATTTTCACGATGAGGGTCTTGTGGCCCTGCGCGTCGGTGCCGGTGGTGTAGTCGATGACGTAACCCTCGGACTTGAGGATGCCGGCGACGCTTTCTTTCAAATTCGAATGCGGAGCGACGCACTCGTCGAGACGCGCTTTGCTCGCGTTGCGAAGGCGCGTGAGGAAATCACTGATCGGATCGGTCATGGTGGATGTTGATATTCAGTCTCGCCGGATCATATCCGACTTCCGGCAGAAAAGAGATGAGAGAGGTTCCTTTGGCGTGTCATTCTGAGCGCAGCGAAGAATCCAAGTGGCCGCTCGAGGGCAGCCTTCGTCGTGGATCCTTCGCTTCGCTCAGGATGACAGAAATGAGTTCGGAGCGATTACCAGGAAGACTTCACGACGCCGGGAATCTTGCCGGCGAGCGCGAGCTCGCGGAACGTGATACGCGAGACGCCGAATTTGCGGATGTAAGCGCGCGGACGACCGCTCATGGAGCAACGATTACGGATACGCACGGGCGACGAATTGCGCGGCAGCTTTTGAAGCTTCTTTTGCGCGGCATAGAACTCGTCGTCGGTCGCGGCGGGATTGGCGAGAGTCGCCTTCAACTCGGCTCGCTTGGCGGCATGTTTCGCGGCGAGCTTGATGCGCTTCTTATTGCGCTCGATGGCGGAGGTTTTTGGCATGACTTAAATATTGAAGTGAATCAGGCGGCTTTCGGCGCGGAGGTTTCCACGCGACGGAAAGGCATACCGAGCAGCTTGAGCAGCTCGCGACCTTCGTCGTCGGTCTTCGCCGTCGTCACGATGGTGATATCAAGACCGATGTGCTTCTTGATGTTTTCGACGCTGATTTCCGGGAAGATGGTGTGATCGGTGATGCCCAGGTTATAATTGCCCTGGCCATCGAGCTTCATCGGGACGCCGCGGAAGTCGCGGATCGTCGGCAGCGCCACCGCGAGCAAGCGGTAAAGGAATTCCCACATCGCCGTGC
>CBINOT010000222.1:0-9530 GCA_966252355.1 uncultured Opitutus sp. | reverse complement strand
CCGGAGCTGGCGACGACGAGCTTAACCGTCTGCGGATCGGCGTACGCCATCGTAGCAATGTGCGTCGTGAACGTACCCGCCGCCGTCGGCGTGCCCGTCAGCATCCCGGCCGCCGAGAGCGAGAACCCGGGCGGCAGATCGGAGGAGCTGTAGCTCATCGGCATGGGCCGCTCGCCCGAGCCCTGCATGCCCACGGTGATCGTGCGCAGGTCGAAATTCACGGATGTGCCCACGGTGAAATTCGGCAGCTGGATGTCGCGAATGTACGGCGCGGACGCGGAAGTGATTCGAAACGTCGCCGACTCCGCACTCGCGCGATTTGCACCATCCCACGCGACCGCCGACATGACCAAGTCGCCGATCACTTCGTTGAGCTTCGTCCGGTAATAAGACCAATGCCCCGTGCTGTCGGCCGTGACGACCACGCCGGGATAATGATGGTCCAAGAGGATCACCTTCATGTTCGGCTCGGCCGTTCCCGAAAGCGTCACTTCGTGCGCCGACGTCACGCCGTCGCCCGGCGTCCACGTGTCGGGATCGATCCCCGTGATCGTCGGCGTCGCGAGCTCGGTATGCGCGGCCATTTGCAGCGTGAATGTGGTGGGACCGCTTTGGTGGCCCGCCGAGTCCGACGCCGTTGCGGTGACCGTGTAGTTGCCCGGACTCCAAAACGGCGAAACGTAGTTCGACGGCGTCCACGACACTTGCCAGGAGCCGTCCGCCGCCGCCGTGGCGGAGCGAGGCAATTGCGTGGTGGGGCCGGAAGTGACCTTCACGTCGACCGCCGTTCCTGGCGTCGCCGTGCCGGTCACGGTGGGAAAGAGCGCGCCGGTGGCGCCCGTGATCGTCGGTGGCGCCACGACCGTGGTCGTCGGGCTCGCGGTTCCTACCGTGTACGTGAAGGACGCGCTGCGTTCGCTCGCGTACTTCTTGTCGGAAGAGTAGGCCACCGCCGTGACCGTATGCGTGCTGCCGCTATCGGTGTACGGCCTGTACGTCCACAGGCCGTTGGAGTCGGCAGTGGTGTATGAATATGAAGTGACGGAACTGCCGTTGAACAGATACACGATCGCGCCGGCCGCCGCGGTGCCGGACAGCGTGCCGCTGGCATCGACGCTCGTAATCGTGGGTGACTGGACGTGCACGGGGTACGTGACCGTGAAGGTGACCGGCGCCGACGATCCGCTGGTGTTGCCCAGCGGGTCCGTCGCCGTCGCCGTGAACGTATACGTGCCTGCCGCCAGCGGCGGATTGTACAACCAGGTGAAAGTAAAGTGGCCATCGGCGTCCGTCGTCGTGCTCAGGTACCCATCGGCGGGCGTGGTCTGGAAACGCACGCTGGATTTGGGTTCGGCGTTGCCCTGGAACGCCGGCGTGCCGCTGCCCACATAGGAAGTGATGACCGGCGGCGCCGGCGGCGTCGTGTCCACGACGAGCGCCGACGTGTCCGGCGGATTGAAGGCCAAGTTGGCCGCGAGTCCGTTCGAACCCGTGATTGTGCCGCCATTGCGGTCGATCGGGCTCTGCAGGACGACAACGCCATTGTCGCCGGACTGCGGCGTGTACGTGAACCTCGTCCCGGCCGCGTCGGATATCATGGTCGCCGTGCGAGGCGCTCCACCGATGGTGAAATGGACGACCGGCGAGCCGGTGATCGTGACGCTGCTCGAAAATCCGAAACTGAAGGTCAAACCCGCGGGAGCGGTGCTTTGAGCCGCGAATACACTCGTGATCGCGAAGGGTACCGGCGCGGGATTGACGATGCTATAGTACGGGAAATTGCTGATCCCGAGGTATGTATTGTGGAGGCTCGCCGACACCCCGTCGGCGGTCGCGATCGCATCGCCCGCGCCCAAGGCGATGTCCTGCGCATAGAAGCTCGAAATGTTCGGGTCGTCGGGCGCGACTCGATAGCTGAACACGAGATGATTGGTCCCGCTGCCCGAGACGTAATACGCTTTCTTGTCGGCCCACAGCGGCACGTACGGCGTGCCCGTGACAAACACCGTCGCGCTGAAAGTCGCCTGCAGCGTCATCGTGTCGCCCACGTTGTAAGAGCGCTGATTCGGGTAGAGATAGTCGTTCATGCCCGGATGCACGATCCAGTGGAACGTGCGCGGCGCGGAGGTGCCGACGGCGTTCGTCGCGGTGACGGTCACGGTGTACGCGCCGCCCGTCAGCGCGCCGTAGGTCCAATAGAAGACGCCCCTCCGCCATGGGCCGTCGGTCTCCGAAACGAAATGTACCCCTGGGGGGAGGCCGGTGACATCGTAGCGAGTGGGTGCATTCGTCGCCGTGATATACATTCGGTCGCCTTCGTCGTGCCGGAAAAACTGCCACGTGATGTCCTGATCGGCGATCGGTTGAACGTCTGGCACGCTGGTCGGCGCGACCGTGACGACCACGGAATCCGACGATGTGCTCAAATGCCCCGCCGCATCGACGGCATAGACATACACGCGATAAGTGCCCGGCTTGAGCGGGTCGCCGCTCCAATTGATCGTCCATGTTCCGTCCGCGCCGGAACTCGTCGGCGTCAATTCCCCATAATCCCACCGGCCCCGGATCGTCACGTTCGGATCTGCGGTCCCATGAAAGGAGGGCGTGCTGCTGGCGGCGTCGTACGACGTGATGACGGGTTTCGTTGGCGTGGTCTGGGCAAAAGCGGCAGCCCCGAATGGGACGAGCGCCGCTGCGAGTAACACAGAGCGGAGTGAGATGAGCATTGGTATCGCATCCCGCGATGCGACCTCCCGCACGCAGGGCACCGTAGCTTAGTCGCCGCGGTAGTTTTCACCAAGGGGCGTGCACCCTATCCGGGTGACATTTACACCCATCGGGAAGCAGGGCTCGGGACGTGAAAAAAGCCGGGCGCTTCGCGCAGGGATCAAGGATCTGGGCGCGCAGCGGTACCGAGCGAAGCGACAGCCCGCCAACCGCGAGGTTTTAGGGGAGTTGAGCCGCATTCGGACATCGTGCTCGTGATCGTAATCGTGATCGTTCGCGTGGCACGGGCCTCTTGCCCGTGTCGTCCCATGGGCGTCTCGCCCATGTTCACCCCCGTCGCTTCTTCGATAAATACCCGCTCATGCTCCGGCGGCGCCGCTCTCTATATCTGGAACCGGCTGTTAGTCTGGCGCTTCGGATAAATTGTGGGCATATTACGCCCAAATGTGCCGATATCCCCGATAATGGCGGTGTTCCCACTCGTTCGAAAGGCGCCTGACCGCGGCGCGTGCCGTCGTCCCATGCCCGCGTGGCGCGTGGTCCTTTGCGGGGCATTAGCCTGGCTCGGCCAAATCGGCGACGCCTGGGCCTTGAACCCGCAGCGGCGGCCCGACGGCTATTCGCTTTACGCCTGGTCGGTCGATCGCGGGCTGCCGTCGGACAAGGTGAGATCGATCACGCAAACGCGCGACGGCTATCTCTGGCTCGCGACCGCGCATGGGTTGTCGCGGTTCGATGGCAATGCCTTCACGAACTATACCGGCGCGACAAATCCGGAGCTGCGCGGCGGCGGTTTCTTCGCGGTGCTCGAGACGCCCGATGGCACCTTGTGGGCCGGCGGCGACAACGGGCTCTTTCGCTGGCGGCAGGGACACTTCGATCGTTTCACCACGGCCGACGGACTCGCGCATAACTACGTGCGCGCGCTCGCGCTCACGCCGAAGGGCGGGCTGGCGGTGTGCACCCGGCTGGGGTTTTCGTTCGTACATGACGGTCGCATCACCACTCCCGGCGGCATCTGGCGTCAGCCAACCGGCGTCGCTCGCGCCTATGCCGAAGGCCCCGATGGTGCGCACTACCTCGGCACCGACGACGGGCTCTGGCGCATCCACGGCACGCGCATCGAGCGTCTGTCCGGCACGGCGGGCTTGCCGAATCGCCCGTTCCTCGCGCTCGAGGTGACGAACGACGGTTCGCTTTGGATCGGACATAGCGAGGGCCTGCGCCGCTTGAAAATCGATGGGACCGTCGAGGATTTCGGCGTCAAACAAGGACTGAAGACGCCGCGGGTCGTCGCCTTGCGCTATGACCATGACGAAAATCTCTGGATTGCCACCTCGGGCGGCTTGTACCGCTTCAGCGGCGGCCGCTTCGAGGCGGCACCCTATGCCTGGGCCGGCCTGAACGGGCCCACGATCCAGCAGTTATATGAGGACCGCGAAGGCGCGCTCTGGATTGCCTCGGCGGTCGGGCTCTTCCGGCTCGAAGATAATATGGCCACGAGCATCGGCCCGGCCGAGGGGCTGTCCCAAACCTCCGTGTTTTCCGTGCTCGAGGCCAGCGATCGCACCTGGTGGATCGGCCTCTGGAACGGCGGCGTCTACCGCTACGATCAGAAGCGCGCGACGCCGCTGAAACCCTCCGCCGGCGCCGGCCCCGATCAGGTCCTGTCGCTGGCCGAAGCCCCGGCCGGCACGCTGTGGTTCGGCGCCGTGAACGGCCTCTATCGCTGGGCCGGCGGCGAGATCGCCAATCTTTACCGCGCCGACCTCGCCGCCACTTGGCAGGCCGAGTTGGCCCGCCGGCCCGACGCGGTGCTTCCAGGCTTGGCGCACGCGCGCACCAACGCGATCGCGACGCATCCCGACGGCAGCATCTGGGTCGGCACCGAAGGTGCCTTGTATCACTCGGGGACCGACGGGTTCCGCATCTACACCAAGGCAAACGGGCTGCCGGACAATGACGTCCGGGCGGTGCTCTGTGCGCGCAACGGCGATGTCTGGGTCAGCACGCCTCCCACCGGCGTCGCACGGCTGCATGAGGATAAATGGTCGGTCTTCCTCGCCGGCCGCGAACTGTCGTCCGTGTATCCACGCGGGCTTTACGAGGACAGCGAGGGCACCATTTGGGTCGCGACCGACGGCGGCGGCGTCAATCGCTGGCGCGAAGGCCGGTGGCGGACGCTCACCGCGCGCGATGGCTTGGCGGACGATTTCATCACCGGCATCATCGAGGACAAGCGGGGCAATCTCTGGCTCGGTTGTCCGTCGGGCGTCATGCGGATCGAGCGCGGCGAGCTGGCCCAATTCGACGCCGGCGCCGCGCCCGTGCTCCACCCGCGGCTGTTCGGGCGCTCGGACGGTCTTCCGGCCGGCGAACCGAATCAGCAGGGTTCGCCCAGCGCCTCCCGGACGAAGGACGGCCGCCTCTTGTTCGCGACCGACCGCGGCGTGGCGATCATCGAGCCGGATCACCTCGTCGACAACCGCGTCGAGCCGCCGATTTATGTCGAGCGCATCGAGGTGAACGGCGCGGATGTCGACCTGAGCCGGCCCGTGGCGATTCCGCCCGGGCGCAACGACGTCGTGATCCATTATACCGCGATCGAGACGCTCGCGGCGGAAAACGTGCGCTTTCGCATCCGGCTCTCGCCGCTCGATGCGGACTGGATCGACACCGGGGCGCGGCGCGACGTGCGCTACGCGAAGCTGCCGCCGGGCCGCTACGAATTCGCCGTCGTCGCCAGCAACAACGCCGGCGTCTGGTCGAATCGCGGCGCGTCGATCGGTTTCGTGGTCCAGCCCTTTTTCTACCAGACGCTGTGGTTTGGCATCGTCGTGGTCGCGGGCGCGCTCGGCGCGGTGGGCCTCGCGTTCTGGCTGCGCACGCGGCTCGAGCGGCGGCGGCGGATGATTCTCCAGCGGCTCGTCGACGAGCGGACGCGCGCGCTGACGGACGCGACGCGCGCGGCGGAAGCGGCGGTGCAGGCGAAGTCCGAGGTGATCGCCGCGCTGCGGGTGTCGGAGGAGGAGACCGCGCTCGAGCGGGCGCGGTTGAAGTTCGTTTTCGACGCCGTGCCGATCGGCCTCGCGTGGATGATCCGGGACGATCCGAAGTCGCATCTCGTGAATGCCGCCTTCGCCCGCATCACCGGGCTGCCGCTCGACACGTGCGCGGACCTGGACGCGAATCGCGCCACCACGCATCCGGAGGACCGGGCGCGCGAGGACGAGCTGCGCGCACGGCTGCTCGCGGGTAAGATCGACCAGTACTCGATCGAAAAGCGCTACCTGCACAGGGACGGCTCGGTCCGCTGGGGCGTTCTTACGGTCCGCAGTTACCAGGCGGGCGCGCCCGAACGCGTGCAACTCGTGGCGACCCTCGTCGATGCCACGGAGCGCAAGGAGACGGAGGCTCGGTTGAAGGAAACGAATCAACGTCTCCTCGAGACCTCGCGGCAAGCGGGCATGGCGGAAGTGGCGACCGGCGTGCTGCACAACGTGGGCAATGTGTTGAACAGCGTGACGGTTTCGACCTCGGTCCTCGCGACGCTCTCGAAGAGTTCGAAAGTCGATCGGGTGGCGAAGCTGGGCGAGTTGTTGCGCGAACATGCCGCGCATCTCGGCGAATTCGTCATGAGCGATCCGCGCGGGCAGCGGATTCCAGCGTTTGTCGACGCCTTGGCCGAGCATCTCGCGAAGGAGCAGACCGACGTGCAGCACGAGATCGCGGCGCTGCAGCGCAATGTCGACCACATCAAGCAGATCGTCGCGATGCAGCAGGGCTACGCGCGTGTGGCGGGCGTGCTCGAGTCGGTGCAAGTGACCGAACTCCTGGAGGACGCGCTGCGGATCAACGCGGCGACGTTGGAGCGTCATCACGTGCGGATCGTGCGGGAGTACGAGGCGCAGCCCACGATCCTGACGGAGCGGCATCGCGTGATTCAGATTCTCGTGAACCTGGTGCAGAACGCGAAACTGGCCTGTCAGGAGGCCGCGCGTGGCGATGCGTGCATCACGGTGCGGGTGAGCGCGGACGACGAACGGGTGCGAGTTGTCGTGTCCGACAACGGGGTGGGAATACCGGCTGAGAATCTCACGCGCATTTTCAGCCACGGCTTCACGACGCGGATCAACGGGCACGGCTTCGGCTTGCACAGCGGCGCGCTCGCCGCCCGCGAGCTCGGAGGCGCGCTCACCGCCACGAGCGAAGGCCCGGGGAAGGGCGCATCCTTCTGCCTCGAATTGCCCCTGCGACCACGCACGGGGTAGGGCGCTGCTTCCGCTCAGCGCCGTGCTCGACGTAGCTATCAGCAGAAGTAGCGAGTAGCGGGTAGCGTGTATCGAGCATGGTTCACGCCCCCCCGCCTGTCATCCTGAGCGTAGCGAAGGATCCATGCAGCCTTCGCCGCACCGGCAATATATGGGCACGCGTTAGGGACAGGTCGAAGGCCCGCTCGGAATCTGCGCTCCGCGCCGCAGGGGTCTTGGATCTAAGGTCTGGGCGTAGCGGTACCGAGCGAAGCGACAGCCCGTCAACCGCTCGGCACCCACAAGATGGAGCCGTCGGATCACGATCACGATTAAGATCACGAGCACGATGCCATCGCTTTCCGAGATCCGAGCCCCTGCGGCGCCAGCCGCCGACCCTAGCTCAGCTATTTCGCAGCAAAACCAACCCGAGCCATCGCCACGGAGTTCACAGAGCTCCGACACAGAGGCAGCAGGAGGCCGCGATCTGTATCGGGAGTGATGATGCGAATGGGTCGTTGGGCGAAATCGGCTCTCGTGGATTAGTCTCTGTGAACTCTGTGTCAGAGCTCTGTGTGCTCTGTGGCCCCACGTTTGTGATTGTTTCGAGTGTGAAATTTGCGGGTTGGATGCCAGACCCCTGCGGCGCCACCCGCCGCGACCAAAGACCAGGGACCAGCGACCAGGGACTCGTCCGCTTCCGCCCCAGATCCGAGACCCTAGCACAGCCTGCTAGCGCCCGGCGGCCGGCCACCAACGCCGCGCGCAGCGCTACCGACCCTGCGGCGTAGATTTCGCTATCCGCCGGGCGATTTCATCTTCAATCAACCGCGCGCACCCCTCGTTCCCCGCTGCGATTGCTTCGGCGAGCGGGGTGCGCCCCAGGACGTTCAACGAGTGAATTGCCCGATCGGGAGCAGCGCCGACCAACGCGCCAACCACGTCGGCGTATCCAGCCATTGCTGCTTCGTGCAGTACATTGAAGCCGTCAGAGGCGTCGATCTCCATGCTGGCTCCGGCCTCGATTAGGACCTTGGCGACTTCGGCATTTTTGGCGTGAACCGCCCAATACAAGGCGGCGTGGCGGGCGGCATCGAGTCCGTTTGGGTTGGCTCCGAAACCCAAAGCCATGCGAACGGAGTCTATCCCGGCAGGAATCACAAACGACCAGACTCCTTCTCCCAATATCGTCTGGCCGTTCACATCGGCTCCTCGGTTGATCGCTGCTGCGGCGGCAGCGGCGTTTTTTTGACTCAACGCTTCGAAAAGCTGCGCGTTAACGTGCATAGGCGAGTCTATCACGGCAGAACGCCTCACGTCGCGCATCCGGCGAGACCGTCAGCAGGTGCATCGCCCACAGCACAAACCCAAGCAGCAGCAGCCCGGTCGCGGCACCGATGATCGAAGAAGTTCGATGGAGCTTCATGCGGCTGGAGAGGAAAGCATAGCAGAACAACGAACCACGCGAGACAATGCCTGGATTCGGCACACGAAGTCCGCAAAAGCCGCGAAGAGACCCCGCAGCCGTTGGAACGTTGATCCTCGCTGATCGTCGCACGGCAATGGCCGAGAGGTAGGGCGCTCGAACGCCCCGAAGCGCACGGCGCCGGTTCCTTGTAGGGCGCCTGCTTGCAGACGCCGTCCGGGTATTCAGATGTAGCTGGGCTCCGAGAGCCCGGCCCGATCTTGGCACAGAGGTCACAGAGACCGATCCGAGCTCACAGAGAAGAACGTGAACCGCGAAAGACGCGCGCGACGCCGGTTTCCCTGTAGGGCGCCTGCTCGCAGACGCCGTCCGAGCGCGCCCCGATGTAGCTGCGAGCGCCAGCGAGCGGATCCGTCGAGTGAACCGCACGCGAAGCCTGGCATGGAGGCCGCGCCTGACCTTCGAACAAAACCAACCTCCCAATCCATTTTACAGGAGCTCGCAGAGATCCGCAGAGATCCGAGCCTCGAACCTCGCCGCGCACACCCGACCCCCGGCCCGATCTTGGCACAGAGCTCACGGAGACCAATCCGAGTTCACAGAGAAGACCGTGAACCGCGAAAGACGCGAAGTGACGCGAAGAATGGAACGCCTCCTGCCCAGACCCTAGACGCCAGAAATACCAGCCCGACGTAGCTGCGAGTGCCAGCGAGCGGTCCCCTTTAACTTATCGATATCTATTCCTGACACGCAGCCGAAGATCGAGGTAAGGCGGCGTTCGCGCCGGAGAATCGCTACGGGCCGACGGCGATTTGCACGGCTGCCGCGAGCTTTCGTTGATTGGCATCGAACGAAAGAAACAGCGTTGCCTTGAGTACTCGCGCCGTGGCCACATGAAGAATATCGAACGAGCGGTGACCGCCGTTCATCGTATATGATTCCGACAAACGCGCGGCCTCTTTAACGATGTCGGCCAGATCGGTGGCGGGGTCCTTGTCGTAGCGGGCGAGCGCGATGCGGACGCACAGCTCGACGTCCTCCGCCAGCAGGTGCCGCTCGGCCACCAACGCCCGGGCGGCACGTCGCACCGCCTCAGGATCAGGCTTGAACGGCGCGGGCGCCTGATA
>CBINOT010000221.1:0-9540 GCA_966252355.1 uncultured Opitutus sp. | reverse complement strand
GGAGCTTACATTGCGCCGCTTCACGACGCTACGAGGCACCCGGTCGGACGCTTACGCTTCGATCAGCAAGATATTCCGATTGAAAGCATCTCCGACTAGTCCCTTGTTTCCGAAGATTCGGAATCCAGATCCAATTCGTGAGTACCGGTCGATGACTGCATAAGCGCTGCATCAAACGCCTCATGTGAACCTAAGGTCAGCGCCCTACTCTCTGCGGCAAGAATTCATCGGTCGATTAATGCTTTTTCAGCCAAACCTCGTTCCGATAGAATAAAATCGCTTGCTGAAGCGCCGATACAAGGTCGGCAGAATCCTTGTGAAAGAACTTGCCGGACAATTTTCCGCCGGAAATCACGACCGTGTAAAATAGGCCGTTTTTGCGTTCGCCATCAATCTTCACAAGAGCCGAGCCTCCCTCTCGCCCGATCACATCTAACACCGCCAGTAGTTGAGCTGCATCGCGCCACGTCGCGGCTAGCGCCTGATCCAGTCGCCCATCGCGCTTGAGCTGATCTAACAAATTGTCGTTTTGCATAGGTTTATTTGCCTGTTTTAAGTGCTTGGGAAATCTCTTCAACCGTTCTCAGATGATTAGGCAAGGTGCTATCTGCGGCGCGGTCGATTACCGTCCGGATCTGTGCAGGACTCGCTCCTTTTCCTAATAACTGTTCGGCGATAGCCTGTGCGGTCCGTTTGTTTCCGTTTTCAAAAAGGTGACTGCCTGCAATATCACGAATCGCCGTGGCGGCTTTGTCGACTGCGCCCTCCCGATAAGCCATGTTGGCAATCACGGTTTCGGGATGACCAGTCGCAGTTACGCCTGAACTGAATTTCTGATTTATCTCTACGATTCGGGCGGCGGTAAGCTCGCTCTCTGCGGCGAGACCTTTAATCGACGCGAGGAATCCACCCGCCTTCGAGATTAAGACGCCTCCGAACATTTGCGTCCCTAGTTCGAAAGCAGCGTCGCCACGGCTTCCAGGTTGCCCAATCATATCTTTTCCCGACGCCAGTTGCATCAACGAGAGTGCTAGCCCGAGTGGCGGTATGCTCTTATCGACCGCGACCATCGTCTTTGCAGAAGCCTCAAGCAGATCGCTTGCTTTCTTCATTCCTCCGGCGAGGCCGGCCTTCAGCGCAATGTCGTTATCCGCAGCCAGATCGTTCTCGAAGGACGAACCGTGCCCGGCCCGGATGACAGCGTCAGGAACGAACACACTTACGATCTTTTGGCCCATCGCCTGTGCATCGCTCGATAAGCCGCCACTAGCGCCTTTGCGGAACGATTCGCTTACCGTCGGTTCGTTCGTCGACTGAGCGGTTACCGATAGAGACGTGCTGCCTCCATCTTTTTTCGACGAGAACCACGACTTAAATGTTTCCATCAACGAGGCCCCCGAATTGCCACCGGACTCGTTGGCTTCGGACGCAAGGCCGGTCGGGTCGGTATAGCTGATCGGATTATTGCGCACATAGCTATACGCGTTCACCCCTTGGGTCTGACCTAACGCGTCGAAAACAGGGTCGACGGAAAGGAAGCGACCTAAACGAGGATCGTAGACACGCCCGTTCATGTTGATGAGCTTCACGTCGTCGAGTTCTTCGTGGTCGGTGAAACCGCGGCGCTCCGTGGAACTTACGAACCCCGGTTGCCATGTCGTCCCAGACCGCCGCTCGCCCCACGGGTCGTAGCTTTGCGCCTGCGCGGAGCCATCAAGCATCGTGATCGTATCGACCGATCCGAGATGGTCGTGATGGAAGTACCGAACGTCGGCATAATGGCCGGCGCGGAACGTCACTTGCCCCATCCGGCCAAAGGGCCCGCTGAGGTAGTGGACGTGATCGTCCACCCCGCTGGACGTCCGATGCTCATGATTGCCGCCGACGTAATCGATCGTCTCGCCGCCATGCACTTGGCGGACGCGTTGCAAATCCGCGCCGTACAGGAACGAGACGCTCGCGCCTGAACGGGTAATCGTGTCCGGCTGGTTGAACGCGGTCCACGACGTCGTCAGTTCCCCGGTCGACGTGAGATTGCCGTTGTTGTCGTAGGCAAATATCGGGCCACCCGCGACCGACTTGATGGCATGCGCACCATGGGCCACGCCTTGCTCGCCCGCCGAGAAATACGTGTAGCTGCCTACACCTGACTTCGACTGAATATTGCCGGCGAGATCGTACGTGTACTGGCTCGTCGTCGCGACGTTGATTGCCGTCGTATAACCGGAGGTCGTACCAAAATACGTCGCACGGAGTCGCGTCAGCGCATCGTAGGTAAAGCCTTCGGCTACCTGATGGTTGAAGTCCAAGCGCTGGTACAAGCTACCGATGCGACCCGGCTCGTAGAAGTAACGGAGATATTGCGCGCCCTGCATATTGGCGGCGTTGCCGGTCGTGACGGAATCAAGCACGCCACCCATGTCGGGTCGATACGTCCGATTGGTCGTGACACCATTGCCGTACAGGATCGTTCGAACCCGGCCGTCGGCCTCGTACGCGGTACCCACCCAATAACGCCCAGACGTCGCGTCGTTACGCAAAGCCACCCAATGCCCGAAACCACTATAGACTCTGCGCTCCGAAAACGTGCTGTCTTGATGAGTAATCGTCTTCAGCCGATGCCACGTGTCATAGCCATAGGTACGCGCGTAGTTGACGGGTCCAATGCTACGGGTGCTCTTCGAAAGCCGACCGTACACATCGTACTCGAACGACTCGTTGACATTGTTGAACGACGCAATGCTCGCCAACTGGCCAATGCCTTTGCCTGGAGCCGTGTCATAGTTCCAGGTGGTCGTGGCGCCGGCAATCGAGCGGGTCTTCGAGCGCCCCAAGCGATCATATGTGAAACTCGACGTCGCGTTCTTCGCGTCGGTTTGCGAAACAAGTTCGCCCAAGGGATTGTATTGGAAGGTCCACGTGCCACGATTGGGGTCCACGGCGACCGTACGACGCCCGTAGGCATCGTTCGAGTACGTGGTCGTCGCGTTGATCGGATCGACGATCGTTGCGAGCGATCCCAACCCGTCGTAGGTGTATGAGATCGTCGCCGAGAGCGATTCGGTCGGTCGACCGGTCTCCGTCGTGGTGCCCGATTCGACCACCTTCGTGGTCTTGCCCAGCGAATTCCGGGTCGTAGCCACCGTCCCACTGCGATTATAGGACACGCCAGTGGCCGGCGCATAGCTCACGGCCGGCCGCGTCTCCGTCGTCGTGAAATCCGAATATGTGAAGGTCGAGGTGCCAATCGCGGAGGCAATGCCGGTCACTGCCCAGCCGGCCCCGAAGGTCAATTCGCCTTCATACGTGACACTTGATATCCGACCCACTGCGTCGAACTGGGTCAGCGTGCCATAAACATGGCTGTCGCCGACGAAGTACGGCCGCGTTTTCACCGCGACGTTCCCGCGCGAATCGTAATAGGTATCGGCATAGGTCGTGCGATGGTCGGGACTAACTCCGTCGAGACGTACTGGTCGGGAAAGCTTGTCGCAGAAAACGAGAGCCGGAGGCGCGCCCTGTGAGATCGTTTGGATGTAATACGCGGCGACGCTCGGTCGATCAGTCGCTCCCGCCCAACTCCGCTGGACGGTCGTAGTGACATTGCCCGGCGACGTCTGTTGGGTCATGCGACCGAGCCCGTCGTAGAGGAACGTGGTGGTCAGTAGATTTGCATCCACGTGAGTTTTGGCGACGCCGAGCGCTTGGTCGAAGTCGGAGAACGTCTCGACGTGCCCTTCCGCATTGGTCTTCTTTGTGATAAAGCGCCCCTCGTAAATCGGCGAATACTCAAGCGACGTGCGTCGAGCAGCGGACAAACCGGGTCCATTCACTTCAATGTAGTCTGTGTTACCATACGCGTCGAAGTGATAGGTCGTCGTGAGATAGTACGAAGTATCCGCGGGGTTCGATGGCTCTTGCGTCTCGACCTGCAAACGGCCCACGGCATCGAATTGCTGCTTGCTAGTACGGGTCTTCGAAGTTGCGACAAGCGGAGCCACCGTCGACGCAGTGGTTGTGAGCGTTGCTTCCGAAATCTGCCCCGGATAGGTTGGCGAGGCGGCGTACGTGATGGCGACCGTGATAGCCGACGAGAAACCATCAGTCGCGATGACGCTCGTGTCGGTCGGATCGCCCCATGCACTGACGCTGTTCGTCTTGGTTGTCTTCGTTAGGTACGGGGTGCTGCTCGCGGAATCGGGGTCGAACGACAATTCATCGACCTGCTTGGCGTACGGGGCTTTGATGCGCGCTACGGCCGAAATGGTCGATTGCGCGTCCCAGGTCGTCGTGCTCGATGCGAATACCCGGCCGTTGCCAAGCGCGCTCTCCACCTTCCAAGGCATTCCAATGAATGGATAATCTTGGCGATAATAGGTCGTCACCGCTTTGTTCGTGCGATCGTCGACCGCTTTCACGGACGCAAAACCCATATCGCCCTCGAGCAAGTTTTTGCGAAGCGCGGTGTAACTGTAGTTCACATGATACACACCACCAATTCCGTCGTCCTCCGTTACTCGACGGACGACATAACGCGTATCCTGGACATCGTTCAACGGGTAACTCACCGAGCCTCTATTGCCGCGCAGATAACACCCCGCGTCGTTTCGTGCTAATGGGGAGTAGGCAACTGCAGTCTGCGCGCCTGACGAATAAGTGATCGCCTCGAGCAGGTCGGGCTTTCCTGAAAGATTCAACCAAGTCTGGGCGACATGCGGGTTCGTTCCACCTGCGTCATCCACATAGTAGTGTTGCACAACATCCGACATTCCATCGCCGTTGATATCCAACAACTGAGTTCCGATGTCAGGCCCTTGAAGATCGCCGCTGATGTATCCCAGGAATGAATGGGGTCCGTAGTCCTTCTCTATCCATCCGCTTCCGGTATTTATGTAGGTCTTACCACGACCCCCATTTCCCGACGCCGGGTACAAAGGGTACTTTCCATCGAAGTTATTACATTGGTAATAATACGTTGCCATAACCATATCGGTCAGCCCGTCGCCGTTCATATCGTCGAAAACGACCCCGAATCGCATGCCGCCGACATGATAATCGCGCGCGCGGGCAACGCTCGCGGTGTCAATCAGCGGTTGCTTGAGATTGAATGCGCTGTCCGCCAAAATCCACCCTTTGCCTGTGTTGATATACGTAACCGCGTTAGAATATGTGGCGTTATAATCGTACACGGTCTCGCTAACAACCTGATCAGGCAGTCCGTCGCCATTTACATCGACAAAGTCGGAACCGACAATCGCATTGCCCTCGCGGCCAATTGCGCCACGCGGAACGTAGCTCGCATCCGACCTCCAACCGTGACCGGTATTGAGGTAAGCCGATCCGGAAACAGTTCCATTGTCCCAACTATATAGAATATCGGGCAATCCGTCTCCGTTGATGTCGATAATGCGCACTCCAGTTTCGCCATCGGTGCCGGATATAGGGGCAATGTAAATTCCAGCTGGGGGGTCATAAATTTCATATCCTGGACGACCCGGATCGGCCGGGAAGTGCTCCCAGCCGCTGCCGTTATTACGCAATGCTCCCGAGATGCGCGAGCCGCTTAAATATCTCGCCCATATCACATCGACGCGGCCATCACCGTCTAGGTCGACAAACCGAGCTCCGCGGTCGGGATCGCCAGTCATCGAACCAATCAGGAAGTTATTCGAGGGGTACCAGTTCGCATTGTTGCCCATTTGCACCCACCCGCCGGCCTGGTTGAGATACACTCCATTATTTGAGTTGGGCGCATCGTTGGACTTGATCATGTCCACATAGCCATCTGCATTCAGGTCTACAAAGCGCACGCCTTGGTCGTTAGCGCTCTGTGTGGTGGCCCCGAGATGCCAGGGGGGGACAAATCCTTGTGGACCGGTAGCCCAGCCGCTCGGAGAACCGAGCGAGACGAATCCGGCATCGGTAGCGCTCATATAGTGTCGGCTCAGAAAGTCGGGGATGCCGTCCCCGTTAATATCCGCAAATCCAGAGCCTGTTTGACCGTTAATCCAATTCATTCCCATGGCCGGTGTTTGCGTCACTAGCGACAAAGGATGTGCGACTTGAAAGGCAGGTAAACTCTCTGTCGCCCACCCCGTTGTTTCTTGCTTATACGAAAGCGACATTGCGGGTAGCGCGCTTCCGCCGGCGTCGAACTCCTGCACCTTGGTTAGCCGCGAGCGCGACGTATTTGGGCTCGATTCGTACGTGAGCACGTAGCGGCGAGCGAGCACCGCGTCGTACGTTGATTCGATCGTCTGCAAGCGTTTGGTACGAGCCCAAGGAGCTCCGCCCTGATAGCCGGACATGATGTCCGTGCGATCCTCGTACTTGAATTCCACCTGCGCTTTTTCGCTGCCGGTGTATTTGATTCGGCGAATGTAGAATTCGCCCGCCACACCGCTGCGTTCGTAGTAGAAGTTGATCTTGTTGCCCGCTCGATCCGTGACGGTGTCGAGCGCCCAGACCAAGACCGCGTCGGTCGGTGCTGGCGATTGCGCCATGATGCGCGAACCCGTGGCCGGATCGGTCTTGCTGCCAAAGTCCAGTTTGAGGCCGGCTTTCGTATAAACCTCGAAGCGCGCCGGGCCATAGTTCGTTCCGGGATAAGCATAGATCCGGCTGAAGCCGTCGATTTCGGTCCGGTACTCGGTGCGAGTCGCTTCATCCGCGACCTTGATGAGCTTTTGGCCGTTGAACGCGAAACGATCGTTGGCGTCTAGATTAACGGGCGAGATGAGTCCGTCCGTTGCCAAGGTCGCCGGTCGGCGGCTAATGGTCGACAGGCCGTCAAGCGACCAACCGACGCCCACGTATCCGTTTCCGCCATTGTGGTTATAGACCAAGGCAAGGCTCGGCTGAAGGCCGGCCACACCGGACGTCACGGCAATCGGAATCTTCGCTACGGCCTCGCCCGAAGCGTTCACGCTGAATTCGGCGGGCGTGTAAGCCACGACGTCGGTTTGCGCGGTCGTCGCGTTCGGCCAGCCTCCCGTCGCGGTAGAGGGCGACGAATAGACGGTGCCATCGGTTTCAGGCGCGACAAGAGCGGTTGAACCGTTCGTTCCATCCGTTGACCCACCACCACCTCCTCCGCCACCGCCACCGCCACCCCCACCGCCTCCGCCTCCACCTCCTCCGGCGGATGCGATCGTGATCGAAACGCCGAGGCTTCCGCTGCCGCCGGAATTCGAAGCGCTCACCGTGATATTATAGGTTCCAGCCGCGGTGGGCGTTCCCGATACGACGTTGCCGCTGCGCGTGAGCCACGCGGGCAACGACGAAGCGCCATAATTGGTCGGGCTGTTCGACGCCGTAATGGTGTAGCTGAACGGCGCGTTCGCCGTCCCACTCGCCGAACTCGCGCTCGTGATCACAGGTGCAGCCTCGGCAATGGTAATCGTCAACGCTTGGCTGCCCGTGCCTGTGCCATTGCTCGCACTGATCGTGGCATTATACGTTCCGGCTGTCGTGGGCGTTCCGGAGATGAGGCCCGTCGTGGTGTTGACGGAGAGGCCCGGCGGAAGACCTGAGGCGCCGAAACTCGTCGGCGAATTCGAGGCTGTGATCTGATAACTGAACGCGACGTTCACCGTGCCGGATGCCGTAGACCCACTCGTGATACCTGGCACTCCAGGGACGGCCGTGAGCGAGTATGGGCCTGCCGGATCGGCGTCCCAGAAATTGTCGTCGCCGACCTTACGAACCCAAACATCATACGATTTCACCTGCGGCGGACTCCAGCTTGGCACCCACGCATTGACGACTGGGTCGAACGTGCCGGAGGCGCTACCACCCCACGCTGTATAAGCGCCGACGCAAAATTGCCAGGCACCCGTTCCATCGCCCCCGTTATACACGGGAGTGAACGGATGCCCGACCTCGACGGTCGCGGACACCGAGCTGACCGACTGACGTCTCTTCAACCAAAACGTCGACGTCACACCCACACCAATGCTCCAAGCATCGCTTTGATCCACGGCCAGGATCATCGCGGTCCAGTGCCCGGTCTGTGCGGAAGAGGGCGTAGTCCATTGGACCGAAGCGGTCGCGTTCCCGCCGCTCACCGTCGCATAGTTCACAAACTGCCAGCCGGAATTGTCCGGAGGATTCACGTAAAAGAGGATCCACTTGAGGTTCCCGTCCTCATCCGACGCGTTGCCGGTGATCGTGATGGTTTCTCCAGGGACGCCGTCCGACGCACTGACCCAATTTGTGGTCGGCACATGGTTCGGTGCCGCCGCTTCGTTTACGACCAGGTGAAAACCGCCGCCCCATGGGCCGGTGCTCGCGTATGCACCGGCGTTGTCCTGGGCATCGGTCCAAAAGTACCAGTCACCATCCGAGTCGAGCGTGACGGTGCGGGTGAGTTCGCCGCCACTGCCGCCGACGCTCGAAAAGCCGCCGCCGCCATTGTCGAAGTATCCGGTGGACGAATTCCATACGTTGTACCGAATGCCTTGTAGGTTTCCGTCGGGATCGTTCGCGGTATAACGGACCGTGACCGAGACCGATCCATTGTGCGGCCGCGTAATGGTGTCGCCGCCGCCATGTCCATCCACGGAAATGCCACACGAGGGCGATTGATTCGCCGCGACGTCGATCGAAAAGGTATTTCCGAGCTGCGACCCTTCGCCGTTGTTGTTGAAAGCCCAGGCAGAAACTTCGTGGCTGCCGGCACTCAGGTTGAGTTCGCCGATATTTTGCCAAAAATTGAACCCGGAATATTGGAAATCGGGTCGGCCAAACGCGTTCGCGACATCCGGCCGCTCGAAATTCAGCATGGCGTTGCAGCGTGCGGATCCGTCGATCCGGATTTCGACCCGTTGCACCGGCGCGCCCATGCCATAATCGGCGGCCCAGCCCCCGCCCCATAGGGTCGTGGATGCGTTGACGGAGTTCGGGCTCATCGCGTCGAACGAACCGAACGGCGCGGCGACAGCCGGCAACGCGAGCAGAGCGCTCGCACCGAGGACGACGAGCGTGGAAAGCTTCTTGAAAAACGAAAAGGCGTTCATGGGGAGGTGCGTCACGGTTATTTGAAGCCCAATTCCAAACAGGCTTGGTGGATGCCGGCGTCATTGCCCCGCAGCTTCGCCTTCGCGGCCGATAGCTTCTGGTTTTTGCCTGCGCCCTTGATTGCGGCTTCGAAAGCCGCGCGGTGAATCACGATATTTTCGGTCTTCGTCGCTTTCGGGTTCTTCGAATTCACCCGCGTGACACAGACGACGGCGCTTTCGAAAGCAGTGTCGTTAACGAGAAACTGGCACGCTTCGACGACGGCCTCCTCAAAATGGCGTTTGGCAGCCGGCGTTTCGTTCGCGTCGACCACCAGCGTGAGCGTTGGCTGACCGCCAACGAAAGAAAGCGATGGGTTCAGCCCTAATCCTACTCCCTTGGACCAGCGACCGTGCGCGACCTCCACGATACCCCGCGCAATCGGGTCGATCTTCGGCCCCTTCCCCTCGTTGGTCTTCGCCGGCGCACTCGGCGCCGTGAAGGGCGGCGGTTGCGTCGCCGTACCGCGTGCGGCCGGAGCAG
>CBINOT010000220.1:0-9548 GCA_966252355.1 uncultured Opitutus sp. | reverse complement strand
CTGGATGGGCGGCGCCTCCGCTTGGATCAACGCGAGGCGGATGGGCACAGAGCCTCCCCACCTCGGACTGGTCGTGACCGAAGGCGCATTCGAATCCTACAGCCAGCGCGGCGGCACGTTTAACGACCGCGGCGTCTTTCTGCTTCATCCGGCCGCGATGAGCATCAAGGCCGGCGACAGCGTGAAGGTCGCCTGGAAGTTGTTTTGGCATTCGGGCTGGGACGACTTTTTCGCCAAGCTCGCCACGACTCCCGGTTTCGTGCGCCTGACGGCGAAGGATTACACGGTTTCCGTCGGGCAACCGCTCGAAGTCACCGCGCAATCCGCCTCGTCGTTGGCGGAAGCCCAACTCTTCGCGAACGACCAGCCCGTTGCCATGCACCAAAGCGGCGCGGGGCCGATCATCGCCACGATTCCAACGACGGCTGCCGGCGATATTCGCGTTGAGTTGGTGACCGGCACGGCCGCGCACGAACGGCGGCATTTCCTTTCCGCGCATGTCACGCCGCCGTTCGAAGCCCTGCTCGACGCGCGCGTAAAATTCATCGTCCGCAAACAGCAGCGCAACGCGCCCGGCACGCCGCTCGACGGAGCGTATCTCGCCTACGACAACGAAACGGGCGAGCAGATCTATCGCACGAAGAACGACCACAACGCGGGCCGCGAACGCGTGGGGATGGGCGTGCTCGGGGCGCTTTATTTGCCGCTGGTGCGTGACGAAGCGTTCAAGGTCGAGCTGCAGCAAAGTCTCCGCCGCTACTCCGACTTCGTCGCGCGCGAACTCGAGAACGAAACCGGCGAAGTCTTCAACGATGCCGGCCGCAAAAGGATGCATCGCCCTTACAACCATGCGTGGGTCGCCCATTTTCATGTGGCGATGTATCGCGCGACCGGGGACTCGACGCAGCTCGATCGCTTCGTTCGCGTCATCCGCAACTACTATCAGGCGCAGCACGGCGACCGATTTTATGCGATTGGCCTTCCCGTGCGCGAGAGTCTCGCCGCCCTCCGCGAGGCCGGTCGTACCGCAGAGTACGACGAGGTCAGGGGGCTTTTTCGGCGACACGCCGACTACTTGCTGCAGAACGGAATCAACTACCCGCGCTCGGAAGTGAACTTCGAGCAGTCGATCGTCGCGCCGTCCGTGCAGATGCTCGCCGAGTTTTCGCTCGCAACCGGCGAGGCGGCTTACCTTGAAGGCGCGACGGCCCAGATGCCGATTCTCGAAGCTTTCGCCGGCCGTCAGCCCGATGCGCGACTCAACGAGATTTCCATCCGCCATTGGGACGACTTCTGGTTCGGCAAGCTCGCCGTATACGGCGACACGATGCCGCATTATTGGAGCGCTATCAACGGACTCGCCTATGCGTATTACGGTTTGGCGACGAAGAACCCGGCCTGGCTCCGCCGCGCCGAAACGGTCGTGAAGGGAAATCTGTCCCTGTTCAATCCCGACGGGAGCGCAGGCGCCGCCCATCTTTACGCCCGGACCACCAACGGAGTGGCTGGCGCCCGCAACGACCCGTGGGCGAACGACCAGGACTGGGCTCTCGTCTACCTGCTGACGCTGCGCGCGCTGAAGTGACCGGCGGCTCGCGAATGATTCGACCGCGGCTCGATCGCACGGCCGTGTCTGCGACCGACGATCTACGCCGATCCGCGTGATCCGCGTCTAACCCGGTTTGAATGGGAAATCGCCGTGACGACGGGATGAAGCCGGTTATCGAACTATTTTATCCGTTGTCATACTTGACTAAGATGGCCTGCGAAACAGGGTCGCAGATCTAGTCCCGTGCGCTGCGCGAATCCGCGCGTCACCCTTCCCTCTCCTATGCTCTCCCGGGTTTTGTTCGTCGCCCTCGCGGCGCTGGCTGTCGGCAGTTCCTCGCTCACGCGCGCGCAAGCGCCGGCCACCGTCGTGGATGAAAATGGCGTTTGGCGCTGGTCGGAGTCCGGCCGGGAGGTGGCGCTCTACGGCGTCAACTACACCGCGCCTTTCGCGTATGCGTTTCGCGCGCATCAGCGGCTGGGCGTTTCGATCGAGCAGGCCATCGACGCGGACGTCTACCATTTTGCGCGCCTCGGCCTCGACGCCTATCGGGTGCACGTGTGGGATCGCGAAATCTCGGACGCGGATGGCAATCTGATCGTGAACGAGCACGTCCGTGCGCTCGATTATCTCCTCGCGAAGCTGAAAGAGCGCGGGATCAAAATGGTCCTTACTCCGCTCCAATTCGGCAATGCCGGCTACCCCGAAGCCGGCCTCCCGCTGCCCGGATTCTCGAGCCGTTACGGCAAACGCGGATGCCTCGAAGATCGCACGTCATGGCCGTTACAGGAGCGTTATCTCGAGCAATTTGCCCGTCACGTGAATCCGCATACGGGGTTGGCGTACAAGGACGACCCGGACGTCATCGCCTTCGAAATCTGCAACGAGCCCGGGCATTTCGAGTATGCGCCAACGCTCGAGTACATCAACCGCATGACCCAGGCGCTGCGCACCGCGGGCGCGCGGCAGCCGATTTTCTACAACATGAGCCACGGGCTGCCGGTGTTCGAAGCGTACCTCGACGCCAACATCCAGGGCGGCACGTTTCAGTGGTACCCGAGTAATTTGCTCGCGGGCCACGAACAGCGCGGAAATTTCCTGCCTTATCTCGATCGGTATCCGATTCCGTTCGCGGATCACCCCAAATTCAAAACGAAGGCGAAGCTCTTCTATGAATTCGACCCCGCCGACCTCGGCCGCTCGTACACCTACCCGGCGATGGCGCGAACGTTCCGGAAGGTCGGCGCGCAGTTCGCCACCCAGTTCGCGTACGATCCGCTGTACCTCGCGCCGTTCAATACCGAGTACCAGACGCATTATATGAACCTGGTTTACGCGCCGCAAAAGGCGTTGAGCCTGATGATCGCGGCGGAGGCGTTTCGCCGGGTGCCGCGGCTGAAGGACTACGGCAGCTATCCGAACAACACGCGTTTTGAAGGCGTGCGCGTTAGCTACGCGGAGGACCTCGCCGAGCTGATCACCGACGAAAAATACCTGTACACAAATACGACCCGGACGCCCGCACCGGCCGCGGAAAAGCTGCAACAGATCGCCGGCTTTGGCACCTCGCCCCTCGTCGGCTATCCCGGACGCGGCGCCTACTTCCTCGATCGGATCGCGCCCGGCGTGTGGCGGCTCGAAGTGATGCCCGATGCAATTTGGGTCCACGACCCGTACGCGCAGCCGAGTCCGAAGAAGCAAGTGTCGCGCATCGTCTGGGCCGAATGGCCGATGCATCTCGAACTGCCCGACCTCGGGCACGACTTCCGCATCGCCGGGGTCAACGACGGCAACGCGTATCGCGGTGCCGCGGATGACGGCACGTTCACGATCCAACCAGGAACGTATCTCTTGAGCCGACGCGAAGCGACCGCGCCGCCGAACGCCGACGCCAAAGTCGGACCGCTTCGGCTGCGCGAGTTCGTCGCGCCTCCTGCATCGATGGACCGCACCTATGTGTTGCACGAGCCACCCGTGGAGGTCGCGGCCGATCGGCCGGTAAAAATCGTCGCCACGGTCGCCGCACCCAGTGCGGTGCGACGCGTGGAATTGGTCGTGTTTCCGCGGCTCGCCTCGGAGCCGGAACCGGCGTCCGCCCCGCAACGCGCGATGCCCGGCGGCGGCAATACGCCCGGCCCGGGAACCGTGCCTTATCGCGAATCGGGCCTAGCGATACCGATGACCGCCCGCGACGGTTTCGACTACACCGCGGAGATTCCGGCGGAACACGCGAAACCGGGCACGCTCCGATACTGCGTGGTCGTCCACACGGCGGACGGAGCCGAAACCTTCCCCGCCGAGTTTGCGGGCACGCCCGCCGATTGGGATTTCTTTGGCGAACGGTGGGAGGTCCAATGCGTCCCGGCCGGGGCCCCCATTCTGCTGTTCGACGCCGCCACCGATGCCGCGGATGTGACCTCGGACGATCGTGACGTGCGCTATCCGCTCGTGCCGTCAGACCGGCCGGGAACGTCGGCGATGGAAGTAACCGCGCGAAATCTGGAGAGCCGCGAGCACGATCATTCGTTCCGGACGTTCTGCGCGCCACGGCTGGCCGCGCGTGCGTCGGAGCTGCGGGGCATGAAGACGCTCGTGCTCTATGGGCGTTCCGCGGCAGAGCGTCCCGAAACCGTGCAGGTCGCACTCGTCACCGCCGATGGCGCGGCCTATGGCGCGCGTGTGACGGTGCCGCCGAAATTCGGCGCGGTTTCGATTCCGCTCTCGGCACTCACGCCCGTAAGGACTCCGAACATTCCGCACGGCTATCCGGTTTTCATTCCGTATTGGTCGGAGGTGCCGACGAATGCGCCGCTCGCCCTCGATCGTGTCGAGGCGGTCCTCGTATCGATCGGTCCCGGGATTTCCGCGGAAGAGCGCCGCAACGAGCACGGCGTGCGTGTCGAACGCCTGTGGCTGGAATAACGCGCACGACGAAAACACCGAGGAATTCATCTAAAGGCGTGCCATCGCGGCGAGCCTCGATCACCGTGCGCATTTGAGGTATCCATCGCGCCCGTTACGTTTCTCTCC
This sequence comes from uncultured Opitutus sp., assembly GCA_966252355.1. GTDB lineage: Bacteria > Verrucomicrobiota > Verrucomicrobiia > Opitutales > Opitutaceae > ER46. The sequence goes on along the minus strand of CBINOT010000220.1, from coordinate 4,969 downwards.
ATGTCGTCAGTCTCGCCCTCTTTTTTTAGGCGGTCCGTAGCGTTTGTCGCGGCCTTGGCGGCCGGGTTCGTTCTAGGGCGGATGGTTCCTCATTCACCGAACGGCGGAGCGAATTCGCCAGCGGGCCCAAACGCGGTGACGGCTACAGCGGCGGTGCGTGACGAGCGTCAGCCGCCATCCACCACGTCGCCGCGCACCGGAGCAGGTGTCGAGGCGAATGAACAGTGGACCCGCTGGTCAAAACTCGCGCGTAACGCGAAGGTGGAACGAGAGCTCAGCGCGGCGCTGGAACAGATCGCGCAGAACGCGCCCCAGCGGGCGATGGCGCTGGCCGAAGCGGAAACGAACCTTCGGTCGCGCGAGCGGCTGCGGCAGGCGGCGTTGCGCGGCTGGGCGGTATCGGACCCGGATGCGGCCCTCGCCGCGGCGATGAAATTACCCGGCGTCGACAACCGCGCCGCGATTGGCGCGGTGCTCGAAGGCGCCGCGGACAATCCGGATGTGGTCATCCGTCTCGGCCGCAAGATTTCCGATGGGAGCGACGCGGTCGCGCTCGATTACGGCAATCTGACGATCGCGGCGCTGGCCGAAAACGGGCACTTCGAGCAAGCGCTCCGTTTCGCCATGCAAGGTGCGCCGGCCAATCGGGCGCAATGGCTCAACGAAGCCTTTTCCGGTTGGGCGCGCGCGCAACCCGCCCAGGCGGTGGCCGCCCTCGATCGCGTTACCGATTCCGCTTTGCGACACGACGCCCTGCAAGGGCTCATCGCGGGTTGGGCCCAGTCCGATCCGGCCACGCTCGCCGACTACGCGCTGCGCATCCCGGCTGGCGAGGACCGCGCCCTCGCGCTCGGTCAAACCTTGACGAATTGGGTGCTGCGCGATCCCGCCGCGGCTTCGCAGTGGCTGAGTCAACGCGACCCGGATCCGAATCTCGATGGAGGACTCTCCTCGGTCGCTACGCTGCCCACCCTGATCTCACAACGGCCCGAAGTCGCCGTCGAATGGGCGCAGGCCATCTCCGATCTCATGCAGCGTCAGAATACGTTGCGGCTGATCGGCGAAGAATGGCGCCGTCGCTCGCCCGCGGGACTTCAGCAATTCCTGCAAGCGAACGCCGCCCTCAGCGCCCCGGATCGTAACGCGCTGACGGGCGAAGAAACCGCACCATAATTGGGGTCCGCCGCGGTCTTCCCGTTGAACGAAGGAAGCGTACGTGAGGGGGCCGGGCGACGGGAGCGATGTCATGTATCCTCGCCAATGCGTCGACGACGTTTGGCGGAGTAAAAACCAGTATTTCGGCGCCGCCTCGCACCGATTCGACCCGGGAGCAAACGGCCAAAACCCGACGCTTTTCCGGGGGAGCATAAGCCGGGAGCAAAGCGCCCAAAAGAGCGCCGTTTGCCCGGGAGTAAAAACCGGAAGTAGGGTGCCCCTGCTCAACGGCCCAAATGGCGCCCGGCTCCCCCGGCCTGTCATCCTGAGCGCAGCGAAGGATCCATGCATTGTTCGCACGATCAGCAGAAGCAGCGATCATGGTATAATCCGATCAACGTGCCGGACTGCTGCGCTCATTTACCCTTTCCGTCGGCTCAGCGCACGTCATGCGGAGACTAGCCTGAACCGCGTCGGCTGAAGGTTGTGATTCTGATCGCCTCCTCGCTTCGTCGAAACACCGACGGCGTCTGCCCGAATTCAAAAATTGGCCGGACTCCATCGGTCGGCCACGTATGACGTTCGACACACGAATGTACTCCATTTCTCCACCCGCCGAGGTGATCGAGCAGGCGCTCGAATCGTGGGGCTGGATCGGACATTTGGGTATGCGCCCAATCCTGATTACGGCGTTCGCCGAGGTATTTTTCGAATCACCGGCCGGCATATGGTTCCTCGCACGCTGGAGGATCACGCTCGCGACAGACGAGGGAAAGGATTTGTATTTCCTGGCGGGATTGGTGGATCGCGCGATCCGAGAGGGTCGCCATCTCAGCGAAAAGGAATGCTACGATTTCCGGCTGTACCGATCGTCTGAGGATCAATCGACTATTCCAACGTGCACAAAATGAATTTCACGGTTGCTCTTAACTTGCGCGGCCAGCTTCACGATCAAGTCAGGCATATGAAGCCCGGTACGAAGATCTCGAAGTTTGTGCTCGTGCATGAAAAACCGACGCAGCCTGGGTGGAAATTCTGGTGAGAAACAACCCAACAGGAGAAGTCGCGTCGCCGAGAAGCGCTCACACCTCGCGCCCACCATCCAGCCAAATTTACGCATGGCCAAATATCTAATCTCCTTTCCCAGTGCGGCGATGGTTGTGCCGAACGGCGAGTTGGATGCCGTCGGACGTGACGCTCGCGCTGTCATCCGCGAAGCAAAGGCCGCTGGCGTCTATGTCTTCGGCGGCGGCATCGATGAGACCGTGCCGCCTGTATTAGTGTCGGCCAATGGTGGGGTATCCGAAGGCGGCTACCCCTGGGCGCCGCCACTGAACGGCGGCTTCACCGTGCTCGAACTCCACAGTCGCGATGAGGCCGTCGCATGGGCGGCACGCATCGCGAAAGGCTGCCGCTGCAACCAAGAGCTGCGCGTCTTCGGGTTCGATTCCGAATCTTGAGGGCGATGCTTGCGCAATGAGTGCTCCAACAGAAAAGCCGAACCGGCCGCTAGAGCGGCCCCCGCATTACGTAGGCTTCGGAAAACTCAGCGGTCTTCGATCTCGCGGCGCGCCCGGCTCACCTAACGTTCGGCGAAATTTATGAACACGCGTATTCCAGCTGTGTCGATCGGAGGCGGGGTCACCGCGTTACTTGCCGGGGCCATCCTGATTGGTGGGCACGCTTACGGCCTTCGTAATCAATCACGACTTCCGTACCTACTGGTGGAGTTTGGGGTGCTGCTCGTCGTTGCAGGAGTCGTCCACGGCTGGCTCGTTCCGCGCGAGGATCCCGACGATCGCGCGTGAGCACAAAATCATTCCGAACAAGCTAGAACTAACGTCGCGCACGGTCGCGCGTCCTGCCAATGCACGCCGCGCGCCAGCCACCGCCGTGGCTTCCTGTAACGTCAGGCAAAATGATAAAGCTCCACGATTCGCTGCGGACACGGTTGTCTAAACTGCCGGTCGTTCAGCCGCCGGCTCCATGGAGGCCTATCCCGCCCGTCGCAATCGGCGGCTTCACTGACGGAGGGTATCTTCCGTCCTCGGACGCCGTTCGTCTTTTGGGCGTCAGTTCTCCTCGAAACATGTGTCGGCCTCTTTCTCTTGGTCGATGGCGTTTGTGCGATCGTCGCCGCGTTCCTTCACCGATGAAGGCTCAACTCAAGAGACTAAACCCAGCCGCTAGAACAAGCGCCAGGAGACACTTCGTTTCGCAAGCCTCAGCAGGCCGAGCCCGCTCCGACTCATTCCATCCTTGTCACATTTTCGCGGCATGTCTTGTTCGTGTGGCGCTGACGCCCAGCCAGCGATCGAGCGCCTTCCCCGGCTCCGTTGTTGTCGGAGCGAGCATTTCTCATGTGCGGTCCAAGCCTTCGCGCCGAATCCTCTCTTATCGACATCGTCCAGACTGCGCTGTTGGTCGCGTTGTCTGCGATCTTGCTCACGTTGGTCGTGCCGGCGGTGATCGCATTTCGCGGCGGCGTTTATTACCACGGGAGCCTCGTCCAAAAGCTGCCGAACGACGCGCAAGTGAAGCTCGCGCGGCATACCCAGGAAAAGACACAACTCGAGACTCAGCTCGTATTGATCGACCGTCGGCTCAGCCCGGCCTCACCGGATTTCATTCCGACCAACGTCGATGGATTACTAAAAGATAAAGCAGACCTGCGCAGCCGACTCGATAACCTAAAGCCGCCGGTGGTCGCGGTTGAGTTTCATCTAAATCCCCAGCTATTGCTTTGGCCGGCCATCTATACCGCCCTCGGCCTGCTGGTCACTATCTTCCGGCCTCCAGCTAAAGTGTCTTTCTTCCGCCTGATTGGACTCATGTGTTGCATTTACGTGCTTTATGAATGGCCACTCTGGATCCGCAATTTTGTCCTCAGTAGCGAAGGTCGGGTGGTGTATGCCTACCCTAATTTCGATATTCATCCGGCATCGTTCATCGCGCAGGAAGGCCAGGTTCTCGGATTTTGCTTCCTTGTCGCTTTACTCTGGCTGCAGTGGATTGCCGCGGCTGCGGATGTGCGTCGTGAAATCCGACAAGTGTCACCCAGTCCCATCGTCACCACGTTGGATTCCCGCCGGATGACCGCGCTGGCGGACGAGTTTATTGCCTGGCAAGTCAACTCGGTGGCGCTCGGGCTCGGATTTCTTTTCTTCACCCAATTCTTTTGGAATCTCGTGGGGGCGTTGAAGGACCAGCGTTATCTCCTCTCGGCGATGCTGGCCCACGCGGTATGGGGCGTCTCGTGGATTTTACTGTCGATGCCGGTGGTGCTGCGCTGGCGAGCGTGGTCAGGCGCTCGGCTGCAAGCGATGACCCTCGTGGCGAAGAAAAAGGCCGCAAAGGAAGATGACGAAGGCAAGCTCTGGGATTTACTGCGCGAGCTTCAGCCCCTGAGTGCGATCGGAATGTCTATCTCTGGCGCCGCCGCCGCAGCCTCGTTCGTTTGGCCGATCATTAAATCGCTCTTTTGACGTCGATGGGGCCAACGCCTGGCGCTACGCGTGGGAGGCAAGCATTCGGCCTCGGTGGTTTTATCTGAATCTAACGGCGCCGGCGGTGTTGGTGCTCGTCGATCCAGGCTGTCGGTTGGCGGGTTTTCAGTGCGAGCGTCACTTTGGCTCGCGTACTTTTCGCGCTGATCGAAGGCAGGAAAGGTAACCGCGAATGGACGCGAAGAGACGCGAATGAAATACCTGGCTGGCGTCGAAGTGGAATCTCCGCCGGCTCGATCCGTCGATGTCACGTATTACCTAGATTCCGAAGTTGGCGGAGAAAATTGCGTGCGCTGGGGCTGGTCAAG